>NZ_JAPZSY010000052.1 GCF_027532025.1 Inhella sp. | reverse complement strand
GCAGTTCGGCCGACGAAGGGCAAGACTTCCGCGCCGCGGAGTTCGTCATCCGTTTGCCCAGCGCGGCGGCCGTTTCGGCCTGACCGGGAAACCCAGGGAGATCGGGATGTCGGCTTGGTTGGCAGGGTTGATCGGCCTCGTGCTGGGGGTGGTGGCCGCGTCTTGGTGGTGGCGTCGGCGTGACGCGCTCCAAGCCGGCTTGGCGTCCACGCAAGCGGCGGCCAGTCTTGAAGCGGCTGATCCCAGGGAGCAGCGTGCGCGTGTACAGGCCCTGGAGGCAGAGGTTCAGGGCTTGCAAGGTCAACTGGCCCAGCACGAGGCCAAAGCGGCCCGCGCTGGCGAAGCGGCTCGGCGGGAGGTTGAGCAGTCCTTGCAGCAACTGATGCAGAGCAACGCCCAGGTGCGAAAGACGGCGCTCGGCTCGTTGGAGGGCTTGGGCAGCCAAATGAACCACATGCACGACGTGGTGCGCACTTTCGAGCGCTGGGAGAGCGAGATGCATCACTTGCTGTCGCACAACCGGGAGATGCACACCCGCAACGAAGAGTTCGCCTCCATCGTGGAGCAGGTGGTGATCGTGGCGTTGAACGCGTCGATTGAGGCGGCCCGCGCCGGCGAGCACGGGCGAGGTTTTGGGGTGGTGGCCAGCGAGATCCGCAGTTTGGCGGGGCGGGCCGACAAGCTCTCGAAGGAGTACCGCGCCAACCTGTACAAGAACGACATGATCACCACGGCCACGTTCCAGGACTTGCAGGCGGGCGCGAAGATGATCACGTCCGCCATTTCCGGCGTGGACCTGGTGGCCAACCGCACGCGTGACGCGCTAGGCGCTCTGGAAGCATGATGGCCACGTCTCGCGCCGCCTTCGCCCCGAGGCGTGGGGCCGGCACCGCCGCGGCGACGGCGGTCTTGGCCGGGACTTTGTCGGAGCAGGCCAAGACCAGCTTCGAAACCATTGCCACGGTGGCCCTGGCCCGGGGTTTGGCACCTGAGGGTGAGTCGGCGCAGGTCGTGCCCATCGACGACTTGCCCCGTCGGATGAAGGAGAAGAAGGCCGTTGTGTTGTCGATCGCCAGCGACCGTTTTCGCTTGGTCGTGGCTTTGTTGTGCCGCCTGGATGCCGACGGCAAGGCCCACTTTGCCCGGCTGAATCGAATCGATCCGGCCGAATGGTCGGATCAGGACTTCGAGGATGCCGTGAACGAGTGCGGCAACATCATCGTGGGCTCCATCAACCGCGATGTGGGGCGCTATTTCCCGAGTGTGGGAATGTCCACGCCCAACGTGTTGGACCGCGAGGCCTTGGCCTACCTGGAGGCCTTGGGGCCAGGGCACCGCCGCGTGTTTCAAGTCACGGGGTTGTCTTTGGATTTTTATGCCGTGTTGTTCGTGTCGCCCACTGGCGCTGTGGACTTCCGGGCCGAAGTCGAAGCGTTGGAAGACGCGGTCGATTCCGGTGAGTTGGAAATGTTCTGACAAGGAGCGAGTGGGTCATGGAAAACGAAGCCGCAACCATCCAAGTCAAGGTGCTGGTGCTGGACACCGACGCCGAGGCCGGTGAGCAACTGAAGCGCTTTTGTGATGGCCATGACTTGGTGCCGGTCAAGGTGGCCCCCGAGAACTTGATGAGTGTTCTGCGCTCCAGCATCGACCTCGGGGCCGTGTTCTTGGCCGAGGGGTTCGAGAGTCACAGCCTGTCGGGCTTCCGTCTGGCCCAGGAACTCAATCGCATTCGGCCGGAGCTGCCGATCTTCTTCCGCACCGCCGAGCCTCTGGTGTTGGACGAGGGGCAGCGTCGCTTTGTGCGGCATGCCTACACCTTGGGTGAACTCGCCGACATCACCGCGGTGGTCCGGGAGTCCTTGTTCTCTTTGGTGTACCCGGAAGCGTTGGTGCGCGGCATCGTCGACCTGACGTTGCAGGCGCTGAACGGCCAGTTCCGGGAGATCAGCGTTGTGGCCGAGGCGCCGATCATCGTTCGCGATCGGCTGATCTACGGCGAGGTGTACTCGCTGATCCCGCTGGAGGCCAGTTGGTGCCGCGGCTACATGATGCTGCAGATCGAAGAGCGCTCGCTGCGCCGTTTGCAGCTTCACCAGCTGGCCGACATGGAGCAGATCCACAAGGATTCGATCCGCGCCATCAACAACGTGTTCTCAGAAACCACCAACCTCATCTGGGGTGCATTCAAGAACCGCTTCATCTCGTACGACGACAACACGCTGGCCAAGATGACCCAGGTGCCCATCGTCATCAACCACCCGCAGCACTACATCTCCTTTGGCTCTGAAGATCCCCAGCTGTGTTTCCGCTATCACCTGTGGGACAACGTGCTGCAACAGGGCGACCCCATCGAGTTGCATCAGCGCTTCGTGTTCAACTTGAATTGGTCCCCGGAACTCTTCAACGAAAACCAGGCCAATGTCGAGTCCATGTTCGCTTCGGGCGAGCTAGAGTTGTTCTGAAACCCCGTCACTTTCCACGAGAGCATCACCATGGCCCAAGTCCTCGTCGTTGATGATTCCAGCACCGTGCGCGATGAAGTCGCCGGATTCCTGAAGAAGAGTGGCCTCGATGTGGCCACGGCCGTGGATGGCCGTGATGGCCTGGCCAAGTTGAAGATGGACCCGAAGATCAAGCTCGTGGTCAGCGACGTCAACATGCCCAACATGGACGGGCTGACCATGGCCGAGAAGATCCGCGGCGAGCTGGGCAACAGCACCGTCAACATCGTCATGCTCACCACGGAAAACAGCCCGGTGATGAAGGAACGTGGCAAGGCCGCGGGCATCAAGGGCTGGATCGTCAAGCCCTTCAAGGGCGATGCGGTGATCGCCACCTTCAAGAAGCTGTGCGAGTGAGCTGACGCGACATAGCAAAAGGGCCCCGATGGGGCCCTTTTGCATGGTCTGGCGCGGTCAGGCCTGGGAGTTCGCGCGGCCGAAGCCGCGCAGACGCCCAGCCGTCGGCCTCGTGGTGGTGGCGCGTCACGCGTGGCACGTCGCCCCTGGAGCCCGGCACCAAAGCCACGCGTGCGTGCAGCGTGACGGGCACGGTGTCGAGAGCCTGCCGCCGCATCACGGCGACTCCGCCAGCTGTTTGTGCAGCAGGGCGTACAGCGCGGGGACAACCACCAAGGTCAGTACCGTGGCCACCAGCAAGCCGCCCATGATGGTGATGGCCATCGGCCCCCAGAACACCGAACGGGTCAGCGGGATCATGGCCAGTACGGCGGCGGCCGCGGTCAGCAGCACGGGGCGCGCACGACGCACGGTGGCTTCGACGATGGCCTGCTGCAGGGGGCTTCCAGCGGCAAGGTCCTGCTCAATCTGGTCGACCAGGATGACCGCATTGCGTTGGATCATGCCGCCCAGCGCGATCAAGCCCAGCAAAGCCACGAAACCGAAGGGCGCGCCAAAGACGATCAAGGCCGGCACGGCACCAATGAGGCCCAGGGGCGCCGTGGCGAACACGAGGCCCATGCGCTTCCACGACCGCAGCTGCAGCATCAGCAGCAGCAGGATGACGCCGAACATCGCCGGGAAGACCTTGAACAGCGCCACATTGCTCTTGTCCGATTCTTCGATGGCACCACCGAGCTCGATGCGATAGCCCGGCGGCAGTGGGATGGCCTTGACGCTGGGCGCGATGCGCATCGAGGCGAACGGCCCCTGCACTCCGTCCACGACGTCGGCGCGCACCGTGATGAAGGCCTCGCGGTTGCGTCGCCACAGCACCGGCTCCTCAACACCCTCATGGACCGTCGCCACGCTGGCCAAGGGCAGCACCGCGCCGTTGCGTGCGAAGAGTTGCAGGTGGGCCAGGTTTTCGGGCTGCAGCCGTTCTCGGTCGGCCCCGCGCAGCATCACGTCGATCAGGTCTTCGCCCACTCTCAGCTGCGCCACCGGGGCGCCGTTCAAGGCCAATTGCACCGCCTGCTGCACATCGGACGGCGTCACGTCGGCCCGCGCGGCCTCGGCCCGGTTCACCTCCACCTGGATGCGCCTGACGGGCTCGAACCAGTCGAGCTGCACGTCGCGCACCAGGGGGCTCTTGTCCACTTCGTTGCGCACCTGTTGGGCCAAGCGGCGCAGTTCGTCCGGGTCGGGCCCCAGGATGCGGAACTGCACCGGGTAACCGACGGGGGGGCCGAACTCCAGGCGCGTGACGCGCGCGTGCGCATCGGGCAATTCAGCGTTCTCGTCGAACAGTTGGCGCAGGCGCGTGCGCAGGGCCTCGCGCTCCTTGAGCCCGGCGGTTTGCACCACGAACTGTGCGTAGCCCGGGTTGGGCAACTCCGGCGAGAGGCTCAGATAGAAGCGCGGCGAACCGGCCCCGGTGTAGGCGGTGAAGCCCTGGCTTTCTGGCTGTTGCTGCAGCCAGGCTTCCAGTCTTTGGACCTGCTTGGCGGTGGCGTCGAAGCTGGCGCCCTCGCGCAGTCGCAGGTCGATCAGCAGCTCGGGCCGCGACGCCGTTGGGAAGAACTGCTGCTGCACGAAGAGCCCCATGCCCGCAGCGGCCAGGCCCATGGCCAGGCCGGTGGCGGCCAGCACCCGGCCCTTGTGCGCCAAGCTCCAGCCCAGCGCCGCGCGCAGGCGGGCATACCAGCGCCCGCTGTAAAGCTCGGCATGCGCCTTCATGGTCTTGGGCAGCAGCAGAACGCCGAGGTAGGGCGTAAAGACCACCGCGACGATCCAGGATGCGATCAAGGCCAGGCCGACAACCCAGAAGATGCCACCCGCGTACTCGCCGCTGATGCTCTTGGCCAGCCCCACCGGCATGAATCCGGCGATGGTGATGAGGGTGCCGCTGAGCATCGGGAAGGCGGTCGCCGTGTAGGCGTGGCTCGCAGCCCGCGCGCGGTCCCAGCCCTGTTCGATCTTCACCACCATCATCTCCACGGCGATGATGGCGTCGTCCACCAGCAGGCCCAGCGCGATGATGAGGGCGCCCAACGAGATGCGGTCCAGCGGCCAGCCCAGGGCGTGCATGGCCGCCGCCACCAGCGCCAGCACCAGCGGCACCGAGGCCGCGACCACGACCCCGGTGCGCCAGCCCAAGCTGATGAAGCAGACCGCCAGCACGATCAGCAGCGCCTCCAGAAAGCTTTTTTCGAATTCCCACACGGCCGCATCCGCCACGGCAGGCTGGTCGGCGTAGCGCTCCAGGGTGACACCGGCAGGCAGCAGCTGCTGCAACTCGGCCTGCTTGGCCTCCAACGCGCGGCCGAGCGCGAGGATGTCGCCGCCGGGCGCCAGGGTCACGCCCAACGCCAAGGCGGCCTGGCCGTTGCGCCGCACCGTGTACGAGGGTGGGTCCGCGCTGGCCCAACGCAGTTGGGCCACGTCCTTCAGCCGCAGCAAGCGCCCGCCGACTTGCAGCGGCAGCTCGGCCAGGTCATCGAGCCGCGCGAATTCGGTGTTCACGCGCACCGCGTGACGCTCGCTCGCCCCTTCGAAGTGACCCGATGGCTGCAGCGTCATGTGGCTCGACAGCAGCTGCGCGAGCTGACCCGGGTTCAAGCCCATGGCCGCCAGCTTCTGGCTGTCGAACTCGACGAAGACTTGCTCGCTGGGCCGGCCCAGCAGGTCCACCTTGTTGGCGCCCGGTACGGTTTGCAGGCGCTTCTTCAGCTCCTGGGCGAGCAGTTGCAGGTCGCCCAGCGGCAGACCTGGGGCCTGCAAGGCGTAGAGCGTGGCATAGACGTCGGTGAACTCGTCGTTGAAGAAGGGACCCCTCACGCCCTCGGGCAACTGTCCGCGCAGGTCGCCCACCTTTTTGCGTGCCAGGTACCACGCACGCTCCAATTCGTCCTTCTTGGTGCCGCCCTGAATCCAAAGCGTGATGCCGCCATAGCCGGACCGCGCGAAGCTGCGCACGTGGTCGACGGCGGGCAACTCCTGCAAGGCCTGTTCCACGCGGTTCAGCACCTGGTCCTGGACCTGCTGTGGCGTGGCTCCGGGCCAAGCGACCACCACGGTCATGGTGGGGGCGTTGAAGATCGGGTCTTCGAGTCGGCCGAGTTGGCGGAACGACAGCAGGCCGACGAGGAGCGTCGCGACGAGAAGGAAGCTGGTGAGCGCTCGATTGTTGATGGCCCAGCGGCTGAGGTTCCAACGGTCCAAGGTGACGGCGTTCATGGCGCGCGCTCCAAGGGCAAGGTGCGCACGGTCTGGCCAGCTTCGAGGCGGTGCGCGCCGAACATGACCACGGTGGCACCCGCGGGGACGCCGCTGACCAGCGCGGCATCGCCCTCCCGGCCTTCGATGCGCACCGACAGCCCCTGCAGCTTCTGGTCGACGACGCGCCACAACGTCCCCGTTTCCCCGGCGCTGGCCACCAAGGCGCTCGCGGGCAGGCGCAGGCGGGGCGTGGCGGCCACGCCGTGCAACTTCACGGGCACCGACCGGCCCAGCAGCGTGGCGTTCCAGACCAAGGGCGACCCCTCGGGCGTGAAGCGCGCCCGCTGCGTGCGCGTTTGCGGGTGTGCAGCGCCTTGAAGCTCGCGCAGGCGCCAGCGGCGGTCCAGGGCTTCGGCCTTCAGGGTGGCGGCCTGTGCGGCCAGGGCAGGTGGCAGGTCCAACTGCAACTCCAACTGGCCGGTGTGGGCCAAGTGCAGCAGGGGTGTGCCTTCGGCCAGCACTTGGCCGCGATCGGCGCGCGTGAAGGTGATGACGCCGTCGAATGGAGCCCGCAGCTCGGTGTGCGACAGGCGTTCCTGCGCCAGCGCCAGCTGCGTGCGCGCGGCCAACACGCGCTCTTGCGCTGCGCTGGCGCTGGTGCGCTGGCGCTCGGCATCGGCCACGCCCACGCTGCCGTCTTGGGTGAGTCGCTCCAGACGTTCGGCATCGCGTTGCTGCTGCGCACGGTCCAGTTCGGCAGCGCTCAGTTGCGCATGGGCGGCCTTCAGGGCCAGTTGCTGTTCAGCGGGGTCGAGCCTTGCGAGCAGCTGCCCTGCACGCACGCGCTGCCCGGCGTCGACCAGGCGCTCTTGCACCCGGCCGCCACTGCGAAAGCCGAGCTCGACCTCCTGCCGTGCGTGCACGGTGGCCTGAAGACTTTCTGAGTCGGACACCTGCGGCAGTTGGTGGACGTAGACGAGTCGCGGCGCTGGCTCGCGTGGCCTTGCTTCCCGGGAGCAGGCCGCCAGGACGGCCACGGCGGTCAAACTGAGGACGAGTGCGAAGGCGTGGGGAAGGTGTTTCATGGCGAGGGGTTCCAGCTGCCGCCCAAGGCCTTCATCAGTTGGAAGGCGTCGAGCAAGGTTTGGGTGCGGGCCTGCAGCAGTTGCAGGTGCGCGGCGTGGCGGCCTTTGTCGGCGGCCAATGACGGGCTGCGGCCGCTCAGGCCTTGCGCGTGCAGGCTTGCGGCGTGTCCGGCCAGTCGATCGGCCGCATTGAACTGCGCCGCCCAGTGGGACTCGCGCTCGCGGCTGGCGTGCAGCGCGGCGAGGGAGGACTCGACTTCGGCCAGCGCGGTCAGGAAGCCTTGTCGTTCGGCCAGCCTGGCTGCCTCGGCCTGCGCGCTCGTTGCCTCGGCGACCGCCTTCAACCTGCCGGCGTTGAACAGGGGTTGCGCAAAGGCCAGCGCGGCGAAACGGAAGGGCACAGGCGCGAGGTCGGCGCCGTTGAGTTGAAGGTCCTGCCGGCCCCAGATGGCCTGCAGCGCTAGCCGGGGCCAGCGTTCGGCTTGCGCCGCATCGGCCCGCGCGGCGGCAGCATCCGCCTGCGACTGCAAAGCCGCCAAGTCGGGGCGCCGCAGCAGCAACTCGACGGGCTGGCCGGCGGGCAAGGTGGGGGGCGCCGGCAGCGTGGCGGGGGCGTCGGTCAACTCAGGCAGCGACGATCCTGGGGTGCGCCCGGTCAGCAGGGCCAGGCGGTGTTCGCTGTGCTGCTTGAGCAGCACCAGGGACGAGCGCTGAGCGTCGAGCGACGCCAGCTCCGCCCGTTGAGCTTCCAGCTCGAGCCGCGACGACTGACCCTCGGCGGCGCGCCGTTCGGCGAGTTGCAGCAGCACGCGCTGGGCGTCGAGCAGGCTGTCCATGGCCGACAAGCGCAGCCGCGCCGATTGCCAATTCGCGTAGTGGGCAGCCAGCTCCGTCTGCACCAGCAAGCGTGCGCCCTCGACGGCGGCGGCGGCCGCCGCGGCATCCGCCTGGCTGGCGCGGCGGGCGGCGCGGACGGCCCCGAAGAGATCCAGTTCCCATTGCAGGTCGAGGGAGGCGCGCAGGGCGCGGGTGTCGGGTTGGCCCCGTTTGACGCTCTCGGGCAGGCCAGTGGACGCATCGGACGACGTGGCGTTCAAGGCCACGGTGGGCAGCAGGCGCGAGGTCTGCGCCTCGCTGCCGGCACGCGCAGCGCGCAGCCAGGTCACGGCCTGAGCGACATCGAGGTTGCCCGTGTGGGCGGCGGCCAGCAAGCGTTCGAGCACCGGGTCGTTCAGGTGCTGCCACCAGCGCGCGTCGAAAGCGGCGGAGGGCGACCGCTGGAAGGCGGCTTCGACCGTCTGCGGCGCCAGCGCTGGCCCCCTGGGGGCAGCGCAGGCGGTGAGCAGCAGCGCTGCGAGAAGTGCCAGCTTCCTCATGGCTGAGCGCTGCTCTGCAGCAGCGATTCACGCGCCCCTTGCGTCTGCCTGGTGGGCGGCGGCGCCTGCACCTGCGGCAGAGCTGGGCCGGGGCGCATGGGCGCGCGCCTGGCTGGGACGCCCGCGCAGGCGGTCGGCCGCGCGGTCGGGCCGACCGAGGCCCCTCGGGCCAGCACCCGGGCAGCGGGGAAGACGGGACGTCGGACGCGACGGGACATGACGGGCTCCTGAGCAAGATGCCGAAGTTGACGGCGTCAACCAATGTACTAGGCAAGGTTGACGCTGTCAACCTGCAGGTTGGACAATGGCGTGCATGAGCGAAAACGCCCGATGGACCGATGAGCCCTTGCCGATGCGTGAGGCCTGTTTGCAGGCAGCGCGCGAGGCGATTGCCGAGCATGGGTTGGAAAAGCTGAGCCTGCGTGACGTGGCGCGCCGACTTGGGGTGAGCCATCAGGCGCCGTACAAGCATTTCGCCAGCCGGGACCACCTGCTGTCTGAGGTCCTGCGTCGCTGCTATGAGTCCTTCGCGGACGCGTTGGAGGGCCGCGAGCGCTTCGAAGATCCAGGGGCCGATTTCGACTCGCTGGGTCGTGCTTACATGCGTTATGCAGCGATAAACGCGCTGGAATACCGCCTCATGTTCGGCAACGATTGGCCGGAGCCTGCCGAGGATGAGGAGCTGTACAGCGCCGGCCTGCGCGCCTTCGAAGTCCTGCGCTCAGCCTTGCGCCGGCTCTACGGTCAGGAGGTTCCCAAGGCGAAGTTGGATGCCGATGCCATGTTCGTCTGGAGCAGCATCCACGGCTTGGTGACCCTCATGCAGGTGAAGTGCTGCGACCACCTCGAGCTCGCCAGCCAGGTGGAGGCCGGCATCTCCGACCACCACCTCCGCATGATCAATTTGGCGCTGCAGGGGGCGGCGGCTCCAGGTGGTATCGGGTGACACGGTCCACCTCGTTCTTCGAGCCCAGCACCACGGCCACGCGTTCGTGCAGCTTGGTCGGCACGATGTCGAGGATGCGCCGCTGACCGTCGGTGGCCATGCCACCGGCTTGCTCGACGATGAAGCCCATCGGGTTGGCCTCGTACATCAGCCGCAGCTTGCCGGCTTTGTGGGGTTCACGGGCGTCCCAGGGGTACATGAAGATGCCGCCGCGGGTCAGGATGCGGTGCACGTCGGCCACCATGCTGGCCACCCAGCGCATGTTGAAGTCCTTCTCGCGCGGGCCGGTGCTGCCGGCCAGACACTCGTCGATGTAGCGCTTCACCGGCGGGGCCCAGTGGCGCAGGTTCGACATGTTGATGGCGAACTCCTTGGTGTCGGCGGGGATCTTGACCTCGTCGGCCGTCAGCACCCAAGAGCCCATTTCGCGGTCCAGGGTGAACATGGCCACGCCGTCGCCCACGGTCAGCACCAGGGTCACCTGCGGGCCGTAGATGCAATAGCCGGCGGCGGCCTGCTGCTTGCCGGGCTGCAAGAAGTCTTCTTCGCTGATGCCGCGCTGGTTGTTGACCTTGCGCAGCACCGAAAAGATGGTGCCGATGCTGACGTTGACGTCGATGTTGCTGCTGCCGTCGAGCGGGTCGAACAACAACAGGTACTCGCCTTGCGGGTAGCGGTTGGGCACGACGTGGATGCTGTCCATCTCCTCGGAGCCCATGGCCGCCAGGTGACCGCCCCATTCGTTGGCCTCGATGAGCACCTCGTTGGCGATGATGTCCAGCTTCTTCTGGACCTCGCCTTGCACGTTCTCGCTGCCGGCGGTGCCCAGCACGTCACCCAGAGCGCCCTTGTTGACGCTGATGGCGATGCGCTTGCAGGCGCGGGCCACCACCTCGATGAGCAGGCGCAGCTGCTGCGGGATGTGGCCGTGGGCGCGTTGTTGTTCGACCAGGTACTGCGTCAGGCTGATGCGTTGCGCCACGATCAAGCTCCCAGGGCCTTGGTGACGATCTCGCGAACGTCGTTCGACAAGGATGCGCGCTCGGCCAGTCGCTTCAGCGCTTCTTGCGCCGCCGTGCGGTAGGGCTCGGCCAGGGTGCTCCAGCGGTCCATGGCGCGGGCCAGCCGGCTTGCCAGTTGCGGGTTGATGGCGTCGATGGCCGCCACTTGCTCGGCCCACAGCACGTAGCCGGCGGCATCGCTGCGGTGGAAGGCACCGGGGTTGAAGTTGCACAACTGCACGAGCAGGCTGCGCGCGCGGTTGGGGTTTTTGAGCGTGAAGTCCGGGTGTTGCAGCAGCTTCTTGGCGCGCTCAAACACCCGACCGGCTCGTTCGGGTGCACGCGCTTGCAGCATGAACCACTTGTCGACGACCAGCGCGTCTTGGGCAAACAGGGCGTGGAAGTGGGCCAGCGCGGCATCGGCCAACTCGGCGTGAGCGTTCACCAGCGCGGCCAGGGCGCCAAAGCGCTCGGTCATGTTGCTGGCGGTCTTCACGCGTTGGTAGGCGCGGCCCGGCCAGACTGGATCGCCGTGTGCCACTGAGCCGCGCACCAGCATGGCCAGCGCAAGGTTGGCCAGGGCGCGTCGGCCAGCGTCGGCGGCGTTGGGGCTGTAGCCGCCCGCGATCTGGTGGGCTTCGAAGGCCCAAGCCCAGTCGTCGCGCAGGGCCTCGGCCAGTTGGTCCCAGGCGGACTCGACGGCGCCATGGATGGCCTGCGGGTCGACCACCTCCAGCTGCTCGGCGATGTAAGCCGCGTTGGGCAGGCGCAAGGCTTCGGCTTTGAAGGCGGCGTCCAAGTCTGGGTGACGCAGCAGCGTCCGCATCGCTTCCACGTAAGCGTGGTCCAAATGAGCCGGTTGGCCGGCGCGTGCGGCGCGCAACAGGCGCTTGAGGGCCAGGCGCTGGCTGGCTTCCCAGCGGTTGAAAGCGTCGCTGTCGTGGCGCAACAGGGTCAACAGTTGAGGGTCGCTCAGGCCGTCTTCCAGCACCACCGGGGCCGAGAAGCCGCGCAGCAGCGAGGGCACCGGCGGCAGCATCACATTGACGAAGGTGAAGGTCTGGTCGGCCTCTTCCAGGATGAGCACCGTGTCGGTGCCGCGCGCGGCAATCTCGCCTTGCAATTGCAGCGGCAGGGCTTGACCTTCGGAGCCCACCAGCCCCATGCGCACCGGGATGACTTGAGGCAGCGGGCCCTTGGCGTTGCGTTGGCTCAGGCGCAGCGTGTAGGTGTGGCCCTCGGCGTCGTACTCGCCCTGCGCCGCGACCTGCGGCGTGCCGGGCTGGCTGTACCAGCGCTTGAAGGCGTCCAGCCGGCTGCTCAGCGGCGAGCCGGGATTGGCGTCGGCCATGGCCTGGGCGAAGTCGTCGCAGGTCACGGCCTGGCCGTCGTGGCGCTCGAAGTACAGGGCCATGCCTTTGGCGAAGCCGTCGCGGCCCAGCAAGGTTTGGTAGAGGCCCACGACCTCGGCGCCCTTTTCGTAGACGGTGGCGGTGTAGAAGTTGTTGATCTCGACGTAGCTGTCGGGCCGAACGGGGTGCGCCATCGTGCCGGCGTCTTCGGGGAACTGGATGGCGCGCAGGTTGCGCACCTGCTGGATGCGCTGCACGGCGCGCGCACTGTCGCTGCCCGCCATGTCCATGCTGAATTCGCGGTCGCGGAAGACGGTGAGGCCTTCTTTCAGCGAGAGCTGGAACCAGTCGCGGCAGGTGACGCGGTTGCCCGTCCAGTTGTGAAAATACTCGTGGGCCACGATGCTCTCGATGCGCTGGAAGTCGGCGTCGGTGGCGGTGGCGGGCGAGCAGAGCAGGGCGCTGGTGTTGAAGATGTTCAGGCCCTTGTTCTCCATCGCGCCCATGTTGAAGTCGGACACGCCGACCACCATGAAGCGTTCCAGGTCCAGCGGCAGGTTGAAGCGCTTCTCGTCCCACACGATGGAGGCGATGAGCGAGTTCATCGCGTGCTCGGTTTTGTCCAGGTCGCCTCGGCGCACGAAGACCTGCAGCAGGTGGTCTTTGCCCGAGCGGGTGGTGATGCGCTGCTCGCGTGCCACGAGGTCACCGGCCACCACGGCGAACAGGTAGCTGGGTTTGGGGAAGGGGTCGTGCCACTTGGCGAAGTGCTTGCCACCGTCCAGGGTGCCTTGTTCCAGCAGGTTGCCGTTGCTGAGCAGCACGGGGTACTTGCTGGCGTCGGCCCGCAAGGTGACCGTGTAGACGGCCATCACGTCCGGGCGGTCCAGGAAATAGGTGATGCGGCGGAAGCCCTCGGCCTCGCACTGCGTGAAGAAGCTGCCGCCCGAGGTGTACAGGCCGCTCAGCGCGGTGTTCTTTTCCGGTGCGCAGGCGGTGCGCAGGGTCAGCTCGAAATCGCGATCGGGTGCCTCGATGATCAGGTCGTTGCCTTCCTGGCGGAAGCTCACCGGTTCACCGTCGATCAGGCATCGCAGCAGGGTCAGTTCTTCGCCCACCAGCACCAGCGGCCCGTGCGTCTGAGCGCTGTTGCGCTTCACCGTCATCTTGCTGGTGACCAGGGTCTTGGCCGGGTCCAAGTCGAACGTCAGGTCGACGGTGGCGATCCAGTAAGCCGGGGCTTGGTAGTCCAGGCGTTGGATGGCGGTGGCGGTGCCTTCACGCATGTCGGTTCCTTTGAAAAACAGGGAGGGTTCAGGCGGTGGGCCGCGTCAGCAGCCAGATGCCCGAGAAACACAGGCCGATGCCGGCCAACCTGGAGACCGTGAGGGTCTCCTTGAAAAACACGGCGCCCAACGCGAGCACCACGCAGGCGACCACCGACGCGCTGAGCACGTAGGTGGTGGAAAGGCTGCCGCCGCTGCGGTAAGCCAGCAAGAAGCCTAACTCGATCAGCACGATGGACAAGGCGACGCCCAGCACCGAGACGTTCAACCGACCGATGCCAGCCGCGAGCGAACCCTGCAGCGGGAACAGGAAGAACAAGGGCAGCGACAGCACCGCCGCCACCAGGTAGAAGGCGATCAGGGCCAGAACGGGATGGGCCTCGGCGTGCACCGTCTTTTGCGTGACCTGGTACAGGACCTGGCCGACGATGGCGATGCCCAGCGCGAGCGCAAACGTCGTTTTCATGCGGCCGGTCGGCGCCGGGCCGTCTCACGGCAGTGCATTCGCCCTTCGCCAGGCACAGGCCGCCCGCAGGGCGCCCTGAGTCCAGGCTCAGCCCCAAGGCGACCGCGGCCCCCTTGGGGGGGTGAGGCCGGACTGGCGAGCACCGCTCGCCAGCCTACCGAACGGCTGGGCCACTGGCCCAGCGCGGCCAGCCGGGCGCGCACCGAAGAGAGACCGGGGGCCATGGATCACACGCCTTGCTTGAGGCTGGCGGTGATGAAGGCGTCGAGGTCGCCGTCCAACACCTTCTGGGTGTTGGAGATTTCGACGTTGGTGCGCAAGTCCTTGATGCGGCTTTGGTCCAGCACGTAGGAGCGGATCTGGTGGCCCCAGCCCACGTCGGTCTTGGTGTCTTCCAGCTTTTGCTGCTCTTCCTGGCGCTTGCGCATCTCGTGGTCGTACAGGCGCGAGCGCAGGCGCTTCCAGGCCACGTCGCGGTTGCTGTGCTGGCTGCGGCCGTCTTGGCACTGCACCACGATGCCGGTCGGGATGTGCGTCAGGCGCACGGCCGAGTCGGTTTTGTTGATGTGCTGGCCGCCGGCGCCGCTGGCGCGGAAGGTGTCGGTGCGCACGTCGGCTGGGTTGATCTCGATCTCGATGGAGTCGTCGATCTCCGGGTACACGAACAGCGAGGCGAAGCTCGTGTGGCGGCCCCCCGCGCTGTCGAAGGGGCTCTTGCGAACCAGACGGTGCACGCCGGTTTCGGTGCGCAGCAAACCGAAGGCGTACTCGCCCTCCACCTTGATGGTGGCGCTCTTCAAGCCGGCCACGTCACCGGGGGTTTCGTCTTCGACGGTGGCCTTGAAGCCCTTGCGCTCGCAGTACTTCAAGTACTGGCGCAGCAGCATGCCGGCCCAGTCGCAGGCCTCGGTGCCGCCGGCGCCGGCCTGGATGTCGATGAAGCAGTTGCTCGGGTCGGCCGGGTTGTTGAACATCCGGCGGAACTCGAACTCCTCCACCATGGCGGTCAGCTTGGCGGTCTCGCCTTCGAGCGTTTCGATGGAGTCAAAGTCCCCCTCGGCCTTGGCCATGTCGAACAACTCGAGGTTGTCGGCCAAGTTGGATTCGAGGTGGTTGATCGTCTCGACCACGCGATCGAGTTCGCGCTTTTCTTTGCCCAGGTCCTGGGCGCGCTTGGGTTCGTTCCAGACCGCGGGGTTCTCCAGCGCGGCGTTGACTTCGTTCAGTCGCAGGGCTTTGCGGTCGTAGTCAAAGATACCCCCGGAGCGCGTCGGTGCGCGCACGGAGGTCGTTGATCAGCGTGCCCAAAGCATTGATGCGTTCGGCGTCCATGGTGACAGGTGTTGGGTTGGGAGGGGGCCGCAGCTCAATCTGCGGCGCACGGCGCGTGGGAGCGCTGCGCCCAAACGGCGCCCTCAAATTGTCACACGACCGTCCCCTCCGGTTCGCGGGTTTGCGAGCACAGGACTAACGCGCGGCTGGCCGCGAATGTCAGAGACCTGTAAGCCTGACTGCACACCATGGCTGGCCATTGGATTGATGCGCCCCGGTGCGCCTTGTTGCCACATGCTGCTAACCATCGCGACTGCCATCAAGTTGATTTGCGAGATCGCCCTCCTGGCGATGTTGGGTCGATTCCTGTTGGGTGTCCTGATTGGCGGCAAGCGCCAAGACAACTTGGCTTATCAGGCCCTCCACTTGATGGTGAGGCCTTTGGAGCGGTTGGTGAGGGCCTTGACCCCTTCCGTTGTGGTCGACCGCCATATCGGCCATGTGACTGCGGCCTTGCTCATCGGCTTGTGGGTGTTTGCCTTGCTTTGGAAGGTGGATCTGTGCCGCCAGATTGGAGTGCAGCAATGTTTGTGAATTGGTGGTGGTTGCGAGCGCAGGCTTGGGTGTTGCTCGCGGTGGGGCAGCGAAGTGCTGCGCGTCGTTGTTTCGGTCGCCTGCAGCGCTTGCGTCCGCAAGACCCATTTCCGATTGCCAGTTGCGCTTATCTGGATGCCCAAGACGGCGATTGGGGCCTCGCCGCCGATGGCTTTGAGCGCTTGACCCAATCGCATCCGACCCAAGCGGGCCACTGGTTCAACTTGGGCTTCGTGCGTGAAAAGCTCAGCGATGTTGCGGGAGCAGCGTTGGCTCATGCGCGTGCCGTGGAGATCGATCCCAAGCTTGATTTGGCGTGGTATGGGCTCGGGCAATCGTTGTTGCAGTTGGGGCGCTATGAGGAGGCCAAACAGGCTTTTCGACGCAACACCGAGCTGCAGCCTCTGAGTCCGTATGGCTGGACTCAGTTGGCGCGGCTGCATGCGCAGCGGCAGGAGCACGAGGAAGCGGCGCAGGTCCTGGCGCGGCTGAAGGAGTTCGAGCCCAGGGTGGCAGGTGCGTTGGCGCGCGAACTGGCCATGGAGCCCTCCCAATGACGGCGCCGTTTCAAGAAACCGCCCTGCCCGCAGGGCTCATCCTGGAGACATGGGTATGCAGCTGACTGAAAAGCATCGCCAGTACTGGCAGAAGAACCTGCGGATCACCGCGGTGCTGCTGGCCATCTGGTTCGTGGCGACCTTCGTGGTCGCGTACTTCGCTCGAGACCTGAGCTTCAACTTCTTCGGCTGGCCCTTCAGCTTCTACATGGCTGCCCAGGGGTCGCTCGTTGTCTATGTGGTCATCATTTGGTTCTACGCGCGTTACATGAACAAGCTGGACCAAGAACACGGCGTTGCCGAGGAGGTCTGACATGGGTGCCTTCAGTCCCGAAGCGGGGGGTGGTGTGACGAGCTCCGCGGCCAATGCTGCTTTCAAGAAGCAGTTGAACAAGGTGTACAGCTGGTACGTCGGGGGTTTTGCCTTGTTCGTCTTGGCGGTTGCCTTGGCCGAACAAATGGGCTTGTCCCGGGAAGGGATCGGCCTGACTTTTCTGGCTGCGACGGTGCTGCTGTATGCCGGCATCGGGTTCATGAGCCGAACGTCCGATGCCAGCGAGTACTACGTGGCGGGTCGCCGAGTGCCTGCGGTGTACAACGGCATGGCCACGGGCGCCGACTGGATGTCCGCTGCCAGCTTCATCGGCATGGCTGGCACGCTCTATCTGACGGGCTACAGGGGCTTGGCGTTCATCATGGGGTGGACCGGTGGCTACTGTTTGGTGGCCCTGTTCTTGGCGCCATACCTGCGCAAGTTTGGCCAGTTCACGATCCCTGACTTTTTGGGTGCGCGTTACGAGGGCAACTTGCCGCGCATGATTGGGGTGTTTGCGGCCATCCTGGTGTCGTTCGTCTACGTGGTGGCACAGATCTACGGCGTTGGCTTGATAACGTCCCGCTTGACGGGCTTCCCGTTTGAGATCGGGGTGTTTGCAGGCTTGGCCGGTATTTTGGTGTGCTCGTTCCTAGGGGGCATGCGCGCCGTGACTTGGACTCAGGTGGCTCAGTACATCATCCTGATCGTGGCTTACATGATTCCGGTGGTGTGGCTTTCAGTTCAGCAGACCAGCGTGCCCGTGCCGCAACTGATCTATGGCCAGCAGCTGCAAAAGGTCACGGAGCTGGAGAAGAAGATCAAGGCCGATCCGAAAGAGCAAGAGGTCATTGAAATCTTCAAGCAGCGCGCTGCGGCGCTGGGCGAGAAGCTGAAGGATGTGGACGTCGCCTTGGCCAAGGACCGCGCGGATGCGCAGGCCAAGCTGGAGGCGGCCAATGCCGCCGTGCCCTTGGTGCCGGCTGACGTGCAGGCGGCCGACAAAGCGTTGAAGGATGTCCCCAAGGACGCCGAGACTGCCAAGAAGGCTTGGACGGCTGCCAAGGCGGCGGCCGAAGCCCGCGCCAAACCCCTGGCTGGCATGCCAGCGCATGCACAGGCCTATGCGGGTGACCCGAATGGTGACGACAAGGCGCGCAAGGCCTACGACGACTCGCGTCGCAACTTCTTGGCGTTGGTCTTGTGTCTGATGGTGGGCACGGCAGCTTTGCCGCACATCCTGATGCGGTACTACACCACACCGTCGGTGAAAGAGGCGCGGGAGTCGGTGACTTGGTCCCTGTTCTTCATCTTTCTCTTGTACTTCACTGCGCCTGCCCTGGCGGTATTGGTCAAGTTCGAGGTCTTTAGCAACCTGGTGGGGACCCCGATCGACCAACTGCCCGCGTGGATCGCGAGTTGGGCCAAGGTTGACTCGACGCTGATTTCGGTTGCGGATGTGAACAAGGACGGCATCTTCCAACTTGGCGAGATGCGGATCGACGGCGACATCATCGTTTTGGCCACGCCAGAAATCGCGGGCCTGCCCTATGTGATCAGCGGCATGGTCGCTGCGGGTGGGTTGGCAGCGGCGCTATCAACGGCCGACGGCTTGTTGCTGACGATCGCCAATGCGTTGTCGCACGACGTTTACTACAAGATGATCGATCCGAATGCCTCGACCGCTCGGCGCGTCACGATCTCCAAGATCTTGCTGCTGATCGTGGCACTGCTGGCGGCCTATGTGGCGTCGCTGAAGATCGCCGACATTTTGTTCTTGGTCGGGGCGGCGTTCTCGCTGGCGGCGGCGGGCTTTTTCCCGGCGCTGGTGTTGGGTGTCTTCTGGAAGAGGGCCAACAAGTGGGGTGCATCGGTCGGCATGTTGGTCGGCATTGCCGTGACGATGTATTACATGGTCACCACCCAACCTTGGTTGCGTAGCCTGTTCAAGGTGGAGGGTCCGATATCCGACTACACCTGGCTTGAAATCGCGCCAATCGCCGCCGGCATCTTCGGCATGCCCTTGGGCATCATCACGATCATCGTGGTGAGTTTGTTGACGCCCGCGCCTCGGAAGGAAACGCAGGAACTGGTCGAGCATGTGCGCTACCCCGACCTGAAGCTCGGCAAGGCTTGATCGGTCGCAAACCCTGAGCCTCAACGGCCCCGCAGAATGCGGGGCCGTTTCGCTTTGGAGCCTGCGCCACATGCCCGAACGCCCCGCTGCCCAGTTGCTGTCCCAAGAGCTGGCCTTGTGGCGCCGTCACGCGCCCTTCGATGCCATGGCCGAGGCCGATGTACAGGCCCTGGTGCTGGCGGCGGAGCAGGCGTACTTTGGACCCGAGGAGGTCATCACCCAGCCGGCCGACGGCCCGGCCACCACGATGTTCGTGGTCAAGTCCGGCGTGGTGGTGGCGCAGCATGGCCTGGCCGACTTGGCCGGTGGCTGGCAGTACGAGGCCGGCGATTGCTTCCCGATGGCGGCGCTGATGCAAGGGCGCGCCGTGACGGCCACCTACCGCGCGGACAGCGATGTCTTCGTCTGGCGGGTGCCCACCGAAGTGGTTCAACAGGTGGCCGCGCGCAGCCCGCCGCTGGCCGCGCACTTGAGCGAGCGCGTGTTGCAGCTCATCCAGCTCGCGGGCCGCGAGCAGGCCCGCCAGGCCACGCAGGCGGCCCTGGCCCAGCAGTCGATGGAGCGGCCGCTGGGTGAGCTGATGCGCACCAAGGTGCTGACCGTCGGCCCGGACATGCCGCTTGAGCTGGCGCTGCGCGCCATGAGCCAGCGGCGCGTGGGCTCCGTGGTGGTGGTGGACGCCGCGCAGCGTCCGCTGGGCATCCTGACGCGCGACGACGTGCTCGATCGCGTCACCTTGCCGCAGCGTCCCCTGCACTTGGCGATTGGGGAGGTGATGTCGCGACCAGTGCGCGCCCTCAGCATCCAGCACTCAGCGCAAGACGCTGCCTTGTTGATGAGCCGCTACACGCTGCGGCACGTGGTTGTCGTGGACGGCGAACGGCTGGTGGGCATCGTGTCCGAGCGCGACTTGTTTGCTTTGTCGCGGCTGTCGGTGCAGCGCGTCAGTGGCGAGCTGCGGGCGGCCGAGGATGTGCCTGCGGTGCTGGAGCAAGCGCCCCGCATTCGCGAACTGGCACGTCTCTTGGCCGGGCAGGGTGTCGGGGCCAAGACGCTCACGGGTCTCATCGCCCATCTGAACGATCTGCTCACCGAGCGCTTGGTGCAATTGCATGCCCAGGCGCTGGATCTGGATCTCGAGCAAGCCGCTTGGCTCGCCTTCGGCAGCGAGGGACGTGGCGAGCAAACCATCGCCACGGATCAAGACAATGGCATCGTGTTCGTCAGCGACGCCCCCGACACCGACCGTCCGCGCTGGCTTGCGCTGGGCCGGGCTGTCTGCGGCAGCCTGAACGAGGCGGGCTTCCCGCTCTGCAAGGGCGGGGTCATGGCCAGCAACCCGGATTGCTGCCGGTCGGTGCAGGAGTGGCGAGAGGCCTTTCTTGGATGGCTGAGCCAGGGCACTCCCGAGGATTTGCTGCGCGTGTCGATCTTTTTCGATGCCCGGGCCGTGGCCGGACAAGCGCAGCTGGCTCAACCCTTGCGTGAATTGGCGCGGGGTCCGGCGTCGCCCCGCTTCTTGCGGCTGATGGCGGAAAACGCGCTGCGCTGGAAGCCACCCCTGAGCTGGCGGGGCGCGTTGGACCCTCAGGAGCGCGATGGCGTGGCTGGCCTGGACCTCAAAGCCCAAGGCACGGCCATGTTCGTGGAGGCCGCGCGGCTGATGGCCCTGGCGCAAGGCGTGGACGCCGTGGGCACGCGCGAGCGCTTGTTGCGAGCGGGCGAGGCGCTGGGGGTGGCCGAGGCCGAGCGCACCGGTTGGGCGGCGGCCTTCGAGTTTTTGCAGGGCCTGCGTTTGCAGGTGCAACTGGACCCCGAGGCCCCCGGGGCTTCCGGGTTGGGTGGCAATTGGGTGCCCATCGCGGGTTTGAACGACCTCGACCGCCGAACCCTGCGGGTGTCGCTGCGCGTGGCGCAGCGTTTGCAGCAGCGGGTCCAACTGGACCACCTCCGCGCATGATGGGATGGCGCCACTGGCAAGCCCGCCGCCGCGCCGCCCAGCGCGCCCCGGAAGCCCGTCGCTGGGTGGTGCTGGACACCGAAACCAGCGGCCTGGATATGGCCCGCGACCGCCTGATCGCCGCCGCCGCCGTGGCCGTGCACTGGGTGGACGGGCGTCCTTGCTTGCGCCCAGCCGACAGCTTCGAGGTGGTGCTGCAATGTCCGCCCGGCCTCGCGCTGGACGAGGTGGCTCGGCGCAACATCCTGTTGCACGGCGTGGGACGCGGGGAGCAAGGCGGTGGGTTGCCAGTGGCCGAGGGCCTGCAGCGCCTGGTGGATTTTGTCGACGGTGCGCCCTGTTTGGCATTCCATGCGGCCTTCGACGCCACCATGCTCGACCGGGCTTGTCGCGTGCACCTGGGGGCCGCGTGGGCGCCTCCGTGGCTGGACTTGGCTGTGTTGGCCCGCTTGCTGCACCCCGAACTGCCGCACCGCCACTTGGACGATTGGTTGGGGCACTTTGGCTTGGCGGTGGGGCAACGCCACCGCGCCATCAGCGATGCGTGGGTGAGCGCCGAGTTGTTGCTGCGTCTGTGGCCCGCTTGGCGAGCGCAGGGCGGCGGGCAGGGCGCTTGGCGGGCGGCGCAAACGCTGGTGCGCGCGCGCCGCTTCTTGCTTCAGAACGCGTAGTCCAGCTGCAGGGTCAACTCCTCGCCCCATTCCTGCAGATCGGCATCGGTGATGCGCAGCACATGCAGGGCGTCCGCCCGGTGCGCCAGCCATTCGGAATCGGGCGGCAGCGATTCGTGCTCGCGCATCAATTGCTCGGCGACCAAGCCCGCCGCCACCAGCAGCGGCACCTCGGGGTCGATCTCTCGGTCGTTCAAGACGGTGAAGTCGTGGTGCAGGCGCACCGACGCCATCAGCACCGACGGGAAGCCCCAGGCTCGAACCACCAAGGCGCCCACGACGGCGTGGTTGGTGCGGTGGTTGGCGTCCTCGGTGACCACATAGGGCCGATCGATGCGCGCCGCGGCTTCGACCATCGTGCCGCCATACCCTTTGACCGATTGCAGCAGCACGGGCAGGCCCACGTGGCAGAACAGGCCATGGCTGGCGGCCAGGTCCGGGTCCAAGTCGGGGGCCCGTTGGGCCATGTACTCCATGCAGATGGCGCGCTTGGCCGAGCGCTCCCAAAAGCGCTGCAAATGGGTGCTGTTGACGGGGATCGCGTGCCGAACCAAGAACTGCTGCATCAGCATCGTGGTCTGGCGAATCCCCAGGCGCATCAAGGCCTGTCCCACGCTGACGCAGGGCGCGCCATCGCCCAGGTGCACTGGGCTGTTGGCCACCCGGATCAGCGTGCCTGACATGGCCACGTCGGCGGCGGCAATGCTTTGAACCTCGGTCATGTCCGGTTCGCTGCTGCTCAGGGCGTTTCGCAGGCGACGAAGCAGGTCAGGGCAGGGGGGGATCTTGATCTCTCGCAGCGGCCCTTTGTCCCGAGCCAAGGTGAGTTCTTGCTGGATCTGTTCGCTTTGCATGGCGCCGCCAAGTCTCCGAAAAAACCATCATAGGCAGAGCCGCGGTCTTCGGTGCCAACCTCGATACTGCCCCCCCCTGTTTCCGGCTTTGCATGCGTCCGATGTCACGAATGGTCCTCGCTGTGGCGCTCGCCATGCTGGGCATGGCCGTGGCCGCCTGGGATGCCATCCGTCTTCAGCAACAGGCGGCGCGCCGGAGTCCGGCCGTTCAGGCCCAGGTGATGGCCCTGTTGGATCTGGCCGCTCGAGGGCGCGCTTGGACGGCCGAAGAGCGGGTGAGCCAAGTCAACGGCTTCTTCAACCGGCGGGTCGATTGGCGGGAGGACACCGAGGTGTGGGGCCGTGTGGACTATTGGGCGAGTCCCATGGAGATGTTCGAAAAGGGGGCCGGTGATTGCGAAGACATCGCCATGGGCAAGTACTTCACGCTGCTGGGCATGGGCCTGCCGCCAACGAGCTTGCGGATGGTCTACGTCAAGGCCAACCACGAGGGGCGGGTGCAGGCCCACATGGTGTTGGCCTGGTACCCCAGACCGGAAGCCGAGCCCATGATCCTGGACAACCTCAACCCCGAGCTCTTGCCCGCCAGCCAAAGGCGCGACTTGCAGCCGGTTTTCAGTTTCAACGCCGAGGGCCTGTGGCAAGGCGTGGGGGCGCAAGGCGCCGGCAACCCGCTGGCTCGCCTGGGCGTCTGGCGCGACGCCCTGCAGCGATCGCGCGACGAAGGGTTTTGACGATGTCGATGGGAAGCCAGCCATGTCTTTGATCCGTCAGCTCAGCGCGTTGGTTGTGCTGTCGCTGCTGTGCGCCTTCATCGGGGGCATGGGAGCGGCCGGAGGGGCCCTGACCGAACTGCTGCGGCAACAGTTGCTGCTGAAGAACGCCGACAACGCCCAAGCCTTGTCGCTCACGGTGTCGCAGCAGGCGGGTGATGAGACCTTGATCCAGCTGCTGATGAGCGCGCAGTTCGACACCGGCGGCTACCAGTCGCTGCGTTGGCGCCGTGCCGACGGCAGCGTGGTCTTCGAGCGCGTGGCCCCGGTCGCCCCATCCAAAGCCCCCGCTTGGTTGCGCGACCTCGTCTCGCTCGAGGCCCCGGCAGGGGTGGCGCAGGTGTCCAACGGCTGGCAAAGCCTGGGGCAGCTCGAACTGCGCAGCCACGACGCCTACGCCTACGACGCCCTGTGGACCAGCTTGCTTCGCACCGCAACGGTGGCGGGGCTGGTGGCTCTGGCCGCCTGGGGCCTGGCCCAGTGGCTGCTCGGGCGCATCCGGCGACCGTTGGATGCCCTCGTGGCCCAGGCCGATGCGCTGGCCGAGGGGCAGTTCAACACGGTGACCCCCAGCCGCGTGCGCGAGCTGGGCCGCCTGACCGAGGCCCTGAACGCCATGGTGGTTCGGCTCAAGCGCATGTTCGAGGCGCAAACCGAGCAGTTGGGCCTGCTGCGCCAACACGCCCACTGCGACGCCCTGACTGGCTTGTCGCTGCGCAAGCACTTCATGGCTGAGGTGGCCTCGGCCTTGGCCCGCGACGATGGGCCAGAGCGCGGGCAGTTGTTCTTGCTGCGCCTGCGCGACTTGGCCCAAGTCAACCAGATGCTGGGACGGGAGGCCACCGACGAGGTGTTGGCGCTGGCGGGCGAAGCCCTTCGACACCACACCCACGCCCTGCCCGGGGCCTTGTGCGGTCGGCTCAATGGCGCCGATTTGGTCGTTTGGAGGCCCGCCACCGACACGCTGGATGCGGCCACCCAAGCCCTGATGAAGGCCGTGCAAACCAACCTGCAGCGCGCGGCCAGCCACGGCGGCCACTCGGCCATTCGGCTGGCGTTGGGCGGGGTGGCGTTGCGGCGCAGCGTGCCGCTGTCGCAATGGTTCGCTCAAGCCGATGCGGCGCTGGCCGATGCCGAGCAGGCCGGCGGCGCTTGGAGCACCGCTTTGCGCCAGCCCGACGACGAGGTGTCGGCCCTTCCCCAGGGCGAGCGCGCGTGGCGCGCGCAAATCGAAGCCGCGCTGGCTCAGGGCCAGTTCCGGCTGGCGGCATACCCCGTCTTGGATGGCGCGCGTCACCTGCTGCACTGGGAATGTCCCATGCAACTCGGTTTGGGTCCTGAAGAACCGGTGGAGTTCGTGCCCGCCAAGACCTGGCTGCCTCTGGCCCAACGCACGGGCCTGACCGTCGAGGTCGATCTGGCGGCCGTGGCGGCGGCCCTGGCCTTGGTGCAGCAGGATGGTCAGCAACGCTGCGTCAACCTGGCGCCGGCCTCGTTGAGCGACCCTGCCTTCTTGGGTCGGCTGCGGGCGCTCTTGCGCAGCCAGCCGGCCGCGGCGCGGCAGTTGGGCCTGGAGCTCGATGCCGAGGCTGCCTTGCGTCAGTTCGAGCTCGTGCAAGAGCTCAGCCGCGCCGTGCATCCGTTGGGCGTTCGGGTGGGCCTGGAGCATGCCGGTGCCAACCTGCAGCGGATCGAGCGCCTGTACCTGTTGGGTTTGGACTTCGTGAAGCTCGACCGCAGCGTGGTGCTGGGCGTGGCCGAAGACCCGGCCCGGGCGGCCTTCGTGCGCAGCCTGGTCGTCGTGCTGCACAGCTTGTCGCTGACGGTGGTGGCCGAGGGGGTGGACGATCCACTCGATGCCCAAACGCTGCTGGACTGTGGCCTGCATGGCCTGACGGGCCCCTGGGCCACGCAACACCGAGACCATGACGACTGAACGCTCCAGCCTTGACGACCCCTTGTTCCGGCCGCTGCAGGTTGGGGCCCTGGCCGTGCCGCACCGCGTGTGGATGGCGCCGCTGACCCGCCTGCGTTGCCTGGAACCCGGCGACCTGCCCATCCCGCTGATGGCCGAGCACTACGCCCAGCGGGCCGGTGCAGGCCTCATCGTCAGCGAAGCCACCCACATCAGCCCGCAGGCCAAGGGCTATGCCGGCGCCCCCGGCATTTACAGCGACGCGCAGGTCCGAGCCTGGCAGCCGGTGACCGCGGCGGTCCACGCCGTCGGCGGGCGCATCGCGTGCCAGTTGTGGCACGTGGGGCGCATCTCGCACAGCAGCCTGCAGCCGGCCGGCTTGCCGCCTGTGGGCCCTTCCGTGCTGCCCACCCAGGCCCGCACCAGCCTGCGGGATGCGCAAGGCCGCCCCATGCGCACGCTGTGCAGCCCCGCCCGGGCCTTGGAGGTGTCCGAGCTGCCGGGCATCGTCGATGCCTATGCGGCGGCCACGCGGCGCGCCCGCGCGGCCGGTTTCGATGCAGTGGAGATCCACGGCGCCAATGGTTATTTGTTGCACCAATTCCTGGCCGCGGCCAGCAACCGGCGCACCGATGCCTACGGCGGTCCCATCGCGGCCCGGATGCGGCTGCTGCTGGAGGTGGTGGACGCCTGTGCCGACACCTGGTCGGCCGACCGGGTGGGCCTGCGCGTCTCGTTCGGGGCCTCGTCCTCGCCCGAGTTGGCCGATGACGCGCCCGAAGCCAATGCCCTGACGGTGGCCCGCGCGCTGGCACCGCGCGGCTTGGCCTACCTGCACCTGAGCGAGCCCGACTGGACGGGGTCCGGCGAGGGGCTCGCGCCGGCCTTCCGCCACGCGCTGCGCGAGGCCTACCCCGGCGTGCTCGTGGGGGCCGGGCGTTACACCGCCGAGCGAGCTCGTGAGGCGCTGCGTCAGGGCTGGCTCGATGCGGTGGCCTTCGGTCGCGCCTACATCGCCAACCCGGACCTGCCAGAGCGTTTCCGCCACGGGGCGCCCCTGAACGAGCCCGACGCCACCACCTTCTACGGCGGCGGCGCCGAGGGCTACACCGACTACCCGGTCTGGAACGCCGTCAGCTGACGGCGGTGCTCAGCAACCCGGGGGTGCCGGCGCGCTGGTGTTCCAAGGTCAGACGCACCGTGCGGAACGCCAACTCGTCCCACGGCACCTGGTCCCAATGGAACAGGCGCACCTCCAGCGACTCCTCGCCCGGGGCGAAGTCCAAGTCCAACAGCCGGGCCCGGTAGAAGAAGTGAACCTGGCCCACGTGGAGCACGTTGATCAAGGCCATCAAGCCCAGCAGCTCCACCCGCGCGCCCGCTTCTTCGGTGGTTTCGCGCAAGGCGCCTTGCTCCACCGTTTCGCCCAACTCCATGAAGCCCGCGGGCAGCGTCCAAAAACCGCGGCGGGGTTCGATGGCGCGCCGGCACAGCAGCACGCGCCCGTCGTCGGCCAGGGGCAAGGTGCCCACCACGTTGAGCGGGTTTTGGTACTGGATGTGACCGCAGGCGGCGCACACCGCCCGCTCGCGGTTGTCGTCCGTGGGCACGCGATAGCTCACGGCGGTGCCGCATTCGGTGCAATGCCTCAGGCGTCGGGGCGTCATGGGCGGCAGTTTGGCATGGCAAGATCAAGCGATGGCGCTCACCCTGTTTGCATACTTCCGCTCCTCGGCCAGTTGGCGTGTGCGCATGGCCCTGGCCCTCAAGGGCCTGCCCTACGACTACCGCGGCGTGCACCTGGTGCGCAACGTGCAGCACGACGTGGCCCTCGGCGGCGAGGCCCAGCAAGTGCCCAGCTTGATCCTGGGCGACGGCACGCGGCTGACGCAGTCGCTGGCCATCCTCGACTACCTCGAGGAGGTGCACCCCCACCCGCCCTTGCTGCCGACCGACCCGGTGCAGCGCGCCTTCGTTCGCTCGTTGGCGCAGGACATCGCGTGCGACGTGCACCCCTTGCAAAACCTGCGCGTGCTGCGCCATCTGGTGGGCCCGCTGAAGTTGGACGAGGACGCCAAGACGGCTTGGGCTCGGCATTGGATCGAGCGAGGCCTCGCGGTGGTCGATGCCCGGCTGCGCGCCAGCCCTCACTTCGGTGGAAGCTTCTGCCAGGGCGACGAGCCGGGATACGCCGACTGCGTGCTGCTGCCGCAAGTGTTCAATGCCCGGCGCTTCGGGGCCGACCTGTCGGCCTTGAGTGCGGTGCAAGCGGTGACCCTGGCCTGCGAGGCACACCCCCTCATCGCGGCCACCCACCCGAGTCAGTGTCCCGATGCCGAATGACACGCCGCCGCCCCTGACCGGCCTGCGCCCGCGCGGGCTGGGCTTGGGGTTACACGCCTTCATGAGCACACGCGAAGGCGGGGTGAGCGCGGCGCCGTGGGACCGACTGAACCTGGGGCGCAGCGTGGGTGACGACCCGGCCGCCGTGGCTGAAAACCGTCGCCGCGTGGCGGCGCTAATGGGGGCTGAGCCGGTCTACCTGCACCAAGTGCATGGCAGCCGCTGCGTGCTGCTCCGCGAGCCTCCGCCCGAGCCGGTGCAGGCCGATGCAGCCGTCACCGTGACGCCGGGGCTGCCCTTGGCCATCCAGGTGGCCGACTGCCTGCCCGTGCTGCTCAGTGCGCTGGACCCACAGGGGCGCGCCTTGGCCGTGGGCGGGGCCCACGCGGGTTGGCGCGGGCTGGCGGGTGGGGTGTTGGAGTCCACTGTCGCGGCGTTGCGCGAGTGGGCGCCCGACAACTTCGCGCTGAGGGCCTGGATGGGGCCGTGCATCGGTCCCTTGGCCTTCGAAGTGGGGGCCGACGTGCTGGAGGCCTTCGGCCGCTCGCCCGATGCCCCCGGACCGCACTTCCGGCCGCGCACTCGCCCGGATGGGAGTCTTCGTTGGCTGGCCGACCTGCACGGGTTGGCCCGCGACCGCCTCCACCGCTTGGGCGTGGAGGGCGTGTTCGCCGACCCCGCCTGCACCTTCAGCGATGCCTCACGGTTTTTCAGCTTCCGGCGGGACGGGGCCCGCAGCGGGCGCATGGCCGCCTTCATCGCGCTGGGCTGAGTCCGCCAAGCGTTCTTGTTCCCGCAAGCGTCGCTTGCGCCCGGGCGTGCCCAGCAGGTACATCAGCAAGGCCGTGGGCGCCACACCGTAAAAGAGGAAGGTGATGAGGGCGCCCAGGACCGTGCCCCGAGGCGCCAAGGCCTCGGCGAGCGCCATCATGAACGCGACGTAAAGCCAGCCGATCGCCACGAGGTACATTGCGGGTTTTCACCAGTTTTAGAGGGCTCTCTCCACCTGGAGGCAGGGCTTTCGAGAGCGAATCGCATGCCGCGTTCTACCAGCAAGCCCACCCCGCCCGCTTTTGAGCTTCCCGGTATCGACACCTTGCGCAAGGCTTTTGAGGGGCTGGCGCCGCTGAGCGAGCTTCGCATCGACCCCGAAGCCTGGGCTCGTGCGCAACAGCACTATGTGCAGAACGCCTCGGCCCTGTGGAACGAGGCCCTGACGCAGCACCTGAGTCCGCCGTCCGACCGCCGCTTTGCGCATCCGGCTTGGCAGGACAGCGGTTCGGGCTTCCTGGCCCAGCTCTACTTGCTCAACAGTCGGGCGCTGACCGAGCTGGCGGAATCCGTGCAGGCCGAACCCAAGACCCGGGCGCGCATCCGGTTCGCCGTGCAACAGATGGTGGACGCCAGCGCGCCCAGCAACTTCTTGGCGCTCAACCCTGAGGCCCAAAAGAAGGCGCTCGACACCCAGGGTGAAAGCTTGGCCAAGGGCCTTCAACTGCTGTGGGCCGATGTGCAGCGGGGCAAGCTCTCGCAAACCGACGACAGCGCCTTCCAGGTCGGTCGCAACGTGGCCACGACGCCCGGCAGCGTCGTGTTCGAGAACGACTACTTTCAACTGCTGGAGTACGCCCCGCTCACCAAAGAGGTGCACGAGCGCCCCTTCCTGATGGTGCCCCCCAGCATCAACAAGTACTACATCCTCGACCTGCAGCCCGAGAACTCTCTCATCCGCTACGCCATCGAAAACGGGCACCGCACGTTCGTGGTCAGTTGGCGCAACCCGGATGAGCGGTGCGCGCATTGGACGTGGGACGAGGTCATCGAAGGCGCGCCCATCGAAGCCTTGCGGGTGGTCCGCGAGATCACCGGCGCCGAGCAGGTCAACGCGCTGGGCTTTTGTGTGGGCGGCACCATCCTGGCCACGGCGCTGGCGGTGCTGGCTGCTCGCGGTCAACGGCCCGTGGCCAGTCTGACCCTGTTGACCACGCTGCTGGACTTTGCCAACACCGGCGTCCTCGACATCTTTGTGGACGAGAACCTCGTCAAGGCCCGGGAGCTGACGCTGGGCGACCCGGCCAAGCCCGGCCTGTTGAAGGGCGCCGAACTGGCGCAAACCTTCTCGTTCTTGCGGCCCAACGACCTGGTTTGGAACTACGTCGTGGGCAACTACCTCAAGGGTGAAATGCCGCCGGCCTTCGACCTGCTGTACTGGAATGGCGACAGCACCAACATGGCCGGGCCCATGTACTGCTGGTACCTGCGTCACACCTACTTGCAGAATGAGCTCAAGCAGCCCGGCAAGCTGACGGTGTGCGGCGAGAAAGTGGACTTGGGGCGCATCAGCGTGCCCACCTACGTGTACGGCAGCCGCGAGGACCACATCGTGCCCTGGGAGGCAGCCTATGCCAGCACGCAGCTGCTGCGCGGCCCGGTGCGTTTCGTGCTCGGCGCCAGTGGTCACATCGCCGGCGTCATCAACCCGGCCAGCAAGAACAAGCGCTCGCATTGGTTGGGCCCCGAAAACCACCCCGCCGACCCCCAGGCTTGGCTCCAAAAGGCCACGGAAACCCCGGGCAGTTGGTGGCGTGACTGGGCCGCATGGTTGGGTCGTCACGGTGGCGGCGTGAAGCCAGCGCCCAAGGCACCAGGTTCCCGCAAATACCGGCCGATCGAGCCGGCCCCAGGCCGCTACGTGCAACAAAAGGCCTGACCCCTTTCCCCATCTCCACTTTCATTTCAGAGAGCGTTTTCATCATGGATGTCGTCATCGTTTCCGCCGCCCGCACGGCGATTGGCAAGTTCGGCGGCTCGCTCGCCAAGGTCAGCGCCCCCGAGTTGGGGGCCACCGCCATCCGCGCCGCCTTGCAGCGTGCCCAACTCGACGGGGCCCAGGTGGGCGAGGTCATCTTGGGCCAGGTGTTGACCGCGGGCAGCGGCCAAAACCCCGCGCGCCAAGCCGTCATCAAGGCCGGGCTTCCGCACAGCGTGCCGGGCATGACCATCAACAAGGTGTGCGGATCGGGCCTGAAGGCCGTGATGTTGGCCGCCCAGGCCATCCGCGATGGCGACAGCGACATCGTCGTCGCCGGGGGCCAGGAAAACATGAGTGCCAGCCCCCACGTGCTCTTGGGCAGCCGCGACGGTCAGCGCATGGGCAACTGGAACATGGTCGACACCATGATCAACGACGGGCTGTGGGACGTCTACAACCAGTACCACATGGGCATCACCGCCGAGAACGTGGCCAAGGCCCACAACATCGGCCGCGAGCAGCAAGACGCGCTGGCGCTGGACAGCCAGCGCAAGGCCGCAGCCGCGCAGGATGCCGGCAAGTTCAAGGACGAGATCTGCCCGGTCAGCATCCCGCAGAAGAAGGGCGATCCCATCGTGGTCGACGCCGACGAGTACATCAACCGCAAGACCAATGCCGAGGCGCTGGCGGGCCTGCGCCCCGCGTTCGACAAGGCGGGTAGCGTCACGGCGGGCAATGCCTCTGGCATCAACGACGGCGCCGCCGCCTTGGTGCTGATGAGCGCAGCCAAGGCTGCCGCGCTGGGCCTGACGCCACTGGCGCGCATCGCCAGCTATGCCTCGGCAGGGTTGGACCCGGCACTGATGGGCATGGGCCCGGTGCCTGCCAGCCAGAAAGCGTTGCAGCGCGCGGGCTGGAAGCCGGCCGATCTGGACTTGCTGGAGATCAACGAGGCCTTCGCGGCCCAGGCCTGCGCCGTGCACCAGCAAATGGGGTGGGACTTGAGCAAGGTCAACGTGAACGGCGGCGCCATCGCCCTGGGTCACCCGATCGGGGCTTCCGGCGCCCGTATCCTCGTGACCTTGCTGCATGAGATGCAGCGCCGTGACGCCAAGAAGGGCATCGCCTCCTTGTGCATCGGTGGTGGCATGGGCGTTGCCCTGTGCGTCGAGCGTTGAGATCAGAACCCCAACAGGAGCAATGAGATGAGCCAGAAAGTTGCGTACGTCACCGGCGGCATGGGCGGCATCGGCACCGCCATCTGCCAAAAGCTGCACCAGCAGGGCTTCAAGGTCATCGCCGGTTGCGGTCCCAGCCGGGACTTCAACAAGTGGTTGGACGAGCAAAAAGCCCTGGGCTACACCTTCTACGCCTCGGTCGGCAACGTGGCCGACTGGGACTCCACCGTGGCCGCCTTCACGAAGGCGGTTCAGGAGCACGGCCCCATCGACGTGCTGGTGAACAACGCCGGCATCACGCGCGACCGCATGTTCCTCAAGATGACCCCGGAGGACTGGAAGGCGGTGATTGACACCAACCTCAACAGCATGTTCAACGTCACCAAGCAGGTGGTGCCGGGCATGGTGGAAAAGGGCTGGGGTCGCATCATCCAGATCAGTTCGGTCAACGGCGAAAAGGGCCAGGCTGGGCAGACCAATTACTCGGCCGCCAAGGCTGGCATGCACGGCTTCACCATGGCCCTGGCCCAGGAACTGGCCAGCAAGGGCGTGACCGTGAACACCGTCAGCCCGGGCTACATCGGGACGGACATGGTCCGCGCCATCAAGCCCGAGGTGCTGGAAAAGATCGTCGCCACCATCCCGGTCAAACGCCTGGGCACGCCCGACGAGATCGGCTCCATCGTGTGCTGGCTGGCCGGCGACGACAGCGGCTTCACCACCGGCGCCGACTTCTCCTGCAACGGTGGGTTGCACATGGGGTAAACCCCTGGGGTTTTGTTGGGGCCGGCTAACATGCCGGCCCCTTTTCATTTCTGCGGTTCACCCGGGAGTTGTTCACATGGCCATGGACGTTGTCGACTACGAAACCAAAGGCGCCGAGATGCAGTTCGTCGAGGTCGAACTCGACCCCGGCGAGGCCGCCATCGGCGAAGCCGGCAGCCTGTTTTTCATGGACGCCGGCGTCTCGATGGACGCGGTGTTCGGCGATGGCAGCCAGAACCAGAGCGGCTTTTTCGGCAAGCTGCTGGGCGCTGGCAAGCGGCTGATCACGGGCGAGTCGCTGTTCACCACGGTGTACACGAACCAGGGCAGCAGCAAGGCCAAAGTGGCCTTCGGTGCGCCTTACCCCGGCAAGATCATTGCCATGGATTTGAAGCAGATGGGCGGCAAGGTCATCTGCCAACGGGATTCATTCCTGTGCGCGGCGCGCGGGGTGCAGATCGGCATCCACTTCCAGCAGAAGATCGGCGTCGGCTTCTTCGGCGGCGAGGGCTTCATCATGCAGAAGCTGGAGGGCGATGGCCTGGCCTTCGTTCACTCGGGCGGCACCGTGGTCAAGCGCAGCTTGCAGCCTGGCCAGACCCTGTTGGTGGACACCGGCTGCTTGGTGGCGCACACGCCCAATGTCGATTTCGAGATCCAGTACGTCGGCAAGATCAAGACGGCGCTCTTTGGGGGCGAGGGCCTCTTCCTGGCCAAGCTCAGCGGCCCTGGCGATGTTTGGCTGCAGAGCCTGCCCTTCAGTCGCTTGGCCTCGCGCATCTTTGCGGCTGCGCCGCAAACGGGCGGCGGCCGTGCTGAACAGGCTGGCCTCGGGGGCTTGGCTGCTGGCGGATTGCTCGGTGGCATCTTGGGCGGCGACGACGAGTGAACAAGGAGGGGCCGCTGAGGCCCCGCGTATGCGCTGGATGATGTGGCTGGCCGCGAGCTGTTTCGCGGCGACCTCCACCTGGGCTGCTGTGGGCAGTCCGGTGTTCGTGCTGAACTCGCTCGACGCCTCGGTGTCGGTCATCGACCCCGCGACCTGGACCGAGCGCCAGCGCATCGACACCGGCAAAGAGCCCCACCACCTCTACCTGGCGCCCGACGAGAAAACGCTCATCGTGGCCAATGCGCGGGGCGATTCGCTCACCTTCGTCGATCCGAAAACGGCCCAGGTGCTGCGCACGGTCACGGGCATCGCCGACCCCTACCACCTGCGCTTTTCCCCCGACATGAAGTGGCTGGTGACGGCCGCCAACCGGCTCAACCACGTCGACCTCTACCGCTGGCATGGGGCCGAAGCCGCCGAGCCTCTGGAACTGGTCAAACGCATCCCCAGCGGCAAGACGCCCAGCCACATCGCCATCGACGACCAGAGCCGGCGGGCTTACATCACCATGCAAGACAGCGACGAGCTGCTCGCCGTTGACCTGAGCACCCAAAACGTCTTGTGGAAGGCACCGGTGGGCAAGACGCCGGCCGACCTGTATCTGACGCCGGACCAGCGCCACTTGCTGGTGGCCATGACTGGCGATCGCATCGTGCAGGCCTGGGCTTTGCAGGGTGACCAGCCGCCCAAGTTCGCGGGCCGTTTTTTCACGGGGGAGGGCGCGCACAGCTTCCGGTCGCTGGGCGACGGCCGCCACGTGCTGATCAGCAACCGGGCGGGCAACACCATCAGTCGCTTGGACATGGTGGATTGGCGCATCGTGGCCGAGTACCCGGCGCCTGGCGGGCCGGATGACATGGATGTGCTGTCCGACGGCAACACCCTGCTTGTCACGAGCCGCTGGTCGCGCAAGCTGACCGTCATCGACATGGCGCAGCGAAAGGTCGTGCGGCAGGTGCGGGTGGGCCGCTCCCCGCATGGGGTCTGGACCTTGGATCACCTGAACCGCCGATGACTCCGCGTCGCGCCTGGCTGGGTCACGCCCTGGCATTCGGCGCGGGGCTCGGTCTTTGGCGCGTCACCTCGGCGCAGGCGCGCTCCAAGGGCGCGGTTTACTTGACCTTCGACACCGGCCACATGGGCGTGGCGCCCTTGGTCGCGCGCGTGTTGAGCGACGAGGGCGTGGTGGCCAGTTTCTTCCTCGCCAACGAGCCCACCTTGGAAGGCGGCGCCAGCCTGGATGATGCTTGGGCGCCCTGGTGGCGAGCGCGGGCAGCCGAGGGCCACGACTTCGGCAGCCACACCTGGGATCACGCCATCTGGGAGGCGGACCTGCCCGACGGCCGCATGCGCTTTCGCCTGCAGGCCGGTCGCCAAGCGCCGCGCCGCGTGGTGCTGGACGAGCGAGGGTACGCCGAGCAACTCGAGCGCAGTGCCGAGCGCTTTCAGGCCATGACCGGGCAGCGCATGAGCCGCCTGTTCCGGGCGCCCGCAGGGCGCACATCGCCCCGGCAGTTGGCCGCAGCCGCCGCCGCGGGCTGGACCCATGTGGGCTGGACGCCCCACGGATTTCTGGGCGACGAGTTGAACAGCGACACGCACCCCAACGCCGCCCTGTTGGCGCGCGCCCTGCGCCACGTGCGCGAGGGCGATGTGTTGCTGGCGCACCTGGGCATCTGGCAGCGCCGCGACCCGTGGGCGCCGGCCGTGCTGCAGCCTTTGCTGCGAGGCCTTCGTGAGCGGGGCTTGCGCTTTGCGCCCCTGCGCGAGCACCCGGTCTTCGGAGCGCGGATGATGCGGCCATGATGGATGGATTCGATCTGGTGCAGGGCTGGCTGTTCGAGACGGTCATGCAACCTGTCATCCAAGGCCTGGGCCTGGCCTCGCAGTCCGCCGAGGCCTACAACGGCGTGGGTTGGTTTCTGGCGGGCGTGCTGCAGTTGGCCCTGATCGCCGTGGGCATCGGGGCGTTGGAGCGTTGGCGACCGGCCGAAGCGGTGACCGACCGCGCGGCCATCCGCACCGACTGGATTTACAGCCTCATCCACCGCCTCGGGGTGTTCCGCCTGGGCCTGTTCTTTGCGCTCGACCCCATCGTCGACGCCTTGGCGGCCCAGGGTCGGATGTGGGGCTGGCAGCCCTGGCACCTGGATGCCATCTGGCCCGGCGTGACCGACATCGGCTGGGTATCGTTCCTGCTTTACTTGGTGGTTTTCGACGCGCTGGGGTACGCCGTGCACCGCGCCCAGCACCGGTGGGCTTGGTGGTGGGCGCTGCACGCGCTGCACCACAGTCAGCGTCAAATGGGCAAGTGGAGCGACAGCCGCAACCACCTGCTCGACGACTTCATCGGGGCGGCCGTGTTCGCCGGTGCGGCCCTGGTGCTGGGAGCGGAGCCCGGGCAATTCATGGCTATCGTGCTGCTCACGCAGTGTCTGGAGAGCCTGCAGCATGCCAATGTGCGACTCGGTTACGGGCCGCTCGAGCGCTGGCTGGTGAGCCCACGATTCCACCGCTTGCACCATGCCATCGGGCTCGGCCATGAATCTCACGGCCCCGGTTCCCGTGGCGGTCACAACTACGGGGTGCTGTTTCCCTGGTGGGACCGTCTGCTGCGCACGGCGGTGTTCGACCACCCCTTGCAGCCCACCGGCATTCGCGATCAGTTGGACGGCCGGAACTATGGCTCCGGCTTTTGGGCGCAGCAGCGCCTGGGGATGCAACGCCTATGGCACGCCTTGAGACCGCGCTGAAAGACAACCCGGCCACCCGTGTGCTCGATGCCGCATGGCGCGCGGCTGTTTATTGCCTGCACCCGCGGGTCGTGGGTTGGTCGCTGTTGCCTTTGCTGTTGGCCGTGGTGTTGGGCGTGGGCGCCTTTTGGTGGGCCTGGGAGCCCGCAGTGACCGGCGTGCGCGCCCAAATGGAGCAGTGGTTCCTGGTGGACGCGCTGCTCAAGGTGCTGGACAGCGCGGGGCTGAGTGGTTTTCGCGCCGTGATTGCACCGCTCATCGTGCTCATGCTGTCGGCACCGCTGATCATGGCGCTGAGCTTGCTGCTGGTGGCCACGCTGATGACCCCGGCGCTCACCCGGATGGTGGGCGAGCGGCGATTTCCTGGTTTGGCCCAGCGCCAAGGCGGCTCCTTCTGGGGCAGTCTGGCCGCGTCGCTGGGGGCCACGTTCATCGCCCTGTTGGCCATGGCGCTGACCCTCCCGCTGTGGTTTGTGCCGCCGTTCGCCCTGATCCTGCCGCCCCTCATCTGGGGCTGGTTGAGCTACCGGGTGTTCTCGTACGACGTGTTGGCGGCCCACGCCAGTCCCGACGAACGTCGGAAACTCATTCGTCAGCACCGAGGGCCCCTGTTGGCCATCGGGGTGGCCAGCGGTTATCTGGGTGCGGCGCCGGCGCTGGTCTTCACCTTCGGGGCGCTCAACGTCATCCTGGCGCCCCTGCTGTTGCCCATCGCCATCTGGCTGTACACCTTGGTGTTCGCGTTCGCTGCCCTTTGGTTCGCGCACTACGCGTTGGCGGCGCTGCAGCAGCAGCGATCGCTGGCCGATGTGGTCGAGGCCGAGGTTCGCCCCCTGGCCAGCCCCCCTGTGGAGCCCCCATGTCCCTCGGTTTGATCGTGTTTGGCGACGAGTTGCTGTCGGGCAAACGCCAGGATGCTCACGCACCCAAGTTGATCGAGTTGCTGGCCGAGCGGGGCGAGGAACTGGCCTGGGCGCGCTACGTGCGCGACGACCGCGCCGCGCAGGCGGCCGCGCTGCGCCAGGCCTTCGCCAGTAGCGACGTGGTGTTCGCCTGCGGCGGCATCGGCGCCACGCCCGACGACCACACCCGCCAAGCGGCAGCCCTGGCCATGGGGCTGCCTCTCCAAGCGCACCCTGAGGCCCAGGCCCTGATCTGGGAGCGCTCGCGCGAGATGGCGGCCGAGCGGGGCTTGCCGCCCCCTTCGCCCCAAGATCCCGACATGCAGCGCCGGCTGGAGATGGGTGTACTGCCCGCCGGGGCGCGGTTGATTCCCAACCCCTACAACCGCATCGCGGGGTTCAGCTTGGGGCGTGTGCACTTCGTGCCCGGCTTCCCCGTGATGGCCCACCCCATGATGGCTTGGGTGCTCGATCACGAGCATGGATTGCGCCCCCGCCCGGCGGAGGTGCGCGAGCGGTCGGTGGTGATCCAAGGCGCCTACGAGGCCCAGTTGACGCCCCTGATGGAAGGCATCGAGGTCGAGTTCCCTGGCATCAAGGTTTTCAGCCTGCCCAGCGTCGACCACCCCACCTGGGGACGCTGCATCGAGTTGGGCGTCAAGGCAGGCTCAGGCGACAGTCAGCGGCAAGACGCCTTCTCGTCCCTCAAGCGAGGTGTGCACGCTTTTGGTGCGATCATTTGCACCGAAATGGTGCGATAACCGTGCATTGCCCCAATGGCGGGATAACCCGCCCCCCGTATCATGGCCTGCTGCCGACGGTGCCAGGGCCTGAACGGCTTGGCATTGTTGTTGCATACCTTTGAGCGACCGGGCGCGTGCGCGTCCGACCTCACTTTCAACCCCGTACCGTTTGGAGCTTTGGATGGCCAAGACCGTTGCCGACGTGATGAAGCTGGTGAAGGAGAACGAAGTCAAGTTCGTCGACTTCCGCTTCACCGATACCCGTGGCAAAGAGCAGCACGTCAGCGTGCCCGTGTCGCACTTTGACGAGGACAAGTTTGTCAGCGGCCACGCGTTCGACGGCTCGTCGATCGCTGGCTGGAAGGGCATCGAGGCCTCGGACATGCTGCTGATGCCGGATCCGTCCACCGCCAACATCGACCCGTTCTACGAAGAACCCACGCTGTTCCTGACCTGCGACGTGATCGAGCCGGGCGACGGCAAGGCCTACGAGCGCGACCCCCGCAGCTTGGCCAAGCGCGCTGAGGCTTACCTGAAGAGCAGCGGCCTGGGCGACACCGCCTACTTCGGTCCGGAACCCGAGTTCTTCATCTTCGACGGCATCCGCTGGGCCAGCGACATGTCGGGCAGCTTCGTCAAGATCGACTCCGACGAAGCCTCGTGGATGACCGGCAATGCCACCGAAGGCGGCAACATGGGCCACCGCCCGACCGTCAAGGGCGGCTACTTCCCCGTGCCCCCGGTCGACAGCTTCCAAGACATGCGCAGCGAGATGTGCCTGATCCTGGAAAGCCTGGGCATCCCGGTTGAAGTGCACCACCACGAAGTGGCGGGCGCCGGCCAAAACGAAATCGGCACCAAGTTCAGCACCCTGGTGCAACGCGCCGACTGGCTGCAGTTGCAAAAGTACGTGATCCACAACGTGGCCCACGCCTACGGCAAGACCGCCACCTTCATGCCCAAGCCCATGGCCGGCGACAACGGCAGCGGCATGCACGTGCACCAGTCGGTCTGGAAGGACGGCAAGAACCTGTTCGCTGGCGACGGCTACGGCGGCCTGAGTGAGTTCGCGCTGTACTACATCGGCGGCATCATCAAGCACGCCCGTGCGCTGAACGCCATCACGAACCCTGGCACCAACAGCTACAAGCGCCTGGTGCCCGGCTTCGAAGCCCCGGTGAAGCTGGCTTACTCGGCCCGCAACCGCTCGGCCTCGATTCGCATCCCCTTCGTGGCCAACCCGAAGGGCCGTCGCATCGAAGCGCGCTTCCCCGATCCGCTGTGCAACCCCTACCTGGGCTTCTCGGCCCTGCTGATGGCTGGCCTGGACGGCGTGGAGAACAAGATCCACCCGGGCGAAGCCGCCACCAAGGACCTGTACCACCTGCCGCCCGAGGAAGACGCGAAGATCCCGACCGTCTGCCACAGCCTCGATCAGGCCCTGGAGTACCTGGACAAGGACCGTGCCTTCCTGACCAAGGGCGGTGTGTTCACCGACGCCTACCTCGATGCCTACATCGACCTCAAGATGCAAGAAGTGACGCGCTTCCGCCAAGTGCCGCATCCCATCGAGTTCGACATGTACTACTCGCTGTAAGCCGCGCTGAACGGCCGAACCCAACAAGGGGCGCTCACGAGCGCCCCTTTTTTCTGGGCATGCGCGCCACAATCCTCCCATTGCCGGACCTCGCACCCCCCATGACCCGACGCCTTCTTGCTCTCACCGTGTTGATCCTGCCCTCGCTCGCGTCGGCCCAAAACATCGTGTATCGCTGTCCTGGGCCGCCGGTTCTGTACACGGATGCGCTGACGCCGAAAGAAGCGGCCGACAAGGGCTGCAAGTCGATCGAAGGAGCGCCGGTCAGCGTGGTCCAGAGCCCACGCCCTCGCCCGCCGTCCGCGGCGCCAGCGCCAGCGCCGGCCTCGGCCGAGGGCACGCGGACCGAGCGCGACCAGCAGCGCGCGCGCGACAGCGATCGTCGCGCCGTGCTGACCGCCGAGTTGCGCGATGCCGAGGCCCGGTTGGCGGCCCTCAAGGCCGAGTACAACCATGGCGAGCCCGAGCGTCGGGGTGACGAGCGCAATTTCGCCAAGTTCCAGGAGCGTGTGGCCGAACTCAAGGCGGCCCTGTCGCGCCAAGAAGCCGACATCGCCGCGCTCAAGCGCGAGTTGGCCAAGCTGAATTGACCAACGCCACCAGCGCCGAACCCTGGGGCGCTTTCGACCTGCTCACCACCTTGGTGCTGGTGGTGCGCCCTCTTGGTGCGGTCATCTTCGCCAATGCCGCTTTCGAGGACCAGATGCGCTTGTCGCGGCGCAGCGCCCAGCGCCAGTCCCTGTTCGATTGGGTGGCTGACGCCCCACGCTGGCGCGAGTCCCTCGAGGCCGTGCACCTGAACCGCGTGGCGGCGTCCCGTTTCGAATCCCAACTGCTGCGCGCTCCGCACGACGAGCCGATGCCCGTGCTCGTGCTGGTGTCCGCGGGCGCCGGACCCGACGAACTGCTCGTGGAGATGATCGAAGCGACCCAGCAAACGCGACAGGAGCGCGAGGAACGCAGCTTGAGCCAAGTGCTGGCCAGCAAGGACCTCATTCGCAACCTGGCGCACGAGATCAAGAACCCCCTGGGCGGCTTGCGCGGTGCCGCGCAGTTGCTGGCTTTAGAGTTGGGCAACGACCGCGGGCTGACCGAGTACACCGACGTCATCGTCCACGAGGCCGACCGCCTGCAACTGCTGGTTGACCGCCTGCTGGCCCCGCACCGGCATGCGCCCGAGGTCAGCGACGTCAACATCCATGAGATTTGCGAGCGCGTTCGCTCCCTCTTGCTGGTGGAGCACCCCAAGGGTCTGAGCGTTCGGCGCGATTACGACATCTCCCTGCCCGACTTCCGCGGTGACCGCGAGCAACTCATCCAGGCCGCGCTCAACATCGCCCAAAACGCGGCCCAAGTCATGGAGCCGCAGATGGCCCGCGGCGAGCCGGCCGAGATCGTTTTTCGCACCCGCGTGGCCCGACAGGTGACCCTGGGGAAACAGCGCTGGAAGCTGGCACTGGAGTTGCATATCGAGGACAACGGACCCGGTGTGCCGGCCGAGCTCCGTGACCGCATCTTCTTGCCCTTGGTCAGCGGGCGGGAGGGCGGCACGGGCTTGGGTTTGCACTTGGCACAGACCATCGTCCAAGCGCACCAAGGCTTGATCGATTGCGAGAGCGCCGTGGGCCGGACGAGCTTCCGCATCACCTTGCCCCTACCTTGAGCCCGCCTTGAAATCCATCTGGGTTGTTGACGACGATCACTCCATCCGCTTCGTGTTGGACAAAGCGCTGACGCGCGAGGGCCTGCCGGTGCGGACCTTCGCCAGTGCGCGGGAGGTGCGTGCCGCTCTGGAGCAGGACGGACCGCCGCAAGTGCTCGTCAGCGACATCCGCATGCCGGGGGGGTCGGGCTTGGACCTGCTGACCGAGCTGCGGGCCCAGCACCCCAGCCTGCCCGTCATCGTCATGACGGCCTTCAGCGATCTCGACAGCGCGGTGGCCGCCTTCCAGGGCGGCGCTTTCGATTACCTGGCCAAACCCTTTGACCTGACGCGCGCGGTTGAACTCATTCGGCGGGCCATGGCGCAAAGCGACACCGAGGGGGCCGCCTTAGAGGCCCAGGCCAACACGCCGGAGATGCTGGGGCAGGCGCCGGCCATGCAGGAGCTGTTTCGCGCCATCGGGCGCTTGAGCCAGAGCCAAGTCACGGTGCTCATCACGGGCGAGAGCGGTGCCGGCAAGGAATTGGTGGCTCGGGCCCTGCACAAGCACTCGCCCCGGGCGGCGGGCCCCTTCGTGGCCATCAACACGGCCGCCATCCCGAAGGATTTGCTGGAGAGCGAACTTTTCGGTCACGAGCGCGGGGCCTTCACCGGCGCTCAAGCGCAGCGCCGCGGCCGTTTCGAGCAAGCCGAGGGTGGCACCCTGTTCTTGGATGAAATCGGCGACATGCCGCTGGAGCTGCAAACCCGCCTGCTGCGGGTGCTGTCCGACGGGCAGTACTACCGCGTGGGCGGTCACAGTCCGCTCAAGAGCCAAGTGCGCGTCATCGCCGCCACCCACCAAAACTTGGAACAACGGGTGCGCGATGGCGCCTTTCGCGAGGACCTGTTCCACCGCCTGAACGTCATCCGCCTGCGCCTGCCCCCGCTGCGCGAGCGGCGCGAAGACATCCCCCTGCTGGCCCGCTCCTTCCTGGCCGCCAGCGCGCAGGAGTTGGGCGTGGAGCCCAAGCGCTTGTCCGAGCCTGCGCTGGCGCAGCTTCAGGCGTTCGATTTCCCGGGCAACGTGCGGCAGTTGCAGAACCTTTGCCACTGGCTGACCGTCATGGCACCCAGCCAAGTGGTGGACGTCAAAGACCTGCCGCCGGAACTGGGCGAGTCCCCCACGGCCGTGCCAGCGCCCCTTGCGCAAGCGCCGCACGGCGCTGTCGCCCCTGTAGCCCCGGCCCCGCCGCTGGCGCCAGCCCCCGTGTTGGCTGGCGGACCGGATTGGGCGCATCAGATGGCTCTGGAGGCCGCACGCCTCTTGACCGCTGGCGAGCCCGACGTGTGGGACCAATTGACCCGCCGCTTCGAGACCGAACTGGTGGTGGCCGCCTTGGCCCACACGCGGGGGCGCCGCATCGAGGCGGCGCGTTTGCTGGGCATCGGTCGCAACACCATCACCCGCAAGATCCAAGAGCTTGGGCTGGACGACGGCAGCGAGTAGGCCTGGCGTTCCCCCGGCCGGAACATGGCCTCGACGAGCGAGGCGTCGCGCAGTTCAGGCTTTCGGCTTCGCGAAGCGCAGCACGCCGAAGAACATCGCGATCACCAGCACGGTGTCGCCGAAGGTGGAGTAGGTCAGCCACACGTCGGTGCTGAACCAGGCGGCGACCCCGTAGTTCAAGCCGGCCATCACCAGCCCCAAGACGCCCATGCCCAAGCTCAGCCGGGGGAAGTCCACCGGCTGCATGAGGTAGCGGGCCATGCGCTGACCGAAGTAGCGGCCCCGGTTGAATGCCCCATCGCTGAGGAAGAGGGCGGCCGTCAGCAGGCCCAGGATCGTGCTCTTCATCTTCACGGCCCAGTCGTCCTGGAAGGCAAGGGAGAAGCCCGCCGAGACGAGCAGCATCACCACGCCGAACAAGGCCAAGCCACCCAGCAAGTCCACCTTCACATGGCGTTGCACGAGGACCAGGCTCAGTCCGGCAGCGGCGCCCACCAGGGCTGCCGTGGTCAGGTCGGTGAACTTGGCCACGACGAAAAACAAAAGGCCCAAACTCAGGTCGGCAAAGAGCGACCACTTGTTGCGTTGCCATTGCGCCGCTTGCTGCGCTGCGCGCACCGCCTGCAGGGCCGATTCTTCTGCTGTGGCACCGTGTGCCTTTTCCAACTGGCGTCGCATCCAGTCGGGGTAGCGCAAAGGCTGGCCTGGATGGCTTTCGTGGACGAGCACGCCGTCGATGCGAACCGCAATGCCCACGCGCCAAGAACCGACCAAGCCCACCTCCACCTCCAACCTGCGGCCATCCTGCAAGGTGTGCAGCAGTTGGTGGTTGCGCAAGTCAGCGGCCGACTGCACCAGGGTCATGTCATGCGCCACGGCCCGATCGGACAGGAGCAGCTCGCTTTGTAGGCGTCCGGTGCTGGTTTTCACCGCCACCCGGAAGGTCTGGTCACCCACAACGAAGCGGTGCCGATAGGTCCACGAAATCATGACCAGATTCTCGGTGGGCGCCAGATCGACCGGATCTCGAAGGGGATCAGCGCTTGTCCAGCCACACTTCCAGCCCCTGGGCATTCAGCTCCAGGTCGGTGGCCAGCAGTTGGGCCACGTCGGCATCGCTCAAGGTGCAACCGTGCAGGCGCAGGCTGTCGGCGTACACCGCCAACAACTCGCGCTTGAGGCGGGCATGGCGCTCGGCCTGGGCGTCACGGGCCACGGCCACCATGCGGTCGATCAAGTCGATCAACAACGCGGCCACGCGGGGCACATCGCGCACGCGGCCGTAGTGCGTCACGTACATGCAGTTCGGCGAGGAGGCCAGCAACCGCTGGATGGAGGCCTTCATGGCCTCGGGCTCGAACTGCACGGGGGTGCTGGTGGGCAGGGCCCAGGCCCGGCCCTCGACGTCGAACTCGCGGTAACTGAGCCCGAAGGTGTCGCCAGTGAACCAGCCCCGGCTGCGGCCATCCCAGATGCAGTGGTGGTGCTTGGCGTGTCCCGGCGTGTCGATCAAGCGCAGGGGTCGCCCCCCCAGGTCCAGCACCATGTCGTCGGCGCTGGCCATGGCCCGGTCGGCGGGCACGTTGACGAGTTGCCCGTAGCTGCGCTGCATCTCCAGCTCGCCGTACACGGCGGTCGCGCTGGCCCACAACTGGGTGGGGTCGATGAGGTGGCGCAATCCGCGCGGGTGGCACACCAAGGTGGCCCGCGGCAGCTCGCGCATCAGCAAGCCCACACCGCCGGCGTGGTCCAGGTGGACATGGGTGGGGATGACGTAGTCCACCGCCTCGCGGGGCAAGCCCAAGGCGCTCAGGGCCTCCAGCAGACGGGGCACGGCGAAGTTGGTGCCGGTGTCGATGAAGGCCGCGTGCGCGCCTTCGACGACCAGGTAAGCGGCATCGAAGCGGGGGCGCTGGAAGCCGGTGTCGATGGCGTACACGCCGTCGCCCAGGGCTTCGGTGTGTTCGGGAAGAATGGGGGCCTGTTCAACCATGCCGCCACGATAGCCCATGGCCGTCCGAGAGATCCTCCGCATGGGCGATCCGCGCTTGCTGCGCGTTGCCCAGCCCGTGTCCGAGTTCGGCACACCCGAGCTGGAGGCGCTGGCGCAAGACCTCCACGACACCATGGTGGCCGCCCAGGGTGCGGGCCTCGCGGCACCGCAGATCGGTGTGGACCTGCAGGTGGTGTTGTTCGGCTTCCAGCGCAACGCCCGCTACCCCGACGCGCCGCCCGTGCCGCCCACCTTGCTGATCAATCCGGAGATCACGCCCTTGAGCGAGGCGGAAGAGGAGGGCTGGGAGGGCTGCCTGTCGGTGCCCGGGCTGCGCGGCGTGGTGCCGCGGTGGTCGCGCATCCGGTACCGGGGGCGCGACCAGGCGGGCGGGTGGATCGAGCGCGAGGCCGATGGGTTCCATGCCCGGGTGGTTCAGCACGAATGCGACCACCTGTTCGGCATCCTCTACCCCATGCGGGTGCGCGACTTCCGGCGCTTCGGCTTCACCGACATTCTGTTTCCCGACTTGGACGCGGGCGACGACGATTGATGTCCTCCAAACGCCCGGGTCCTGCGTTAGTCGGCCATCCGCGCGTGCGGAAGGAGACGACACGATGAACCCGATTCCCTTGTTGCGGCGTGCCGCTGTGGCGTTGTGCGGGCTGGCTTTGGTGTGGACTGCGAGCCCAGTGCAGGCCCAAACCGATCCGCCCACCCGCGTGGTGCGTGTGGCCGAAGTGCAAGGCCAAGCCCTCTGGTTTGACACCGACAGCCGGGAATGGCAGCCCCTGTTGCGCAACCAGACCTTGACCGAGGGCGATCGCTTGCGCGTCGACCCCCAAGGCCGTGTCGGTCTGCGGGTGGGCCCCCATGCGCTGTGGTTGGACGAACGCAGCCAGATGGAGCTGATGCGGGTCGACGACGGCCGCTTGGAGTTGGGCCTCGATCGAGGTTCGGTGGCCCTGCGGCTCGTCACCCGCGAGGGTGCGCGGGAGACGCGGGTGCGCACGCCGGAAGGCCGTTTCCAGTTTGATGGGGTGGGCGACTACCGCGTCGACGTCCTGCCGCGCGCCAGCCGGGCCCAGGTGTACGACGGGCGCTTGCGCTTCGATCATCGGGGGCAGGACGATGCTCCGCTGTGGCTGGACGGCCCCGAGGCCGCCGAGGTCTGGTGGGATGGTGGCCCACGCGCCGAGCGCAGCAAGTTGCTGCGCCACGACGACTTTGGCGCTTGGCTCGTCGGCAGCGCGGGTTTCGGTCGGGAGGACCTGAGCCGCTACGCCAGCCGCCCCGCCTACCGCTATGTTTCACCCGAACTCAATGGCGCGGACGAGTTGGACGCTCATGGCCGTTGGGAGACGAGCCCCGAATTCGGTCCGATCTGGACCCCCCTGCGTGTGGCGGTGGATTGGGCGCCTTACCGCTACGGCCGCTGGACTTGGCACCGTGTATGGGGGTGGACTTGGGTGGACGACCTGCCCTGGGGGTATGCCACCTCCCACTATGGCCGCTGGGTGTATTGGCGCAACCGCTGGTGCTGGGCGCCGGGCCGGGTGGTGGTGACCCGCCCGGTGTACGCGCCCGCCTTGGTGGCCTGGGTGGGCCACGGGCCGGTTCAGGTGGGGGTGCACGTGGGCGTGCGACCGCCCCTGCCGACGGCTTGGGTGCCTCTGGCGCCCTACGAGGCCTACCGGCCTTGGTACCGGCACACCCCCGACCACGTGCGTCGCATCAACCCCGACCCCGATCCGGTGACGGTTCGACGCCCTGTGCCGGGGTGGACCGGGCACAACCGCGCCGTGCCCGGGGCCATCAGTGCCTACGCGCCCGAGGCCGAGCGCGAGGGGCCCAACCGCGGCGTTCCGCTGCGTCCCATGCCGGTCCGTGACGAGCAGGTGCTGCGGCAGCTCACACCGGTGGCGGAGGCGCCGGCCCGCGAGGCCTTGCCCTGGGTGCGAGGCCGTCCGGCCGAACCGCGTGTCGATCGCATGTTGGAAGCCGGTCCCGACCGCGCAGTGCCGCCGCCGGTGGCCGCCATGCCTCGCCCGGAACGCGCGCCCTCCGTGGAGCGCGAGCCCGAAGCGGGTGTGCCGTGGCGCCGCAGTGAGCCGGCCACCCCGCGTGCTGCGGAGCCTGTGTGGCGCGAGGAGCGTCGCGAAGATCGAAGGGAGGACCGCCGGGAGGACGTGCGTCCGCCGCGGCCGGAGTGGCGCTGGGACAACCGATCCGAGCCCCGACCTGAGCCCCGACCTGAGGCTCGGCCTGAGCCGCGCCGCGAGGAATCTCGGCCCGCGCGACGAGACGAGGGCGTGCCCTGGCGGTCCGCACCCACGCCGCAGGTTGAGCCCCCCCGTCGCATGGAGCCGCCTCCGTCGCCACCGCGTGTCGAGCCGCCGCGCCGCGCTGAGCCGAGTCCCAGCGTCAGCGTGCCGCGCCATCGCGAACGCGAGCGCGGTGACGAAGACGTGCCTCGCCGCCGCGGTGAGATGGAGCGCTGAAGCCCGGGCCGGTCGGCGCTTCGACAGGCACTACAACAGGCGCTACAACAGGCGTTTCAGCGCCGGCCAGACCGTCTCCAGCATGACCGGGTGCGCCTTGGCCAGGGGGTGGATCCGATCGGGCTGGAACCAGGCTTCGGCATCGGGGCGATCGGCCACCCCAGCCAGCAAGAACGGCACGAGCGCGACCTTCTCCGCCCTGGCCACCTCGCCGAACAGCGCGGCGAAGTCTCGGGCGTAGCGCTGCCCGTAGTTGGGCGGCATCTGCATGCCCACCAGCAGCACCCGCGCCCCGGCGGCGCGGCTGGTGCGAACCATGGCGGTGAGGTTGTCCCGCGTCAGGCTCAGCGGCATGCCGCGCAGCGCGTCGTTGCCCCCGAGTTCGATGATCACGTGGGTCGGTCGGTGTTGTGTCAGCAGCGCGGGCAACCGTGCGCGGCCGCCGCTGGTGGTGTCGCCACTGATGCTGGCGTTGACCACCTGAGCCTGGCGCCCTTGGGCCTTCAGGCGCTCTTCCAGCAGGGCCACCCAGCCGCTGCCGCGGGCGATGCCGTACTCGGCCGAAAGGCTGTCGCCCACCACGAGCAGGGTGGGCGATCGCCCCTGCGCCGCCGCATGGCCCCACAGGCCGAGACCCAAAGCGGCGCCGCTACAGTGCGCCACCCAAGCCCGTCGCCGCATCACCCGCACCATGGCCGAAGTTCCTCTCGTCGAAGTTCAAGACCTCAGCAAACGCGTTCGCGATGCCTCGGGCGAGCTGACCATTCTGCATGCGCTGTCATTCACCTTGCAGGCACAGGAATCGGTGGCCATCGTGGGCGCTTCGGGGTCGGGCAAGAGCACCTTGCTGGGCCTGCTGGCCGGCCTGGACACGCCCAGTGGCGGCACCGTCAAAATCCGAGGGGAGGACTTGTTCGCCCGGGACGAGGATGGCCGCGCCCGGCTGCGCGCCGAGACCATGGGTTTCGTCTTCCAGAGTTTTCAGCTCTTGCCCAACCTCACGGCGCTCGAAAACGTGATGCTGCCCCTGGAACTGCGCGGCGAGCGCGATGCCGAGTCGCTGGCGCGGGTCATGCTGGAGCGCGTCGGTCTGGGCGAGCGCCTGCGGCACCGCCCTCGCGTGTTGTCAGGCGGCGAGCAGCAGCGCGTCGCCCTGGCGAGGGCCTTTGTGGTGAAGCCTGCCTTGCTGCTGGCCGATGAACCCACGGGCAGCTTGGACCACGCCACGGGCGCTCAAGTCATGGCCTTGATGGACGAACTCAATCGCGAGTCGGGCACCACCCTGGTACTCGTCACGCACGACGAACGGTTGGCGGCGCACTGCGACCGTCGCTTGCGCATCGAGGCCGGTCGTCTGGTCTGAGGGACCAGACGGGCCCCTCAGCGGTTGGTGGGGGGGCTCGCCCGCGTTCGCGCCCGCAGGCGCCGCCAGCGCTCGAAGCGGATCACGCCCCACCACGCGACATAAGTGACGGCGTAGGCCGCCGCCCCCAAGACCACGGCGGCCATGGGCATGCCCACCGCCCAGGCGGGGCCCATGGCGCTGATCCAGGTGACGAAGGCCGGCCACCACGTGCCGGGGCTGAGCCAATCCAAGGCCAGCATGGCTGGGGTGCTGGTTACGGCGCCTGGGTCCATCACCCAACTGCCCAGCCACAGGGCAAAGCCCCAGATGGGCACCAGAGTGAACGGGTTGGTGAGCCAGGTGGCGGCCACGGCGGCCGCCACATTGCAGCGCAACAGCACGGCAGCCAAAGCCGCCAGCAGCATTTGCACCGGCAGCGGAATCACGCCCACGGCCAGCCCGACCGCCACCCCCCAGGCCACCCGACGGCGGTGAGCCACCCACAGCCAGGGACGTGGGGCCAGGTAGTGCCCGAGCCAGGCGAGCCCCTTGATTTGGGCGAGCTTGTCGGGCGTCGGCAGCCAACGGCGGGCGAGTTTGGAGGCGGGCATGAAAAAAGCCGCTCGGGCGCGAGGCTCGGGCGGCTTCTCTGGTCGGTGGCAGGGCGGCTTACTGACCGAACTTGTAGTCGGTCTTGGCGGCTTGGCGCAGGTTGGCTTGGAACTCGTTCCACTTGACCTGCTTCAGGCGTTCGATCACTTGCGGCTTCACGTCGTCGAAGGCTGGGAACTGGATCTCGCGCGTGTCGTCCAAGCGGATGACGTGGTAGCCGAACTGGCTCTTGACCGGGGTTTCGGTCATTTCGCCCTTCTTCAGGGCCACCATGGCTTGGCTGAACTCGGGGACGTAGGCATTGGCATTGGCCCAGTCCAGGTCGCCACCGCGAGCGGCCGAGCCGGGGTCCTTGCTCTTGCTGGCCAGGTCTTCGAACTTGGCGCCCAGCTTGAGCTTGCCGATGATGTCCTTGGCCTCGGCCTCGGTCTCCACCAGGATGTGCCGTGCGCGGTATTCCTGGCCGCCCTGAGCCTTCTTGACGGCGTTGTACTCGGCCAGCGCCTCGACGTCGCTGATCGGGTTGGTCTTGAAGTAGACGTTTTGCAATTCGCGGATGAGGATGGCTTGGCGCGCCAGTTCGATTTGCGCCTTGTAGTCGGCACTGGCCGGCACGCCGCGGCGCTCGGCTTCTTGCATCAGGATCTCGCGGTTCACGACCTCGTCCCGCACCTGACGCTCCAGTTCGGGCGAGCGCGGTTGGCCGCCCTTGGTCACTTGGCTGATGATGGTTTCGACTCGGGCCTTGGGCACCGGCTTGCCGTTGACGATGGCGACGTTTTGCGCTTGAGCGCCAAAGGCGACCGCGACGATGGCGGCGGCGAGCAGGGTGGATTTCATCGGGTGAGGCTGGAACGGTGTGGAAGACCGCCGGTAGGCGGGGAACGAACGCGGCGCGTCAGCGCCGCACGGAGGCTCACGGCTCGTCGGGGCTGCGGGCGTCGATTTGCAACGCGTGAATGCCCCGCTCAGCCAAAGGGCCCAAGGCATCATAGATGAGCCGGTGGCGGGCGATTCGGCTCAGCCCGGCAAATCGCGGGCTCACGATGTGCAGGCGGTAGTGCCCGCCCTCGCGAGCACCGGCGTGGCCGGCATGCAGGTGGCTGTCGTCTTGCCAGGCGATGCTGGTGGGGCTCAGGGCGTCGTGCAGCAGTTCGCCCAACTCGTCCAAACGCGCTCTCATGGGGTCGTCTCGTTGGGGGGGAGGTGGCGCGACAGGTACAGGCCCTGCGCCAGCGTGAACAGCAGCATCAGCCCCGTGGCGCCAAACACCTTGAAGGTGGCCCAGGTGCCGGTGGAGAAGCCATATGCCACCACCAGGTTCAGCACGCCCATGGCCGCGAAGAAGGCCAGCCACATGGCGTTCATGCGCCGCCAAATGGTGGCGGGCAGTTCCACGTCCTTGAGCATGGCTTGAAGCAGGTTCCGGCCCCAAAAGCGCTGGCTGGCCCAAAAGGCCAAGGCCATGGCCCAGTACAAGCCGGTGGGCTTCCATTTGATGAAGGTCTCGCTGTGGAAGTAGAGCGTGAGGGCGCCCAGCACGACCACCAGGCCCAAGCTCACCCACAGGATGAGGTCGATCTTGTGGCGCAGTGCCTTCAGGATCAGCACCTGAAGCAGGGTGGCGGCGACCACCACCACGGTGGCCAGCAAGGTGGGCGCCTCTTGCGCGCCGATGGTGCCGCCCGCCACCATGAAGCCGAACTGAGCGCTCAACCAAGCGGCGGCCCACTCGCGGTGGATTTCCCCGTACTTGAAGGCGGCAAAAAACAAGCCCAGGGGCAGGAAGTCGAGAAGCAATTTCAAGGCGGGCTCGCGCTCATTCGGGCTGGAAAGTCAGGGACACGGAATTGATGCAAAAGCGCTCCCCCGTGGGCTCAGGGCCATCGGGGAAGACATGACCCAAATGGCAGCCGCAACGCTTGCAACGCACCTCCATCCGCACCATGCCGTGGCTGCGGTCCACCACGCGTTCCACCACGTCGTTGTCCAGCGGCTCGGTGTAGCTGGGCCATCCGCATCCGGCGTCGAACTTGGTGTCCGAGGTAAAGAGGGCGGTTCCACAGCCCACGCACAGGTAGCGGCCGTGCCCCCAGTGGTCCCAAAACGCGCCCGTGAAGGCACGTTCAGTCCCAGCTTGGCGGGTCACGGCGTAAGCCAAGGGGTGCACGCGGTCGAGTTGCTCGCGCCACTCGGCGTCGGGCTTGGTCACGGGGTAATCGCTCATGCGCGTGAACCGAGTTGTCAAGCGCACAAGTTTACGGGGGCGGGTGAATCCGTAGGCCCAGCCCGGTCGGGGCCCCTGGGGGCGCCCCTAAGATCGACCGACCATGATGAACATCCCCCTGGACCTGGGTCATCTGCTGCGCCACGCCAGCCGCGAGCACGGCGCCAAGCGCATCCACACCGTGGGGGGTGACGGCCGCATCGGGTCGGGCAGTTGGGCCCAAGTCGAGCGACGGGCCCGCCAGTGGGGGCAGGCTTGGGACCGCCTGGAGCAGCCAGCCGGCAGCGTGGTGGCCTTGCTGGGTTGGAACGCGCAAGGTCTGCTGGAGGCGGTGCTGGGCACGGCGGCCAGTGGTCGCCAAGCGCTGACCCTGAATCCGCGCCAGTTTCCTGAGCAGTTGATCTATGCGGTGAACCAAGCGCAGGCTGAGGCGCTGGTGTTCGACCCGGAACTGGCTCCGCTGGTGGAAGCCATGCAACTGCAGATGGGCAGCGTCAAGCACTACGTGCAACTGGGCGGGCCCGATGCCCTGCCACCGCCCAGTTGGGGCTTGGCGCCCATGGACGCGGAATCGTTGCTCGGAATGGACGACCCCGACTGGCGCTGGCCGAGGGTGGATGAACACAGCACTGCCTTGATCGCCTTTCGCGTGGCGAGCAGCGGCTGGCCGAAAGGGGTGCCCATCAGCCACCGGGCTTGCATCCTGCAGGCCATGGCGGCCGCCTTTCCGGATGCCTACGGCATCGCTCACATCGACACCTTGATGCCTCTGCTGCCTGTGGCCCACAGCGGTGGCTGGGCCTTGTGCCTGTGCTCGGCACTCATCGGCTCGCAACTCACGATGGTGCCGCCTGGGCTGGCTGCCGCTGACTTGGTGCGCGCCATGGTGGGGACGGGGGTGACGATCGCCGCTGGGCCGCCCACGGTGTGGCAAGCCCTGTTGGACCACCTGGATGCCACGGGCGCGACGATCCCAACCTTGCGCTGTGCAGCCGTGGGCAGTGCATCGTTCCCCCCTGCGTTGTTGGACCGATTGCGCCAGCGTCCGGGCTTGGACGTGGTGCACACCTGGGGCATGACCGAATTGGCGCCGCCCGCCCTGGTGGCCAGGGGAGACTTGCTGGTGCCCGATCGCGATGGCCGATTGCCGCAGGGGCGGACATGCTTCGGCGTGGAGATCGCCATCGTGGACGATCGGGGTCGCAGCCTGCCGCGGGACGATGTCGCCGAGGGAGAGCTGGTTGCGCGCGGCCCGTGGACCATGGACGCTTACCTGGGCGAGCCCGATTCACCGCTCATCGCCGTTGACGACGACCCAGGTTGGCTGCCCACCGGGGACATCGGTCGCATCGGTCCCGATGGGCGCGTGACCCTGACGGATCGCAAGAAGGACCTCATCCGCTGTGGCGGTGAGTGGATCAGCGCCCGGCAGTTGGAGCGCATCGCGCTGTTGCACCCCCGAGTGGCCGAGGCCGCGGTCATCGCCCAGGCCGACGAGGTCCACGGGGAGCGCCCGCTGTTGATCGTCGTGGCGCGGTCTGGCGGGACTCCCCCCCCTGACGAGTTGCTCGCCCTGTTCACAGGGCGGGTGGCCGACTGGCAGCGCCCGGTGCAAGCGCTGTGCTTCCCGGAGATGCCCAAGTTGGGCAATGGCGACATCGACAAGCGCGAGCTTCGCGCGCTGGTCGACACCCTTTTTTGAAACGCGACATGACAACCCCCTTGCTGACTGAGACTCTGGTGGACGGCGTCGCCGTCCTGGTCATGAACAACCCGCCCGTGAATGGGCTCTCCCACCCGTTGCGAACGGCCCTGTGGCAGGCGGTGGAGCGTTTGGAGGCCGACCCGTCGGTGCAGGCCCTGGTGATCACCGGCGAGGGCAAGGCCTTTTCGGGGGGGGCCGACATCCGCGAGTTCGGCACGGCCGCGTCCTTCGCCGAGCCCCACCTGCCCGCCTTGACCCAGCGCATCGAAGCCTGCACCAAGCCTGTGGTGGCGGCCGTCAATCACCTGGCCTTGGGCGGCGGGCTGGAGCTGGCCCTGTGTTGCCATCACCGGGTGGTGGCGGACGATGCCCAACTGGGATTGCCCGAGGTGAACATCGGCTTGCTGCCGGGTGCCGGCGGCACGCAGCGTCTGCCCCGGGCACTGGGCTTGGCGCTGGCCTTGCAGATGATCACCAGCGGGGCGCCGCAGCGCGCGGCCAAGCTCGTCGCGGTGCCCGGCCAGGCGCTGATCGACGCTTGCGTGCCGGCGGCTGAATTGCGCGAGCGCGCTGTGGCCTACGCCCGATCGGCCGCCACCTGCCCGCGCCTGAGCGAGCGCAGCGTTGCCCCCGATGCCGCCGCCTTGGAGGCCGCGCGGGCCCAGGCGGCGTCGTTGCCCTACCCGGCGCCATTGGCCTGCGTGGAGGCCATCGCTGCCTCGCTCGACCGCCCGTTCTCGCAAGGCCTCCAGGCCGAGCGGGCCGGCTTCGAGCGATTGATGGCGACCGAGGCCAGCGCCGCGCTGCGCCATGCCTTCTTCGCCGAGCGGGCTGTTGGCAAGGTGCCCGGCATCGACGCCAGCACCCCCCGTCGCGCCGTGGCCCAGGTGGCCGTGATTGGGGCGGGCACCATGGGCAGCGGCATCGCCACCGCCTGCCTGATGGCGGGCTTGCAGGTGGACCTCATCGAGCCGCAGGCCGATGCTCTGGCCCGTGGGGTGGCGGCGCTCGACAAGCATCTGCAGGCGCAGGTGGACAAAGGTCGGCTTCAGGCTGAGCGCGCCGCCGCCTTGCGCGCCAACCTGAAGCCCGCCACCGCCGACGATGCCTTGGCCCAGGCGGATTTGGTGATCGAAGCCGTGTTCGAAGACATGGCGCTCAAGCAGACGGTGTTCCGCCGCCTGGACGCCGTTTGCAAGCCCGGTGCGATCTTGGCCAGCAACACCAGCACGTTGGATGTGGACCAAATCGCCGCCGTCACCCAACGCCCTGCCGACGTGCTGGGCCTGCATTTCTTCAGCCCCGCAGCGGTGATGAAGCTCCTGGAGGTGGTGCGCGGTGCCGCCACCGCCCCCGAGGTTCTGGCCACCGCGCTGGACTTCGGCAAGCGCATCGGCAAGACCTGCGTGGTCTCGGGCGTGTGCGACGGTTTCATCGGCAACCGCATGCTCGAGCCTTGCCTGCAGCAGGCCTTGTTCCTGCTCGACGAGGGCTGCACCCCGCAACAGGTCGATCGCGCCATCGAGGCCTGGGGCTTCGCGATGGGACCTTTCCGCATGGGCGACTTGGCCGGCAACGACGTGAGCTGGCGCGTGCGCCAGCAGCGTTTGAAGGACGGCAAGACCGTGTGGCCCCAGCCCCTGGCCGACGCCTTGTGCGAGGCCGGGCGCTTCGGCCAGAAAACGGGTGGCGGCTGGTACGACTACGCGCCGGGTTCGCGCCAGGGCACGCCTTCTCCAGCCGTTGAGGCGCTGGTGGCCACGCACCGCGAGCGCCTGGGGCGCCCGGCGCGTGCGGTGCCAGACGACGAGATCGTGGACCGCTTGCTCTTGGCCCTGGGCATGGAGGGCCGGGCTTTGCTCGACGAGGGCATCGCCCTTCGTGCGGGTGATGTGGACGTGGTCTACCTCGCCGGATACGGCTTCCCGCGCTGGCGCGGCGGCCCCATGTTTTCGATGGCACAACGCGCCCCTGACACCCTGCAAGCCCGCTTGGCCGAGTGGGCCCAGGCCCACCCCAGCGATCCGGGTCCCTGGCGACGTGCCTGAGCCCGCAGCCCCCGTCATCCCCCTTGAACCCCTGAGGAGATCCGCATGATTTTTGACAGCCTGTCTCTCAAGCAGCGCGTGGCGTTGCAAGTGGCTTTGAACCTCGGTTTGCAGGCCTACATCGTGGTGGGGGTGTTGTTGGGTTGGAGCGCGCTCTGGCTCATCGGGGGCAGTCTCCTGATCGGTGGGCTCATGCTCTGGCTTTACTTGGACAGTGCGAGCGGCACGGGGCGCTTCGTCGAGACCTTGATGGCCGGTGCTGAACGCATGGGGCATGGCGACCTCACCGACGACGTCCCCGAGTTCGGCAACCCGACCACGCGCGCCGGCCTGGGCACGATGCAGGGCTTGCAGGAGCGCCTGCGCACCATGATGGGCACCCTGCGCGACGGAGCCGATCAGGTCAACACCGCTGCCTCCGAAATCGCCGCGGGCAACCTCGACCTGAGCCAGCGCACCGAGCAAGGCAGCGCCGACCTGCAAGCGTGCGCCAGCGCCCTGCGGGAGATGACCGAAGCCGCCCGCCACAGCTCCGACGCCATGAGCGAGGCCGCCACCTTGAGCCAAAACACCAGCGGCTTGGCGCGCGAAGGCGGTAGCGTGGTGTCGCAGGCGGTGTCGGCCATGAGTGGCGTCAGCCAATCCAGCCGCAAGATCGCCGACATCATCGGCGTCATCGACGGCATTGCCTTCCAAACCAACATCCTGGCGCTGAACGCTGCCGTGGAGGCCGCCCGCGCGGGCGAGCAAGGCCGTGGGTTTGCCGTCGTGGCGGGCGAGGTGCGCAGCCTGGCCCAACGCAGCGCCGAAGCGGCCAAGGAGATCAAGAGCCTGATCACCAGCTCGGTCGAACAGGTGGACACGGGCAGCAGCTTGGTGAACAACGCCGGCGCCCGCATGGAGGAGGTGGTGAGCGCCGTCGAGCGCGTGGCCTCGCTGATTGCCGACGCCACGCAAATGGCCCGCACCCAAAGCACGGGGCTGCAAGGCATCGCCGACTCGGTGGACCGCCTCGACCAAGCCATGCAGCAGAACGCCGCCCTGGTGGAAGAGGGGGCTGCCGCTGCCGACAGCCTGAAAGGCCAGGCCGCTCGCTTGAACGAGCTGGTGGGCCAGTTCCGACTGCGTTGACGCCCAGCAGGTTCACCCATGCGCGCCACCGTTGATTTTTTGGTGTTCGACTGGTTGCAAGCCGGCGCGCTGTGCGAGCGCGAGCGCTACGCCGACCACAGCCCCGAAACCTTGGCCCAGGTGCTCGACACCTGCGAGCGCGTGGCCGTCGAGCGCTTTGCGCCCGCCAATCGCGCCTGCGACGTCGAGGAGCCTCGGGTGGATGCCGAGGGGCGCGTGGTGCTGCCCGCCAGCACGGCGACTGCAGTCAAGGCCTACTTCGAGACCGGCATGCAAGCCGCCAGCCAGGACGCCGAGCATGGCGGCTTGCAGTTGCCCTGCGTGGTCGAGATGGCGGGCAATGCCTTCTTCAGCAAGGCCAGCGTGGGCTGCGGTGGTTACACGCTGCTGACGAGCGGCAACGCCAGCCTCATCTTGGCGCACGGCACGCCCAAGCAGCGCGAGGTGTTCGCGGCCCGCGAGCTCACCGGCCAGTGGATGGGCACCATGTGCCTGAGCGAGCCGGCCATCGGCTCCTCGCTGGGCGACATCACCACCCGCGCCGAGCCTGACGACGCCCTCCACCCGCTCGGGCCCCGTTACCGGCTCAAGGGCAGCAAGATGTGGATCAGCGCGGGCGAGCACGAGCTGAGCGAGAACATCGTCCACCTCGTGCTGGCCAAAGTGCCCCAGGCCGATGGTCGCCTGCCCGAGGGCAGTGGCGGCATCAGCCTGTTCATCGTGCCCAAGTGGAGCGTGGACGCCGACGGCGCGCTCACCGGCGAGCGCAATGGCGTCAGCCTCGTGGGCCTGAACCACAAGCTCGGCTGGCGCGGCACCAGCAATTGCCTGTTGAACTTCGGCGAGTCGGCGCCGGCCATCGGCTACCGCGTGGGCGCCGAAGGCCAGGGCCTGGCCTGCATGTTCCACATGATGAACGAGGCCCGTATCGGCGTGGGCTTGAGCGCCGCCATGCTGGCCATGGCCGGCTACGAGGCATCCTTGGCCTACGCCAAGGACCGCACGCAGGGGCGGTCGGTGGGGCAGCGCGGCGGCTCGCCCGTGCCCATCGTGCAGCACGCCGACGTCAAGCGCATGCTGCTGGCGCAGAAGGCCATCGCCGAAGGTGCGCTGGCCCTCAACCTCTACTGCGCCCGGCTGGTGGATGAGCAACGCAGTGCGGGCCCGCAGGCCGCGGAGGCCTCGGTTTTGTTGGGCTTGCTCATCCCCGTGGCCAAGAGCTGGCCCAGCCAATGGGGCCTGGAGGCCAACAGCCTGGCCATCCAGGTGTTGGGCGGCGCCGGCTACACGCGCGACTGGCCCCTCGAGCAATACTGGCGCGACAACCGCCTGAACATGATCCACGAGGGCACGCACGGCATCCAGGGCCTGGACCTGCTGATCCGTAAAGCCTCGCAGCCGCAAGCCTTGCAACTGCTGGCTGGCCGCATCAACAACACCGTGCAGGCAGCAATGCAGCAGCCCGACCTGGCCGACTGGGCCAACCAAGTGGCCGCTGCGCTGGCCCAGGTGGGGGCGGCCACCAAGGCCGCCTGGGCGTCGGCCGACCCCGCACAGGCGGCAGTGCACGGCACGCCCTACCTGCAGGCCTTTGGGCACCTGGTTTTGGCATGGGTGTGGCTGGACCTCGCGCTGCGCACGCCGCCCGCCCATCCATTGCAGGCGGGTCACCGCGCCGCCTGTGCCTACTTCATGGCCTACGAGCTGCCTTTGGTGGCCGCTTGGTTGGCCCCGATTTTGGCGCGCTGCCGCGTGCTGGCCGATCTGGATGCCGAGGTCTTGTGATCCTCTCTCACTGGGAATGGCGAGCCTTTGACGGGCTGAGCACCGGTGCGCTGTACGCGGTGCTGCGCCTGCGCAGCGAGGTCTTCGTGGTGGAGCAGCGCTGCATCTACCCCGACATCGACGGCCTGGATGAGCACGCCTTGCACCTGATGGCTTGGCAGGGTGAGGCCCTGCACGCCTACGCTCGCGTCCTGCCCCCCGGCCTCAAGGGCCCACGTCCGCTCATCGGCCGCGTCATCGTGGCGCCGGAGGTGCGTGGCATCGGGCTGGGGCACGAACTCGTGCGTCGGGCCGTGGCCCAATGCGACGCCGTTTGGCCGGAGCAAGCCATCGGTTTGTTTGCGCAATCGCACCTGCAGGGCCTGTACGCCCGGGCGGGTTTCGTCGCCGTGGGCGAGGAATTGATCGAAGACGGCATCCCCCACGTTGAAATGCACCGCCCTTCTGGAGAACGATCGTGATGGATTGGAAGAACAAGACGGCTGTTATCACCGGTGCCGGCAGTGGCTTTGGCCTGGAGCTGGCGCGGCTGTGCGCCGCCGAAGGCATGAACTTGGTGTTGGTGGACGTACAGGCCGACGCCCTGGCCCGCGCCGCCGACGAGTTGGCCGCCTGCAAGCCCATGGCCCAGCGTGTGGACGTGAGCAGCGCCGCCGAGATGGAAACCCTGGCCGCCGCCGTGCAAGCCCGCTTCGGCGCGCCGCACCTGGTGTTCAACAACGCCGGCGTGGCCTTTGGCGGCTTGATTTGGGAGGCTCGCGCCAGCGATTGGGATTGGGTCATGGGCGTCAACCTGATGGGTGTGGTGCACGGCGTGCGCCTGTTCACGCCCATGATGCTCGCCGCGGCGCAGGCCGACCCGGGCTACCGCGGTCACATCGTCAACACCGCCAGCATGGCGGGCATGCTCGATGCGCCGAACTTTGGCGTCTACAACGTCAGCAAACACGCCGTCGTGAGCCTGAGCGAAACGCTCCACCATGACCTGAGCCTGGTCACCGACCAAGTTCACGCCAGCGTCTTGTGCCCCTACTTCGTGCCCACGGGCATCGCCAACAGCCACCGCAACCGCGCGCCTGAGGACCTGGCGCGCCCCACCGCCAGCCAGCGCATCGCGCACGCCATGAGCAGCAAAGCGGTGACCAGTGGCAAGCTCAGTGCCGCCGACGTCGCCCGCCTGGTGCTGGATGCCGTGCGCAGCCAGCGTTTCTGGATCTTCAGCCACCCGCAGGCGCTGGCGCCGGTGATGCAGCGGGCCGAAGAGGTGTTGGCGGGGCGCAACCCGGGCGACCCTTTCGGCGATCACCCGGAAATCGGCGCGCAGCTTCGCGCCGCGCTGCGCAGCGGCGGTTGAGCAGTGCCTGTCGGCACCAGGAGCCCGCCTTGCGACGTGCCGATCGAAGTCGAAAAAATCTCTTGAAGGACTGGATTTCGGGTTAACCCCAGTGTTACAGTTCGCGCCTCGCGCCGGTGGGTACTCGCTCCCGGCGCGATTCGTTCATCTCCTCTGACTCCTCCTGGAGCGCCCCGTTTGGCGCTCTCCCGCTTCCCAGCGGGTTTTCGGTCGGCGGCGATGCCGTCGCACCGTTGGGGCCTGTGAGTGGCCCTCGGAGTTGTTTGCGACCCCACCTGGGCCGGCGTGTTGCCGAGCCTTTGCTTGCGCCGACCCAGGAGGCCGGGCGCGGGCGTGTTCGCGAGTCAGAAAGCTGTTCATGTCGTTTGAAAACCTGGGCCTGCCCCAACCCCTGCTCACCGCCGTCGCCGATGCTGGCTACACCGAAGCCACCGAGGTGCAAGCGTGCGCCATCCCCTTGGGGCTGGCGGGCACCGACTTGATGGTCAGCAGCCGCACCGGCAGCGGCAAGACGGCTGCCTTCTTGTTGCCCATGCTGGCGCAAGTGCTGGCACGCCGTGAGAGTCACCCCGACCAGGTGCCTGCAGCCATGCCTGGCCGCAGCTTCCACGCCAGCGGCCGCCACCAGCGTGGCAACCGCGGCACTCGAGGCGCGGCGCGCTTTGCCGCCACTCCCGTCAACCCCATCGGCCTGGTGCTGGCCCCCACCCGCGAGCTGGCACAGCAAGTCGCGCAAATGGCCATCCAACTCGGCCGCGTGGTGCCGCACCTGTCGGTGGCCACCATCGTGGGCGGCATGCCTTACCCGGCCCAGTTGCAGCGCCTGCGCGCCGGCGCCGACATCGTCATCGCCACCCCAGGCCGCCTGCAGGACATCGCCGCCCAAGTGCCGGCCCTGCTGACCGAGATCAAGACCCTGGTGCTGGACGAAGCCGACCGCATGCTGGACCTGGGTTTCATCGAGGACATCGAAGCCATCGCCGCGATGCTGCCCGCGCCGCGCCAGACGGTGATGTTCAGCGCCACCTTCGATGGCCGCGTGGGCACCCTGGCCCAGGACCTGCTGAACCAGCCCCAGCGCATCGAGGTGGCCAGCGCCCCCGAGCAGAAGGCCCAGATCGAGCAGCGCCTGCACTGGGCCGATCACCCCATGCACCGTGCCGCCTTGTTGGAGCACCTGCTGGCCGATGCTGCCGTGGACCAGGCCGTGGTGTTCGCCGGCACCCAAGTGGAGGCTGAGCAGATGGCCTACCAGCTGGCTGAACTCGGCCACGCTGTCGCCGCGTTGCACGGCGGCATGCCGCAGGGCAAACGCAACCGCACCTTGATGGGCCTGCGCCGCCGCGAGTTGCGCGTGCTGGTGGCCACCGACGTGGCCGCCCGCGGCATCGACGTGCCCACCATCAGCCATGTCATCAACGTGGGCTTGCCCATGAAGGCCGAGGACTATGTGCACCGCATCGGTCGCACCGGCCGCGCCGGCCGCACCGGCCTGGCCGTGACCCTGGCCCTGCGCGAAGACCTGCCCCGCCTGCGTCGTCTGCAGGCCTACACCAAGGACACCCTCACGCCGTCGCGCATCGAGGGCCTGGAGCCCAAGAAACCCGATCCGGTGATCTTCACCGACCGCGGCTTGCGCCGCGAGTTTGACGGCGGCGATCGCCGCACCTTCAACAAGGGCGGCCCACGCTGGCAGCGCGACGAGCGCCCCGCCTACGGCGCCGACCGCCCGCCGTTCGGCGACCGCAAGCCCTTTGCCGGCCGCGACGGCCGTCCGGTGCACGATGGGGGTGACCGCCCGCAGTACGGCGACCGCAAGCCGTTCGCGGGCGACCGTCCGCCGTTCGGCGACCGCAAGCCGTTCGGTGGCGACCGCCCGCAGTACGGCGACCGCAAGCCCTTCGGCGGCGACCGTCCGCCGTTCGGCGACCGCAAGCCGTTTGGCGGCGACCGTCCGCAGTACGGCGACCGCAAGCCCTTCGGCGGCGACCGCCCGTCGTTCGGCGACCGCAAGCCCTTTGGTGGTGACCGCCCGCAGTACGGCGATCGCAAGCCGTTTGGGGGTGACCGTCCGCCGTTCGGCGACCGCAAGCCCTCCTTCGGCGGCGAACGACGTGAAGGCGGTTTCGGTGCCCCGCGCGGCCCGCGTCGTCGCGAAGAGTGATCGACTCGGCGATTGATTAACCTGCGGGGATGCGCCAGTCCCGCCCCGCGTCCACCCCCCAAGCCCTTGGCCGTGTCTCACACTGGGACGCCGCCAAGGGCTTGGGCTTTGTGCAGCCCGATGCCGGCGGCGAGCGCTTGGTGCTGCGCCGTGCGGACTTCCAAGGCCGGCTTCAGGCCCGCGGCGACCCCCAAGTGGGTGAGCCCGTGCGTTACACGCCGCGCGACGGTATGGCCAAGGCGGTGCACAGCCTGCGGCCCCCTCCGCGTTCCCAGGCCCAGCCAGTGCGCGTGCCCCGGTCTGAGGCCCATCGCCCGCGTGGCCCCAACAGCGCGCGCTTGCTCATCATTCCGGCCTTCGGTCTGCTGCTGGGGGCCATTCACACGGCGTGGCCGATGCCACGCGCCGTGACCACGCTGTACGGCGCGCTGTCCATGGCGCTGTTCATCGTGTATGGCATGGACAAATGGGCCGCCAAGCGGGGCCGCGCCCGCGTGGCGGAAACCTCGCTGCACCTCGTCGCGCTGATGGGTGGCTGGCCCGGTGCCTTGCTGGCTCAGCAGGTGTTCCGGCACAAGACGGCCAAGCCGGCCTTTTTGCGCTGGACTTGGGCGATGGTGGCCCTGAACCTGCTGGCGCTGGTGTGGATCGTCACGCCGGCGGGGGTGGAGGCGGTGAGCGTCCTGCGGCGCTTGGTGGCGCCGGGCTGAACCCGCCGGCGCCCCCTCACACCTTGAGCAACTCCACCTCGAAGCACAGCGTGGCGTTCGGGGGGATCACACCGCCAGCGCCGCGGCTGCCATAGCCCAGCTCGGCCGGGATGATGAGCACGCGGGTGCCGCCTTCTTTCATGCCCTGCACGCCTTCGTCCCAGCCGCGGATGACCTCGCCGGCACCGAGGCGGAAGTGGAAGGGCTGCCCGCGGTCCTTGCTGCTGTCGAACCTCTTGGTCCGTGCGCCGTCCTTCCACAGCCAGCCGGTGTAATGCACGCGCACCGTGCGGCCGGCCTGGGCTTCGGCACCGGTGCCGGGCGCCACGTCGTGGAACTGCAGGCCGCTGGCCGTGGTCTGGAAGGGGAAGTCCAGCGTGACGGGCCCGCCCGAAACGGCCAGCAACTCGACCTCGAATTCCAGCGTGGCGTTGGGGGGAATGACACCACCGGCGCCGCGTGCGCCGTAGCCCAGTTGCGGTGGGATGCGCAGCGTGCGCTTGCCGCCGACCTTCATGCCTTGCACGCCTTCGTCCCAGCCGCGGATGACCATGCCGCCGCCCAGCTCGAACTCAAAAGGTTCGCGGCGGTCATGGCTGGAGTCGAACTTGGCGCCGCGTTGGCCGTCGGTCCACAGCCAGCCGGTGTAGTGCACCTGCACGTCGCAGCCGGCCAAGGCCACGGCGCCGATGCCGAGTTGGGTGTCGTCGAATTGCAGGCCGCTGTCGGTGGTGTTCATGGAAAAGGTCCGTGGGTGGGGGTTCAAAGGGCGCGATTGTCCTTGGGTCGCCAAGGCCAGGCGTTCACGGCCTCGCCCAGCCAGTCGTGCTGGGTGCGGGCGTCCAAGCGCGGCAAGCCCAGCACGGCGCCCGCCGCCTGCAAAGCGGCCAGGGGCTCGTCAAGGGCGACCGCAGCGGCACCGGTTTGTTTGCTGAGTTTTTGGCCATCGGCAGCCAGCACCAAGGGCAGGTGCAGGTACTCGGGCTGGGGCAGCGACAAGGCGCGCTGCAGCAGGATCTGGCGGGGCGTGTTGTCGGCCAGGTCGGCACCGCGCACCACGTGGGTGATGCCCTGGGCGCCGTCGTCCACCACCACGGCCAATTGGTAAGCCCACAGGCCGTCGGCACGCCGGAGCACGAAATCGCCCACCTCGGCCGCCACGTCTTGCTGCTGAGGGCCCAGGGCGCGGTCGCGCCAGTGCACCAAGCCCGCGGGCACGCGAAAGCGCCAAGCGCGGGGCGGCTGCCCCCTCAGGCCCCCGCGCTCGGGGCGGCAGGTGCCGGGGTAGACGAGTTCGCCATGCCGCTCGCGCGGGCCTTGCGCATCGTGCAACTGCTTGCGCGTGCAGGCGCAGGGGAAGGCGTGGTCGTTGGCCACCAGCGTGTCAAAGGCGCTCTGGTAAGCCGCCCCGCGCTGGGATTGCCATGTGGGCGCCTCGTCGGGGGTGAGCCCCAGCGTGGCCAGCTGCTGCAGGATGAGCCGGTCGGTGCCGGCCGGACAGCGGGGGGTATCGACGTCTTCGATGCGCACCAGCCAACGCCCGTCGTGGGCGCGGGCATCCAGCCAACTGCCCAACGCGGCCACCACCGAGCCGGCGTGCAGCGGCCCGGTGGGCGAGGGTGCAAAGCGTCCGACGTACCTCAAGTCAAGTGCTGCTCGAGCAGTGCGCGGCGCGTGGCTTCGCTCTTGAGCTGCTGCAGCCACCAGCTCAAGGCTCGGGCCGGCGGTGCGCCGGTGACGCGCCACGCGTAGTGCAGCGTGATGCGCCGGGTGTCGAAGGTGTCCTTGGCCACCAGCAGGCCCCGGGCCAGGGCTTCGCGCACCATGGGCTCGGGCAGCCAGCCGCAGCCCAGGCCACGCAGCTGGGCTTGAAGCTTGGCGCTCAAGCTGGACAGCGTCAGCACGTCCTGCCCGGGCACCACGCCCACGGTCAGTGGCGCCAACTGGCGCGCGGTGTCGGCCACGGTGACGATGCGGTGCTCGGCAATCTGTGCCGCGCTGAGTGGCCCCTCCACGCTGGCCAGCGGGTGCGCCGGCGCCACGACGAACAGCCACGCTTGTTCTCCCATGACCTCACAAGCCACGCTGGAGCCCGGCGGCTGCGAACTGGTGCCGATGGCCAGGTCGGCCTGGCCCGACACCAAGGCCTCCCAAGTGCCCGACATCACCTCGGTGCGAAAGCGCAGCCGCGTGGGTGGCCCCTTGTGGGCGTGCGGCGTGCCCGACAGGGGCTCGATGCGCTGCTGCTGGAAGGCGGCGATCAGGTCGTACAGCGCCGGGCGCGCCACGGCGTCGTCCACGGCGATGGTGAGCTCGGCCTCCCAGCCGGTGGCGATGCGCTTGACGCGGTTGGCCACGGCGTCGATCTCCATCAACAGGCGTCGGCCCTCCACCAGCAGCTCGTGCCCGGCGGCGGTGAGCTGGGCGTGCCGGGCGCTGCGGTCGAACAGGAGCACGTCCAGCGCCTCCTCCAGATGGCGAACGGCGTAAGTCAGGGCCGATGGCACCTTGCCCAGCTCGCGCGCCGCGCCGGCAAAGCTGCCCGTGCGGGCGATGGCGTCCACCATGGCCAGGGCGTCGGGCGTGAGCACGCTGCGTTTGTCGGCGATGTGCATGGCGGCCTTCAGTCAAATTGAACGCAGTCGGCATCCTGCCTTGCCCACAAGGCCACTCAGCGTCCCTACAGTGAGGGCATTCCCTAGGAGTCTCCCCATGAAGCAGGTTTTTCGGTCTGAACAACGCGGCGGCGCCAACCACGGGTGGTTGTTGGCCAAGCACAGCTTCTCCTTCGCCAACTGGTATGACCCCAGCCGCATGGGGTGGGGCGTTTTGCGCGTGATCAACGAAGACCGCGTGGCCCCGAACACCGGCTTTGGAACGCATGGGCACCGCGACATGGAAATCGTGACCTATGTGCTGGAAGGCGAGTTGGCCCACAAGGACAGCATGGGCAACGGCGAGGTGGGCGGCGCCAACGCGGGCTTGATTCGCCCCGGCGAGATCCAGCGCATGAGCGCCGGCAGCGGTGTGCTGCACAGCGAGATGAACCACGGCCCCCAAGAGGTTCACCTGCTGCAGATTTGGATGTTGCCCAACACACCGGGCGGTGCCCCGGGCTACGAGCAGGCCCGTATCGACCCCGCCAGCCTGCGCGGGCGCCTGGCCCTGCTGGCCGCCGATGGCGGGGGCTTGGTGCGCGTCAACAGCGATGCCTCGTTGTACGCCGGCCGTTTCGACGGCGCCGAGGCCGCCGATTTGCCCCTGGCAGCCGGCCGATTGGCCTATGTGCAAGTGGCCCGAGGCAGCGTCACCGTCAATGGCGAGCGCCTGAATCAGGGCGACGGCTTGCAGATGGCCGACGAGGCCGCGGTGCAGATCCGCGACGGCCAGCAGGCCGAGGTCCTCGTCTTCGATCTCGGGCGGCCCCAGTGACTCTGGGCGTTGTTGGGGGCATCGCTCAGAATCGCCCCCCATGCACACACCGCCTGACACCGTCCCTGTCGTCATCATCGGCGCGGGCCTCGCCGGCCTGACCGTCGCCCTCCACCTGGCCGACACCATCCCCGTGGTGGTGCTGGCCAAGCGCGAACTGACCGAAGCGGCCACCGCCTGGGCGCAGGGCGGCATCGTGGGCGTGCTGGGCAGCGACGACTCCATCGACAGCCATGTGCGCGACACCCAGGACGCCGGCGCCGGCCTGGTGGACGAGGCCACGGCCCGCTTCATCGCCGAGCGCAGCGCCAGCGCGGTGGCCTGGCTGGTCGATCAGGGCGTGCCCTTCACCCCCGACGACGATGGCCCGCTGGGCCTGCACCTGACGCGCGAGGGCGGCCACGCCGTGCGCCGCATCGCCCATGCGGCCGATGCCACGGGCAAGGCCATCCACGACCGCCTGTTGAGCCAAGCCAAGGTGCATCCCAACATCAGCCTCAAGCAGCGCTGGATGGCGGTGGACCTCATCACCCACCGCCATTTGGGCCCCGACGCGCCCAAGCGCTGCCACGGCGTGTACGCGCTGGACATCGACAGCGGCCGTGTGGAAACCGTGCCGGCCCGCGCGGTGGTGCTGGCCACGGGCGGTGCGGGCAAGGTGTATCGCTACACCACCAACCCCGACACGGCCACCGGCGACGGCGTGGCCATGGCCTGGCGGGCCGGTTGTCGGGTGGCCAACATGGAGTTCATCCAGTTCCACCCCACCTGCCTGTACCACCCTCAGGAGCGCAGCTTCCTCATCACCGAGGCGCTGCGCGGGGAGGGTGGGCACTTGAAGCTACCCAACGGCGACCGCTTCATGGCTCGCCACGACCCGCGCCTGGAACTGGCGCCACGCGACATCGTGGCGCGCGCCATCGACTTTGAGATGAAGAAACATGGCGTCGACCACGTGTGGCTGGACGCCACGCACCTGGGCGAGGCTTTCTTGAAGGAGCACTTCCCCACCATCCACGCGCGGTGCTTGAAGCTGGGCATCGACATCGCCAAACAGCCCATTCCTGTGGTGCCGGCGGTGCACTTCACCTGCGGCGGCGTGGTCACCGACCTGGACGGCCGCGCCGACTTGCCCGGTCTGTACGCCGTGGGCGAAACCGGCTACACCGGCCTGCACGGCGCCAACCGTTTGGCCAGCAACAGCCTGTTGGAGTGCGTGGTGCTGGGCCGGACCTGCGCGGCCCACATCGGTGCCAGCGCGCGCAGCGCGGCGCCGGCCTTGCCGGCTTGGGACGAAAGCCAGGTGGAAAACGCCGATGAGCAGGTGGTCATCGCCCACAACTGGGACGAGCTGCGCCTGTTGATGTGGAACTACGTCGGCATCGTGCGCACCACCAAGCGCCTGGAGCGCGCGCTGCACCGCATCGACCTGCTCAAGAGCGAGGTGCTGGAGTACTACGCCAACTTCCGCGTCAACCGCGACCTGCTGGAGTTGCGCAACCTCGTGGACTGCGCCGAGCTGATCGTGCGCAGCGCGCTGATGCGACACGAAAGCCGCGGCCTGCATTTCAGCCGCGACTTCCCGGAAACCCTGCCGTCCAGCTTCCCCACCTTGTTGATCCCGCCGGTGCGGCAGGCATGAAAAACGGGCCCCGCGGGGCCCGATTTCATGGGGGCGCTGGCGAGCCTTACTGCACGCCGTAGCCCACGAAGGTGGCCGTCTTGCCCTTGTAGGTCAAGGTGCAGGTGGACGTGCCGCCTTCGGCTGCAATGCCCGTCGCGGCGGGTGAGATGGGCGTACCCGTCCCGGGAGTGATGACGTAATCGGTGGAGGGCAGCCCGCCATTCAGCGTGCCGGCCACTTGCTCGCACGCCGTCACCGTGACAAGCGTTGCGCTGCTGGCCAGTCCGGCGTCCACCAGCAGGTTGTTGGAGTGGTTCAAGACCGAGCCACTGGCCAGGGCCGCAGCCACGCCCTTCAAGGAGGACGTTTCGGCCGAACTGCTCAGGTCGACGAAGCGCGGCACGGCCACGGCCGCCAGGATGCCCAGGATGACGATGACGACGATCAGCTCGATGAGGGTGAAACCAGATTGGCGACGATTCATTTCGTGGACCTTTCGGGGGTGGAAGAAGCCTGATTAAAGCGGTTGTTGGCGCATTGCGGTGCGGGCAGTCACGAAATTGAAGGCATATGCCACAGCATCGGCGATCGCCGTGTCCATTTGCTGACGTTCCTGCTCGGTCAAGTAGAAGCTGAAGTCCACCGTGTGGCGGATGTAGCGCGGCGGCAGCCGGTTCAGCGCCACACAGGCCACGTCGCACAGCAGGTCTTTGGAGATGGCGATGTCGGGGTAATCCGGCGCTGCGGCCATCACCGCGGCGAAGACTTCGCGTTCGTGGTGGTTGAACAGCTGGGAGAAGTCGGGATGGGCCATGCGCGCCTCCTGGGGTCCGTCCATTCTGGTGGGCTCAGGCGGCCCCCATGCCCGGGGTCATCCCGTAGGCGCGGGCCTTCTGGGCGGCGGTGAAGTCCAGCATCCGGGTGATGCAGGCCTGGGCGCGGGCGCGGGTGCCCTCGGGCACCTGCACCGTGTTGGCGCCGGTCTCCAGCACCTGGATCAGGTTGGTCAGCGCGTTCATGGCCATCCAGGGGCAATGCGCGCAGCTCTTGCAGGTGGCGCCGTTGCCGGCGGTGGGAGCCTCGATCAGCTCTTTGCCCGGCGCCAGTTGGCGCATGCGGTGCAGGATGCCGTTGTCCGTGGCCACGATGTAGCGCTGCTGCCGGCCTTCCACCACCGCCTTGATGAGCGCACTGGTGGAGCCCACCACATCGGCCTGTTCGACGACGCTGCGTGGGCTTTCGGGGTGCACCAGCACCAGGGCGTCGGGGTGCTGCTCGCGCAGCAACTCCAGCTCGATGCCCTTGAACTCGTCGTGCACGATGCAGGCGCCGTTCCACAGCAGCATGTCGGCGCCCGTTTGTTCCTGGATGTAGCGGCCCAAATGGCGGTCGGGCGCCCACAAGATTTTCTGGCCCTGTGCATGCAGGTGATGCACGATGTCCAGCGCGCAGCTGCTGGTCACCATCCAATCGGCCCGAGCCTTCACCGCGGCGCTGGTGTTGGCGTAGACCACCACCTGACGGTCGGGGTGCTGGTCGCAAAACGCGGCGAAGTCGTCGGCTGGGCAGCCCAAGTCCAGCGAGCAGGTCGCGTCCAGGTCGGGCATCAGCACCGTCTTTTCGGGGCTCAGGATCTTGGCCGTTTCGCCCATGAAGCGCACGCCGGCCACCACCAGGGTTTGCGCGGCGTGGTCGCGTCCGAAGCGGGCCATCTCCAGGCTGTCCGAAACACAGCCGCCGGTTTCCAGCGCCAAGTCCTGCAGGTCCCCGTCCACGTAGTAATGCGCCACCAGCACCGCACCGCGCTCGTGCAGCAGTTGCGCGGCGCGCGCCTTGGCGGCGGCACGGTCTTGCGGGGGCTGGGGCACCTTCGCCCAGGCATGGGCGGTGCAGGTGGCGCCGGCGGCGTCTTGGCGGTCGTAGTCGAAGGCGATCGTTTGTTCCATGCGCGGATTGTCGGCCGGTCGGTGCCGTCGGTGGGGAGGCCGGTGGCGTCGCTGTCGTGGGGTTGGTTGGGCTGGACCGCGCCCATCAGGCCTGCGCAAAGAAGCGCTTGGGCGGCATGCCCACCGTGCGCGTCACCATCGCGCTGAAGGCGCTGGCGCTGGCGTAACCCAGCTCGGCGGCAATCACCCCCATCGGCGTGCCTCGGGCCGCCAGCGTCAGGCCATGCGCCAGCAGCAACTGCGCCCGCCACTCCCGAAACCCGCTGCCCAACTCGGCCTTGAACAGCCGGTTCAGCGTGCGCTCGCTGGCCCCCACCTCGGCGGCCCAGTGGGCCAGGTCGGTGTGGCGGGCGGGTTCGTCCAGCAGCCCTTGGCACAAGCGCCGCAGCCGCGGCTCTTGCGGCAAGGGCAGGCCCAGGGGCACCGGGCCAGCGCGCTGGGCCTCGTCCAGCAGCAGCGTGGTCAGCGCGTGCACGCGGGCTTGCTCGGGCCCGGCGGGCGGCTCGGGCGTGTCGCCCTCGGCCAGGGCCTGCACCACGGCCTGCATCAGCGGGGTCGCCTCCATCACCCGGCACGCGGGCCAGGGCAGGGCGCCGGCTTGCACGTACAGGGTGCGCAAATCGGCCTGTTGGATGGCGGTCACCGCGTGTTGCACACCGGGCGGGATCCACACCGCCCGCCCCGGCGGCACGATGAAGGCGTGGCCTCTTGTGCCGTCTTGCGTTTCCACCCGCACCGCACCTTGAGCCGAGAACACCAGCTGCCCCCAGGCGTGGTGGTGCGGCCGGATCTCCATGCTGCTGGCCATGCGCCGGGCGCGCGCCCGCACCGGGCGCGTGGGGCTGGGCGCGTGGCGTTCGGGGTCAAGCACCGGCAGCGGGGTGCGGGAAGGGCGGGCCATGGCCGTAACTCGACAGAAATCGACAAGCTATCGTAACCACGCAAGCCTGCGGCTGGGCACCATGGCGCCATGTCGAGCCTGGCCCTGTCGTCCCGCCGCGCCGATGTGCACACGATCTCCCTGATCGGCCTGGCACACGGCACCAGCCACTTCTTTCACCTGCTGCTGCCGCCGCTGTTCCCGGTGTTTACGCACAGCTTTGGCCTGAGTTGGGCGCAGCTGGGCCTGCTGGTGTCGGTGTTCTACGGCGTCAGCGGCGTGGGGCAGGCCCTGGCCGGCTTCGTGGTGGACCGCCACGGCGCCCGCCCGGCCCTGCTGGCCGCCATGGCCTGCTTCGCGCTGGCCTCCGTGACCGCGGGCACGGCCCAGGGCTACGCCGGCTTGGTGCTGGCGGCGGCGCTGGCCGGCCTGGGCAACGCGCCCTTCCACCCGGCGGACTTCACCATCCTGAACCAGCGCGTCAGCCCCGCGCGCCTGGGCCACGCCTTCAGCGTGCACGGCATCAGCGGCAACCTGGGCTGGTCCTTGTCGCCGGTGTTTGCCTTGCTGGTGATGCAGGCCACGGGCCACTGGCGCTGGGTGTACGCCGGCACGGCCATGGTGGCCCTCACGGTGATGGCCGTGCTGTGGTGGCAGCGCGCCGCCATCGAAGACCACCCGGTCTCGCACCCCAGCCGCGCCAGCGAGCCCGCGCGCACCTTCGACTTCCTGAGGCTCCCCTCGGTGTGGCTGTGCTTCTCGTTCTTCTTCTTCACCACGGCGGCGCTGGCTGGCATCCAAAACTTCGCAGGCCCAGCCTTGGCGCGGATTCATGAGGTGGACGCGAGCCAAACCGCCTTGGTGGTGACGGGCTACATGCTGTGCGGGGCGCTGGGCATGCTCATCGGCGGCTTCATGGTGGCCAAGGGCGCCCAACTGGAACGCCACATCGCCATGGCCTTGAGCGCGGGCGGCGCCCTGCTCGTGGCCTCGTCCTGGTCCGGCTGGCCCCTGGCCGTGGCCCTGGGCCTGGTGATGGTGGCCGGCGTGGGCACCGGCCTGGCCGGCCCGGCGCGCGACATGCTCGTCAAGCGCGCCGCCCCCCCCGGGGCCACCGGCCGCGTCTACGGCACCGTGTATTCGGGCCTGGACATCGGCTTCGCACTCTCGGCCCCGCTGTTCGGTTTGTTCCTGGACCACCAATGGCCGGCGGGCGTCATGCTGGGCGCGGCGGCGCTGCTGGGGCTGGCGCTGGGCTCGGCGCAGGTGGTGGGGCGGTTCAGTTGGCGGTGATTGGCTGAGGACGTCGCGCCACCGGCCTAGCAGTTCGGGGGCAAGAGACAAGACTGACCCGGTAACGCGGAGCCAGACCGCGGAGGCCAGGTGTCAGCCAGGAGTTGGAGCCCGATCAGGACCAGGCTTGCGCGTGCTGCACAGAGGGCGGTCTTGGGCGCAGCTCTGAGCGGGTACCTGGTTTCGCCGTCGACTCAGGGGGGAGGGCGGGTCAATCGACGGCACTGGGAGGGTGGCGCGGCGCCATCAGGCTTGGTGCTTTGGGGGCAAAAGGCAAGACCTGACCCCGACAACATGCCCGCCAACTCTCGGAAATGCCCGCCCTAAACCGGCCGCTCAGGACGCCCCCCAGAGCGCCAGCAGCCGGTGCAGCACAAGCCCTCGCCTGGGCCCATCAGTTGGGCGAGATACGAAGCACCTGAGCTTGTGCGACCTGTGCGTTGATCACACGGACGGCACTGCAGTTCGGGCTCGGACCACCACAGCGCTGCTGCAGCTTTTGATCGATCTCGGCCTGGAGAAGCTGCACCACCGCAGCCTCCGGGATGGCGGGCTGTTGCATGACGCGGTAGGCATCGGTGCCGTTGTCTGCGACCACGGCGTCCACGCCGAGTCGGGCCTGCGCTTCGGCCCGGTAAATCAGCAAGCTGGTGTCGGTCACACGCTTTTGGATCTTGCACTCGTGGCCGCTCTCTCGCTGGCAAGCCGCGAGCAGCGCCGCCTCCGCTTCGCCGAGTTGCTTGACGGTGAAGCCCTGCGCGATCCAGACATCGCGGCCGGCCGCAGAGCCCTCCGTGGGCCACGCGGCCAAGGCCATCTGGCTGAGGTACTCGGGGAGCTTGGCGAAGTCGATGGGTCGATCCACTCCGGCGCTGATGGGCAGCGCCGTACAGAGAAAGCCGCCCTCTTTGCACCGGCGCAAGGCAGCCTGCGCAGCCGCTTGGTAGGTTCGCGTTTCACGGTGTTTGCCGGGTTCGCTCTGCAGCACCTCAAAGAAGCGTTCGCCGTCCTCGCGCAGCGCGATGCCCACCGCCTGCGCGGTGTCCTGTGGAAAGTTCACCCAGGAGTCGCCGATGTGGCGGCAAGCTTCGTCGCGCATGGCTTGGCGACACCAGCCCATGCTGGCACGCAGCGCTGCGGGGCCCGTGGGGCCGTCAGCCTGTTTGTTGATGAACAGCCACTTCACCCCAGGGTGGTAGACCACGGCATTGGTGGCCACCGGCATGGGTGCGGTGGCCGTGGCCCGCAGCGTGGCGGTGATGTTGCGCGCCGCCAGCACGGCGGCCGCTTCTGCCGCTTTGGAGTTGTTGGCCGCGAAGATTTCGCTGGGCCAGTTGTTCAGGTTGTCCACCTTCGGCTTGAACGTGGGGCCTCGGCCCGCTGGCGTGAGCTCCAAGCGCGCACTCAAGACGTACACAAGATCGCAAGGCTTGCCTTGGGCTCGGCACTGGCTCAGTGCGCGCTCCCGCGCACCGGCTTCGCGTGAGTCGGCCGCGATGAGGTATTCCCCATCCTCACGCACCGCCGCCACGGCCACTGCATTGCGCACCTCGTGCACCACACGGCAGCCTGGCCCCATCACGGCGGTGCAGGCCTCCTGCGCGGCGTTGCGGGCACTGCGCGCATCGGCGTAGCCCGTTGCGTTCCAAGGTGCCAGTGCCTGCGCATGGCGCACCATGGCGCCGTGGTTGTGGGCCAGATCCATCGTGGGCTTTGGCGCTGGCTTCTCGGGTTCTGGCGGCGTGACCCAGCGACACAAGGGCACGGCTGCGATGCCCGGACCCGGCGGTGACATGCCGACAAAGACCTCGTTGGGCGAGTTGGTGCACATGTGGTTCGCGCGTGCCGCTGTGGCCAGGGCGCACAGCGAGGCCGCAAGCAAGAAGCCGGCTAGGGTTCGCATGGTCAGGGAATGGCTTGAAGTTCGGCTCGCAGGGGCGTGGAGTTGAAAGAGCCGACTACCGGCATTTTCTGCAAGGGTGTTGGGTTGGCACGGGCCAACTTGTGTCCCGTTGTGAGCGGAAGCCGGGCGGGCGGCGCTCGGCGTGGCGCCTTTCGACTTGGCCAAAGCGGCGCTTGCGGGTTGGTTTCCTGCCCGTCTTTGGGCTGCACCTTGGGGCGGAGCGCGGTCATGTGCGGTCGACCGTGAAGGCGCCTTTCGGGTACCGTTCCGTTGAGCTTGAGCTCCTATCACCCCGGATGGAAAGAACCTCACACTTGAAGAACGTAGGCACGTGTGCCGTGGTGCTCTGCATCGGCTTCGCGTCAGTGTGGTCAGGTCTTGCCTTTTGCCCCTTGCGCGACGTTCGGCACGGCAGCGCCCTTGGGCTTGTCCTTGATGTCGCCCGGGGAGAGCGAGCCATGCGGTCAAATTAGATGCGTCAGTGGGGTCAGGTCTTGCCTTTTGCCCCTTGCGCGACGTTCGGCACGGCAGCGCCCTTGGGCTTGTCCTTGATGTCGCCCGGGGAGAG
>NZ_JAPZSY010000136.1 GCF_027532025.1 Inhella sp. | reverse complement strand
TCCACCTACTTGCCGCCCGAGGAGGTGGACCGCCGCCCCGACTCCATTGGCAAGGCCATCCCCAATGCAGAGATCTTGGTGCTGGGAGAAGACGGTCGTGAGTGCGGACCGGACGAACCGGGCGAGTTGGTGCACCGCGGCCCCCTGGTGGGCCTGGGTTATTGGGGTGACCCGGTGAAAACCGCCGAGCGCTACAAGCTCTTGCCCTCGGGCGCTCAGGCCCGCCTTCCCGGCTTGCCCTTGCCGGAGTACGCCGTGTTCAGCGGCGACACGGTGCGTCGCGATGCTGAGGGGTTCCTGTACTTCATCGGCCGACGAGACGAGATGATCAAGACCAGCGGCTACCGCGTCAGCCCGACGGAGGTGGAAGAGGTGCTGTACGCCACCCAACTCGTGGGCGAGTGCGCGGCCTTCGGTGTGGAACATGCGCAACTGGGGCAGGCCATCCATGTCATCGTGACGCCTCCAGCCGGCCGTGGTGTTGTGGATCGCGTGGCCTTGCTCGCTGAGTGCAAAGCGCGCATGCCCGCCTACATGGTGCCGGCCGTGCTGGACGAGCGCACGGGCCCCTTGCCGCGCAACCCCAATGGCAAGATCGATCGCAGTGCCTTGGCCCAGTCGCTGAGGGAGCGCCCCGCATGAACGCATCCATTCCCCACGCCCCGATGTCGCAATTCGTCAGCGATGGCGAGGAATTGCTGGTGAACGGCATCGCTTTGAGCCGCTTGGCCGCTCGAGTGGGCAGCACCCCCTTTTACGCTGTGGACCGTGGCTTGCTGACGCAGCGCGTGCAAGCGCTCCGCGCTGCCTTGCCGGCGGGCCTGAAGTTGCATTACGCGATGAAAGCCAACCCCATGCCGGCGCTGGTGCAGCACATGGCCCGGCTGGTGGATGGCATCGATGTCGCCAGCGCGGGCGAGTTGTTGGTGGCCTTGGATGCGGGCGCTGACCCCCACGAGGTCAGCTTCGCCGGGCCCGGCAAGCGAGACGCAGAGCTGGTGCAGGCGGTGGCCAGCGGCGTGCTGGTCAACGTCGAAAGCCAGCGAGAGTTGCCAGTTTTGGCCCAAGCGAGCCAGACCTTGGGCATGCCCGCACGGGTGGCCTTGCGCATCAACCCCGACTTCGAGCTCAAGGGCTCGGGCATGAAGATGGGAGGCGGCCCCAAGCAGTTCGGGGTGGACGTCGAGGCCGTCCCCGAGGTGCTGGCGGCCGTGGCTCGCTTGGGCCTGGCCTTTGAGGGCTTTCACCTGTTTGCCGGCTCTCAGAACCTGAAGGCAGACGCGATTGCTGAGGCCCAGAGCAAGAGCTTTGACTTGGCGGTGCGGTTGGCCGACTTCGCGCCTTCGCCCGTTCGTTTTCTCAACCTGGGTGGTGGCTTCGGCATCCCCTATTTCCCGGGTGAGCAAGCCTTGGACTTGGCGCCCATCGGGGACAACTTGGCGGCCCTGCAGGAGCGGGCTCGCGATGTGCTGCCACAGGCCGAGTTGGTGATCGAGCTGGGGCGTTACCTCGTGGGTGAGGCGGGCTTGTACGTGACACGGGTGGTCGACCGCAAGGTGTCTCGTGGGCAAACGTATTTGGTGTGCGATGGCGGCTTGAACCACCACCTGAGCGCCAGCGGCAACTTCGGTCAAGTGATTCGCAAGAACTACCCGGTGACGGTGGGCAACCGCTTGTCAGCACCCCGCGAAGTGCAGACCGTGGTGGGCCCGCTGTGCACGCCCCTGGACCTGTTGGCCGACCGCATGGCCTTGCCGCGGGCCGATGTCGGCGATCTGGTGGTGGTGTTTCAGTCTGGCGCCTATGGCGCCAGCGCCAGCCCGGCCCGCTTCTTGGGCCACCCGCCCGTCACGGAAGTGCTGGTTTGAGTGCCGCCTGGAGGGCGGCTTCGGTCATTTCTTCGGGCCGGTGGTACAGGTAGCCCTGTGCGTAGGGCACCCCCAGGGCTTTGAGTCGCTCGGCCAGGGCCGGTCGCTCGACGAATTCGGCCACCACGGGCAAGGCGAGTGCATCGGCCATTTGCACCATGGAGGCCACCATGGCCGCGTTGGCGTGGTCGGTGTCCATGTCGCGAACGAATGCGCCGTCGATCTTGACGCTGTTGAACGGCAACTGCTTGAGGTAGCCGAAGGACGCAAAGCCGGTGCCAAAGTCGTCCAGGGCGAAGGCCACCCCGTGGGCCTTGAGCGTCTCCATGAAGACCTTGGCGGCGCTGAGGTTGACGATGGCCCCCGACTCGGTGATTTCGATGCACAGCTTGTGGGGTGGAAAACCGCAGCTTTGCAACTGGCTCAGCACGGTGTCGGCCAACGTCGGGTCGCGCAATGAGTAAGCGCTCAAGTTGACCGACACCTGACTCATGCCTGCCAGCACCGAGGGCGAGGCGCTCAGCCGCCCCAGCACTTCGCGCAACATCCAGCGGTCGATCTGATCGATCAACTGGTAGCGCTCGGCGGGGCCGATGAACGCGGGGGGCGCGACCACCCGCTGGGTTTCGGCGTCCCACAGGCGAACCAAGGTCTCGAACCGCAGGCCCGGTGCGGCGCGCTCGCCCAGTGGCTGAATGCGTTGGAAGTACACCCGGAAGTGCTGGTGCTTGAGGGCATCCATCAACCGGTACGCCCAATTCACGCTCTCGCGGGCATCGGCCTCGTGCACATCGGCTCGGTGCAGGCGTACCGAAGGGCCGCCGTCCCGACGCACGAGGTAGGCCGCCTCGTCGGCCTTGGTCATGAGTTGATCGAAGGAGACGAAGTCTCGGTGGATGGGGATGACGGCGAGCCGCGCATCGATGCGATAGGCCCGACCGTCCCACACGAACTCAAAACCCTCGAACACCCCCTTGATGCGCTGGGCCAGGGGCATGACTTGGTCGGGTGGGCGACGGCAAAGCAGCGCAAAACGGTCGCCACCCAGCCGGGCGATGAAGTCGTCGGGCAGGCACAGGGCGGCCAGCATGTCGGCCACTTGGCGCAGCAACTCGTCGCCCGCGATGTAGCCGCAGGCCTCGTTGACGATGCGAAAGCGCGCCAGGTCGAGCAGCATCAGGCAGGCGCCGTTGTCCGAGCGCTGGGTGTCGGCCAACAGGCGCACCACCTGCTCTTCGAGCGCGTCGCGGTTGTAAACCCGCGTGATGAAGTCGTGCGTGGCGAGGTAGCTCAAGCGGTCTTGCATGAAGCGCCGCTCGTTGATTTCTTCGCGCAGTTGGCGGTTGAGCTGAACCAACTCGCGGGTCCGTTCTTGCACCCGTTGCTCCAACTGAGCGTTGACTTGTTGCAACTCACGCAAGAGTCGGCGGCGTTCCAAGTGGTGGTGCACCCTGGCGCGCACCTCGTCGGCCCGCACGGGCTTGGCCAGGTAATCAGCCCCGCCTGCCTCAAAGCCTTTGGCCACATCGTCTCCGAGAGCGGTGACGAAGACCACGGGAATGTCCGCGGTGGCCGCTTGGGCCTTGAGGCGGCGGCAAGTCTCGAAGCCATCGATGCCCGGCATCATGACGTCCAGCAGGATGAGGTCGGGTTGCTTGCGCTCGGCCAGCGCCAGCGCCCGCTCACCGCTGTTGGCGGCCAAGATTTGCAGACCGGGCAGCGCCAGCATGGACACGAGGAGATCGATGTTCTCCGGGGTGTCATCGACGATGAGCAGGCTGCTGGAGGCCACAGGTTGGGTCATGCGCTTCCTTCCGGCGATGCGGCTTGGGCCTCACGGAGGCAGGCCGTCAGGCGGTCGAAATCGTAGCGCGCGAGCGCTTCGCGCAGCGCGGCCAAGGTGGCGGGTGGCAGTTGCTGCGCGCCTTTGCTGTGCAGCCATTCGCGCAGGGCCACCACATCGCCGTCGTCGGACCAAGCCAGCAGCTCGCCCCAGAGGATCTGCGCCGGGGGTTCTCCCGTCGCGTTGGGCGACGAGGCGGGATGCTCAGCCGCGTCGACTGTAGGCTGGGTGGGCAGGTGGGACGGGTCTCGCGGCTGCCAGGTCGCGGCGGTGAATTTGCGCAGCACGTCAACGATGCGCTGGAACTCATAGGGCTTGGCCACGTAGTCAGCAAAGCCCATCGCCAGGTAACTGTCGCGTTCGTGCACGAGGCTGGAGGCTGTGACGGCGACCACGGGCCAGGTCTGTCGTGCGGGGTCGGCTTTCAGGGCTTGCATCAGCGCCACGCCATCGCGCCGGGGCATGCGAAGGTCGGTCAGCACCGCGTCCATGGGGTGCTGCAAGGCAAGTTGCCATGCGGCCTCGCCGTCCTCGGCGGCCCAGACGGTGACGCCCATGTTTTGCAGCAGTTGGCACAGCACCGTGCGGCTGTCGGGGTCGTCTTCGGCCACCAGCACATCCAGGCGCTGACCCGGCGCCAACTGCCAAGCGCCAGTCCCCGGGTCGTTGCCAGCTTCGGACGTCTGGGCCAGCCGTTGCAGGGGCAGGGTGATGCTGGCCCGCACGCCGGCGCCCAGTTCGCTGTGCAGCGTCAGCTCGCCCCCCATCGCCCGCAGCAGGTTGCGTGACAACACCAGACCCAACCCCGTGCCGCCTTGGCTGGCCCCGCTGCGTCCTTGGACAAATGGGGTGAACAACTGCGCCAGCTCCTCGGGGGCGATGCCTGGGCCGGTGTCCTGGATCTGAACGTGGGCGACATCGTTGGCATCGAGCCGGGCCTGCAGACCAACCCGGCCACCTGCCGGCGTGAACTTGATGGCATTGCCCAAAAGGTTGAGCAAGACCTGGCCCAGCTTGCCACGGTCCCCCAGGGCGACCACGCCAGGCGGGATGGCAACGTCGTGCTCCAGGCTCACGCGCGAGCGACGTGCACGCTCAGCCATGAATCGCAAGCCCTCGTCGAGTTCGCGTCGCACGTCGAAAGGCTCGGCCACGAGTTGCAAAGCACCTGCCTCGATCTTGGACAGGTCGAGCACGTCGTTGATGAGCCGCAGCAAGCGCTGCCCGCCGCTCAGGATGCTGGCCACCTGGGTTTGAGCGACAGCAGGGAGCTCGCGCTGCTCCTTCAACAACTGGGCATAGCCCAGCACTGCGTTGAGCGGCGTGCGGATTTCGTGGCTCATGTTGGCCAGGAAAACCGACTTGGCGCGGTTGGCGGCCTCGGCCCGGTCGCGCGCCTGGGCCAGCTCGACTTCCATGCGGTGTTGTTCGCTCAGGTCGGTCATGGTCATGGCCAAAGCGCGCTCTTTACCGCGCTCGTCCCGCAGCACAAGGTAGCTGACCAGCACGGGCGGCACTTGCGCTCCCGGCAGGCCACGCACGGGCATTTCCCCGGTCCAGTGGCCGTCTCGGCGCAGGGCGGGCATGACGTCGTTGCGCAGGCGCAGCAACCCATCTTCGTCGTAGTTGTCCGGGGCCTTGGGGGGGGTGGCGGGGGGCCACTGGGTTTCACCTAGCCAGCGTTGGGCCACGCCATTGAGGTAGTCGACCCGGCCGTCGAGGTGGCCCAATGCAAAGCCCTGGGAGGCGCACTCGGTCAGCCAACGGAAGCGGCGCATTTCGTCCTCGCGCGCCAGGTCGTCGGTGATGTCGCGCGCCAGCCCCACCAGGCCGATGGTGCTGCCGTCCTCCAGCCGCACATTGCTTCGCGTGACCCGGTAGGTGCGCAGGCGCCCGTGGGCATCCAGGGCGCGTTGGCGGCGGGTCGTGGGCTCACCGCTTTCGCGGGTGAGGCGGTCTGCTTCGTCGTCCAGGTCGGCCTGTTCCGGCGGGAACAGGTCTCGCGTGGTGTGGCCGAGCAGCTCCGAGGGGCTGCGGTTGAGTGCGTTCGCCAGGGCGGGGTTGGCCTCAAGGTAGACGCCCTGAGCGTCTTTCACCCACAGCGGGTCAGGCAGGCTGCGCAGCACGGCGTTGAGCACGGCCTCCCGCTGTGCAAGGGTTTGGGTTTGGGCGGCGAGCGACTCGGCCAGGGCGCTCAGTTCCTCGTTGCTGCGAGCCCAATCCTGCGTGCGCACGCCCACCAAGCGCTCCAGCTCGGCGTTGGAGCGCCGCAGCTCCGCATCGCGACGCGAGCGTGCTGCCAGGATGGTGGCCCACAGGCTGGTGCACAACAAGCCGATCCCGAGCGTGCCCCACTGCAGCAGCGAGGGCAGGCCGGCTCGGTGCACGGTGGGCAGCGCGAACACCTGCCACTGCCGTTGCCCCAGGGCCACAGGATGAGCCAGGGGCATGCCTTGACGGAACACGCCCAGTCGGTCGCGCATCGCGTTGGCATCCAATTCCAAAACACGCCCATCGCGCCATTCGAGCCCGCGCGGAAGGGGGTCGTCGCTCACCAACAAGAGGGGCATCTCCCAGCCTGCGAATGGCGCCAAGGCCGTGGTCAGCAGGGTCTTGAGTTGCAGCCCAGCCGACACCACACCCGTGACCGGTGGCGATGCGCTGCCCGCGTTGGGGCTTTCGTGAACCGGTGCGTACAGGGACACTGCGAGCGCTTCGTCACGGCCAAATCCGTGCTTGCCCAGCACCGAGCTGGTGGTGACTTCACCGCTTCGTACGGCAGCGTCAATGGCGGCACGACGCGCAGGATCTCCACCCTCGTCGAGGCCCAGCCGGGATTCATGGCCCTGGCTCGGGTTGATGCGCTCGGTCACCCAGTACCTCGGTTGAACTGGGGCAGTGACGAGGCGTCCCCCCTCGTCCAGCGTGCGGAGCCCGAGTTCGCGCTCTCGCTCGTAGGCGGGTCGTTGCTCGTCGCTCAGCCGGCGCAGGTAGCCCAGGCTGCTCAGCCACGCATGCCGGTGGCGAAGGCCTTCGGTGGTCCGGTGGAATTCTTCGTCGCTCAAGGGTTCGCGCCGATGCAAGGCTGCCAGGTGGCGCAAGTCGGACTCGGCCAACTCCACCTGGGCTTGCAAGGCGCTGGACACCATCCGCACTTCGGCCCCGGCCCGTTGCAGGTCGCCTGCTCGCTCGGCTTGGCCGACGAAGTAGCTGCACAACAAGGTCAAGCCCAGCCCCACGCTGATCGCTGGCAAGGCCTGCCCCAGGGCCGTTTGGCGCTCGCTCCCTGGGTACAGCGCCAACAGCAGCAGGGGCGCGAGCAACAGCATGCCCGTGACATCCCCCACCCACCAGGTCAGCCAAGCCCCCGGCGCCCCCGAGGCCGAGAGCCGCTCGGTCAGCAGCAGCAGGGGCACGCCCAAGCTCGGTGCCAGTGCGCCACCCAGGCTGACCGCCCCCACGAATCGCCGCACGCCGCGCAAGCCAGGCTGCTGCTGCAAGCGGTCCCAACGGCCGGCCAGCGCTCGGACCAGCCCCCATTGCAAAGCCCCCACGGTGGCCATGAGCAGGCCGAGTCCGATCGCCGCCATGGGGGCAAGCCCCTGGCCCATGTTCGAGGCGGTGTCGCTGGCCACGCTACCCAAGAGCAATCCGGGCAACGAGCGCGGCCCCCAGGCCATCAAGCTGGTCAGGGCCAGACCGCTGGGCAGCCACAGGGCGGTGGTGCCCCCGGGGCCCATGGACAGATCCAAACCCAGCCGAGCGAGAACAGCCATGCCAACGGCCAATCCGGCATTCAGGGCGACCCAGCTCGCCAAGCTGGCAGGGCGCCAGCGCAGCCCATCCGCCCGCGGCGCGCTGTCGGGCTCACTGGGGGAAGAAACGGTGGATGGGTGCGCCATGGGTTGCTTCATGCTAGACCCGACCTTCTACGCACGGAGCGGAGCATTGGTGAGGGTTTTCCCATCGGACGTGGAGTGCTCACGCTCGTCCCTAAAATCCGCCCCCTTTTCGCTTTTTGGACGCCCTGCGATGAAAGCCCTGACCCTTGCCATGTTGACCGCCCTGATGTCCCCGCTGGCCCTGGCGGCGCCGGCTGTCATCTTTGACATGGGGGGCAAGTTCGACAAGTCGTTCAACGAGTCGGCCTACCGCGGCGTCGAGAAGTGGAAGGCCGAGACGGGCAAGAGCTACCTCGAGTTCGAGATCTCGAACGACACCCAGCGGGTTCAGGCCTTGCGTCGCATGGCCGAGCGGGGCGCGAACCCCATCATTTCCATCGGCTTTGCGCAGGCCTCGGCCCTGGAGCAGGTGGCCAAGCAGTTCCCCAAGACGCAATTCGCCATCATCGACGGTGTGGTCAACCTGCCCAACGTGGCCTCCATCACCTTCAAGGAGCACGAAGGCAGCTACTTGGTGGGCGCCCTGGCGGCCATGAAGAGCAAGACCGGCAAGCTCGGCTTTGTGGGCGGTATGGACATCCCCTTGATCCGCAAGTTTCAGTGCGGCTACGAGCAAGGCGCGCGCGCCGCGAACCCCAAAGTGGAAGTCTTCAGCAACATGACCGGCACCACCTCCAGCGCTTGGAACGACCCGTCGCGCGGCGGTGAGTTGGCCAAGGCGCAGTTCGCCAAGGGCGTGGACGTGGTGTTTGCTGCCGCCGGCGGCACGGGCACCGGGGTCTACCAGGCGGCCAAAGACGCTGGCAAATTCGCCATCGGCGTGGACAGCAACCAGAATCACTTGCAGCCGGGCACCATGCTCACCAGCATGGTCAAGCGCGTGGACGTGGCCGTTTACAACGTGCTCAAGGGCTTCAAGCCCGGGCCGCAGGCGCTGGGCTTGAAGGAGGACGGCGTGATGGTCGCCATCGACCAACACAACGACAAGCTGGTGACTCCCGATCTGCGCACCAAGCTCGACGCCATCAAGGGCGAGATCGTCAGCGGCAAGCGGCCGGTGGCCGATTTCATGGCCAACCCGGCCGACTGCGCCAAGAAGTAAGCCTGGCGGCATCGCGGTGACGGCACTGGCCCTGCGGGGCATTCACAAGCGCTTCGGGGCGGTGCACGCCAATGCCGGGGTCGACCTGACGGTCGAGCCGGGCACGGTGCACGGCCTGATCGGCGAGAACGGCGCGGGCAAGTCCACGCTGATGGCCATCCTCTACGGCTACTACCAGGCCGACGAGGGCAGCATCGCGCTGGACGGCCGCGAGGTCCAGATCCGCAACAGCCACGAAGCGATTGCCCTGGGCGTGGGCATGGTCCACCAGCACTTCATGCTGGTGGACACCCTGAGCGCCCTGGACAACGTGCTGCTCGGCGCCGAACCCGGTTGGCACTTGCCCACGGGGCAAGCCACCGTGCGGGCGGGCTTGGAAGCCTTGATGGCCGAGACCGGATTGCAGGTACGACTGGACGCTTTGGCGGGCGAATTGCCGGTGGGCGAGTTGCAGCGGCTGGAGATCCTCAAGGCGCTTTACCGTGGCGCCAAGCTGCTCATCCTGGACGAGCCCACGGCCGTGCTGACGCCCCAGGAAACCCAGCAACTGTTCGAGGTGCTGCGCCGCCTGCGCGAGCGCGGCACCACGTTGTTGCTGATCACGCACAAGCTCAAGGAGGTGATGGCGCTCTGTGATGCCGTCACCGTCATGCGCACGGGCCGGGTGGTGCACCGCTGCGCCATCGCCGACACCGACGAGGCCGCCCTGGCCGAGGCCATGGTGGGACGCAAGGTGGCCTTGGGTCGACCGGCGGGGGCGCCGGCCGCTCGAGACGAGGTGCTGTTGGAGGCCGAGGGCCTGAGCCTGCGCGATGCCCGTGGCGTGGCCGTCCTGAACAGCGTTCGCCTGCGCCTGCGCGCCGGTGAGATCGTCGGGGTGGCGGGGGTGTCTGGCAACGGACAAACCGAGCTGCTGGAGGTGCTGAGCGGCCTGCGGGCGCCGGATGCCGGACGGATCACCCTGGCCGGGCGGCCTTACGGCCCCGATGCCTGGCTGCATCCCACCCAAGCGCGGGCCGACGGATTGGCCCACGTGCCCGAGGACCGGCATGCCTGTGGTCTGGTGATGAGCTTTCCGGCCTGGGAAAGCGCCGCCTTGGGCTACCAGCATTTGCCCAAGTACGCAGCAGGGCGCTGGAGCCTGAGCGGCGCCAAGCTGCGGGCCGCCTGCGCCGCCATGATGGAGCGTTTCGACGTGCGCCCGCGCAACCCCGAATTGGGGTCCAGCAAATTCAGCGGCGGCAACCAGCAAAAGCTCATCCTCGCCCGCGAGATCGGTGAGGCGCCCCAGGTGCTGTTGGTGGGGCAACCGACGCGCGGGGTTGACATCGGTGCCATCGAATTCATTCACAACCAGCTGCGCGCGCTGCGCGACGCCGGATGCGCCGTGCTGGTGGTCAGCAGCGAGCTGGATGAAATCTTGGCGCTGGCCGACCGTGTGTTGGTGATGAACGGCGGCCGCATCACGGGCGAGCTGCCCATCGACGACTGTGACGAACGCCAACTGGGCCTGCTGATGGCCGCACAAGCATGAGCAGCGCCTCGTATTCGCTCCCTCGTTGGGTGGAAATCGGGCTGCTGCCCGTGTGGAACCTTCTGGTGGCTCTGGCCGTTTCGGCCGCGGTGGTCCTCGCCATCGGGCACAGCCCGGTGCAGGCGTTCCAGGTGCTGGTCAAGGGCGCCTTGGGCACGCCCTCGGGGCTGGGCTACACGTTGTACTACGCCACCACCTTCGTGTTCACCGGCTTGGCGGTGGCGGTGGCCTTTCACGCGGGACTGTTCAACATCGGGGGGGAAGGGCAGGGCACGTTTGCTGGCCTGGGCTTGACCTTGGCGGCGCTCTACCTGGCACCGCAGTGGCCCGCATGGCTGCTGCTGCCCCTGATGGTGGTGGTCGCGGCCCTGTTTGGCATGGCCTGGGCGGCGGTGCCGGCTTACCTGCAAGCTTGGCGCGGCAGCCACATCGTCATCACCACCATCATGTTCAACTTCTTGGCGGCCAGCTTGAACGCCTACCTGCTGGTGAACGTCTTGCGTCCAGCGGGCTCGATGGCGGTCGAGTCCACCCCCTTCCCCGAAGCAGGTCGCATGCCCGGCTTGCACGACGTGGCCGCATGGTTCGGCATCGAGATGCTGCCGTCGCCGCTCAACCTCAGCAGCCTGCTTGCGGTGGCGGCGTGCGTGTTCGTGGGCTGGTTTTTGTGGCGCAGTCGCTTGGGTTACGCCCTGCGGGCCGTCGGCAGTGCACCACGGGCGGCCGAGTACGCCGGCATCCACCCCAAGCGACAAATCCTGGTGGCGATGGCCATCTCGGGGGCCATGGCGGGCATGGTGGCGGTGAACGAACTGTCCGGCGTGCAGGGCAAGCTGGCGCTGGACTTCATGGCAGGGGCGGGCTTCGCGGGCATTGCCGTCAGCCTGATGGGGCGCAACCACCCGGTGGGCATCGTGCTGGCCAGCCTGCTTTTCGGGGTGCTGTACCAGGGCGGGGTGGAGGTGAGCTTCGAGTTGCCGGGCTTCTCGCGTGAGATGGTCGTCACCGTGCAGGGCCTCATCGTGCTGTTCGCGGGCGCCATGGCCATGGTCAGTGCGCCCCTGTTCGCCAAACTGTTCAAGGGAGCCCGCCGTGGATGACACCTTGGTGATGTTGGGTTCGGTGCTGGCCTCCACGCTGCGCTTGACTGCGCCCCTGCTGTTGGCCGCGCTGGCCGGCTTGTTGGCCGAGCGCAGCGGCGTGGTGGACTTGGGGCTGGAAGGCAAGATGCTGGCCGCCGCCTTTGCCGCGGGCGCTGCGGCGGCCGTCACCCAGTCGGCTTGGGTCGGCGTGGTCGCCGCCATCGGGGTGGCCGGTGTGCTGGCGCTGGTGCACGGTTTTGCCTGCGTCACCCACCGGGGCGATCAGGTCATTTCCGGCATGGCCATCAACATGGTGGCGGCGGGGCTCACGGTGGTGCTTGGCATTGCCTGGTTTGCCACGGGCGGGCAGACGCCCACGCTGCCCCCCGAGGTGCGGATCCCAGCGCTGGCCCCAGGCCTGACCGAGCCCTTGGGCGCCGCCCAGCAGCATGGCGCCTTCCTGGGCGCCTTTCTCGGTCATGGGCTCTTCAGCCACAACGTGCTGGTGTACGTCGCCTTCGCCAGCCTGGTGCTGGTGGCCTACCTGCTGGCCCGTACCCGCCTGGGCCTGCGCTTGCGCGCCGTGGGCGAGAACCCCGCCATGGTGGATGCCGCTGGCGTCTCGGTGGCCTGGCTGCGTTACCGCGCGCTGCTGATGGGCGCGGTGCTGTGCGGCGTGGCCGGCGCTTACCTGTCGCTGGCGCAGAACGCCAACTTCAGCCCCAACATGACCGCTGGCCGCGGCTACATCGCGCTGGCCGCCATGATCTTCGGCCGCTGGCGCCCGCTGCCCACGCTGGCCGCCTGCCTGCTCTTCGGCCTGCTGGACGCACTGGCCATTCGCCTGCAGGGTGTGGCCTTGCCTGGCATCGGCGAGGTGCCGGTGCAGGCCATCCAAGCCTTGCCCTACCTGCTCACCGTGGTGCTGCTGGCCGGCTTCATTGGCTCGGCGGTGGCGCCCAAGGCGCTGGGTCGGCCTTACGTCAAGGAGCGCTGAGATGACTCAGTCCGATGGGTTCGCATTGGCCAATCCGGACGCTGATCGTCCGGTGCTCAAGCGCGTGGGATGGGCGCTGCTGCTGGGGGCTGTGAGTTGGTTCATCATGGAGCATTGGAGCCGCGCGCGCACCGGTACTACGTTCACCCTGAATCTGCTTCCGGTCTTGCTTGCACTATTGACGGGCGCATTGCTCAATGGCCATTTGCGTGCAGCATCGCTGGTTCGCTGGTTGTCGGCATTCGCAGTGGTGGCCGTGCCATTGGGCGTGCTGTCAGCATTGGCCATGCAACCGTTGGCGCTGACAAGAGCCATCTTGAGCAACGAACCGATCAACCTGCTGATCCCTGCGGTGGGGGTTGCATTCGCAACAGCCCTATCTGCATGGGCCCTGAGGTCTTTGGGCTCTGACGTGGTGGTGCTCGCTCGTCGTGCCATTGGCCGTCCACAACGCAGGATGTGGATCCCGATGGTCCTTGCTGCTGCGTTGGTGAGTGCGGGCACAGCATTCACGTACATCAGTCTCAACGGGGAGGCTGCCCGCAAGGCCGAGAGCATGGTTCGCAGGGAGTTAGGTCCGGATTTCGAGACCGCAATCGTTCAACTGGCCATGCAGAAGAGCCGTGAAGGTTCCCAGTACCGCGCCACCGTTGTCGCTTGGAACGGCGAAGACGTCAGAGTCATTCCTTTGACATGGCGAGAAGAATGACGCCTGGACCCCAAAAAATGGAGCGCTCGGCATGCTGACCGGCGACGTCCAAAGCCGGATGCTGGCCGTGGCCCAAGCGGCGCGGGCCGTGGCTTATGCGCCTTACTCGAACTACCACGTCGGCGCCGCACTGCTCGGCGCCGACGGTCGGATCTTCGGCGGCTGCAACGTCGAGAACGCGGCCTTCCCGCAAGGCGTTTGTGCCGAGGCTGGCGCCATCAGCGCGATGGTGCTGGCCGGCGTG
>NZ_JAPZSY010000121.1 GCF_027532025.1 Inhella sp. | reverse complement strand
CGTCAGGAGCCGGCAACGACGCTTGTCGCCCCCGGGGCTCGGCCCGAAGGGTGGCCCCTGGATCCGGCGCATGCGTTGTCGCTCCTTCTTGTGGACACGAGTCCACGGCGGCGTCGCTCCGAGCCTGCGCCGGACCAGGGGCCACGCCGGCCTGGGCTTCTGCCGCGCAGACTCCTAGCCCGCCTGCAGGCCGAGCCGACGGCGCTGCGCGAGCGGCAGCACCCGGGCCAGCCCCAGTGGCTTCACCCGCCCAAGGCCAGCACCATTCGGTGCCAGCACGCAGATCAGGAGGGCCCGATGGACTACCGCTACGAACAACGCGGGCGACGCCCGGTCGTCGCCCTGGTCGGCCTGGCTGGGCTGTGCCTGACCGCCCTGGGACTGCACCAGGCAGCGCCCTGGCCCTTTACCGCCGTCGTGGGTACCGCCGCCTTCATGGCGTTGTTGATTTGGTGGCAAAACAGCATCAGCGGATTGCAGTTACAAGGCAACACCCTGACCCTGTTCAAGAACGAATGGCACCACGCGATCGACGTGGCCACCATCCGCGCCGTGCGCGTCACGCCGTCCTCCGGGGGGCAACCCAGCGTGTGGCTGGACATCGAAGGTGCCCCGCCTTACCGTCTGCCTGGGTACTGTTTCGGCGCTGCCGAGCCCCTCAAGGCCGCTTTCCGGCAACGGGGCGTGCCCGTCGATTGACCGACCGCCGTCGCCCGCCATGGACATCGTCATCTCGCTGCTGGTGCTGGGCACCTCGACCCTGTTGGTCGCGGCGCCACCCGTGGTCGTTTGGCGTGTGCTCAAGGCCATGAGACCGGCTCAGGCCGCCGGGCTGCGGATCGGCGTGGCCCTGCTCGGCCCCTGGCTGGCCTGCTACGCCCTGATGGTGCTGGCCTGGCTGCCCGCGTACGCGGGGCAATGCGGTGGATGGCTGGGCGAAACCACGCCCTGCACGGGCTGGTGGCAGTACGCCCAAGAGACCCTGTTTTGGGCCGCCATGGGCACGGTTGTGCCCGGTGGGCTTGGCGTCCTGATGGGTGGGGCCGTCGTCCTGGTGCACTGGATCCAACGCTGGCAAGGCCGCCGCCCAGGGTGACGGCCGGGCAGGCGATCAGCGGCGTCGCGGCATGATCATTTGGGTCTTGGCAAACCCGTCCCCATCAGGCTCTTCCGATTCCCAGTCGGTGATCCGGCTGGCTTGCAGCAAAAGTTCCTCGTCGCTGATCTGATCGGGGTCCAGTTCGGGCTCGGCTTGAGCCTGCTGCTGGTGGGCCAGTCGTTGGCGCAAGTCGGCCAACTCCTGTTGCAAACCATCCACTTGGCGACGCGCTTGATCGCCTTGCTGCTGGGCAAACTGCCGGGCCTGCTCCGACTTCTTCAGTTGCTGCCGATAGCTCAGGCTCAGGCGGTTCCAACGCAGCACGGCCGCCGCCCATGCCAAGCCAGCGCCAGCCACCGCCCCCACGGCGCCTGCGAGCAGCATCATTTCGGTGGGTCCCATCGTCTTCTCCAGCCCCTGTTGGTTTTTGACCATCTTGACACAAGGCGCTGGGGCTCCTCCCCTAGGGCTTCCCGAAACCCATGGCCAACCCCTAGGGGTTTGCGGGAGTACTTCACACCACTCAAATGCGCGAACGTGCTAGGTGGGCTGCGCCCGGAATCCCCGTTACGGCAGTTTGAGAAGTTTTGACCGGCCTCGGCTCGACGCTCACAACCCCTCTGGAGACACGCATGACCCTTTTGTTCCAGGCGCCGTTCGCGCGCCGTCTTGGTTCTCGCCTCATGGCAGCCGTGGCCCTCGCGGCGCTGGCCTTGCCCACCTCGGCCAGCACCTTGAACCAAAACGTTTCGTGGACGATCGACCGCGCGGGCACCACCGCGAAGTACCGCGTGGTGGCTTATGGCGATTCCATCTACGCCGGCTACAACGGCTCCACCACCAACGCCGCCAAGTACGCGGCGCCCACGGTCCAGGCTGAGTACCTGTCGGCACTTTGGAACGCCGACATCGAGAGCGTGCGCCGCACCAAATCGGGCGCCGTGGCCTCGGACGTGTACCGCAACAAGATCGTGGCCGAGCGCTCGTACATGCAGGCCGCCAACACCCGGGTGGTGACGTTCGAAATGTGCGGCAACGATGGTCTTCAAGCCCGCTCCAACTTCAAGGGTCAAACCGGCACCTGCAACTACGGCGTGCTCGACACCGCCGTGCAAAACTGCAAAACCAACGTGGCCGCGGCGATGGACTACATCAACGCCAACGCGTACGCGGGCGTCAAGCTCAAAATCGTCTCCAACCTGTACTACCCCGGCTACGCGGCCGACAACGTGCAAAGCAGTTGCCGAAGCGCCAGCACGGGTGCCACCGTGAACTTGCGCGACAAGTTCCTGCCGGCGCTGGTGAAGATGAATTACTGGATGTGCGAGTACGCCCGCCAGAAAGGCTTCAAGTGCGCAGACAGCTTTGCCGAGTACATGGGGGCCGACTTCGACAGCAATGGCGACGGTTTGGTTGACTCCAACGCCCTGCGCTACCAAGCAGGCGAGAGCGAAGCGAACTACCTGACGCGCATCACCTCCACGCTGCGGGCCACGCTGCGCGATGCGAACACGCACTTCGTCTCGGCGAGCAGCAGCTTCGACTACATCCAATCCGACGACACCCACCCGACCTTCACGGGCGGTACGGTTTCGGCTGGGCTCTTGGGTGGCACCACCAGTTCCGGCGCTCCGCGCTACACCAGCTTCACCAGCGGCAAGAGCCCCATCTGGAACCAGTTCGGGCACGAGCGCATGGGCTGGACGCTGTCGGTGGCCAACCCGCCTGCGCCCTGAAGCGCGCCACGCCGTCGGCCATGAACCCACCCTCTGCCCGCCGGCGCGTCCGCCCCCAGTTCGTGTACCTGGGGGCGGCATTGGCCTGTGTGGCTGCAGCAGCCCTGCTGTTGTGGCCCTCTGAAACGCCTCGCCCAGAGGACCCTGCCCGGCCCACGAAAGCAGCCACGCTGCCGATCGCCACGCCAGCCCTCAGGGCGGCGATCCAGCCCCCGCCCGCTGTGGCCAGCGCCTCCGCACCGGACCAGACCTCCCCACCCGTGGACCACGACGACCTCGCCGCGCACGTGCCGGCCGGCCAAGCGCCCAGCATGGCCGAAGTCATCCAACGCCTGCATGCGGCCGGCGTGCACACCGGGCTTGGCGCCTTCCAACCCCCTGGCACTCGCCCGCCCCTGGTCGGACTGGCTGTGCCCGAAGACTTCGCCTTGCCTGACGGCTACGTGCGTCACCACCAAGCCACCGACGATGGGCAGCGCATCGAAGCCATCCTGATGTTCGCGCCCGACCGACAGTTCGTGGACGCCCAAGGCCGGGTCATCACCGTGCCGCCGGACCGCGTCGTGCCTCCGGAATGGGCGCCCCCGGGCCTGCCGATGCGCCGCATCGTGGTGCCGCCTCCCCTCGACTCCTCCCGTCCTACCCCCTGATCGCCACGGCGAGCCCTCGCGCCCGGCGCGCACCTGGGCTCACCGTGCACGCCTGCCCATGCGCGCTCCGTCTCTCTCTCCCCAACACACCCAGCCCAAGGGTCACACCCCCATCGGGCGTCTGACCACTTGGGCCCTGGCCAGCGCCGCGCTCATGGCCGTCTACGTGCAGGGCGGCCACGCCTGGCTGCTGGCCCCCCTGTTGTTGTTGCCAGCCCTTTGGGTGCTGAATGCCTGCCGCTCATGGCGCCAAGCCCTGGGCTGGGGTTGGCTGCTGACGGTGTTGCACACCGCCGCCGGCTACCACTGGTTCGGGCAGGCCATCGACCACTACACCCAGGGTCCAGCCGGACTGGGCCTGGGCGTGCTGCTCCTGCTCGCGCCCGTGTTCCAGCCTCAATGGCTGGTCTTTGTGCTGGCGCGCCACGCGACTCGCCAGCGCCTGGGTGCGGCGTGGGGCGCTTGGGCGGGCATGGCAGCTTGGGTGGGCACCGAGTGGGCGTTCCCTAAGCTGCTGGGAGACTCCCTGGGGCATGGCCTGTACCCTGCCCCGCTGTTGCCTCAAGCGGCAGCCTGGGTGGGCGTGGCCGGCCTGACCGCGTTGCTGCTGCTGACCAACGAAGCCCTGGCCCAGGCGCTGTCCGACACCGGCCGTGCTTGGCGCGGCGGCTGGCGGCCCAACGCATCTCGCCACGCCACACGCGGGCCCTCGCTGCCGGCCTGGGCGTGCGCCGCCTTGCTGCCGGCGTTGGCCCTGACCTTGGCCCTGGGCAGCCAGCCCGCCCCCCTGCCCGCCAACAGCCCCCAACTGCGCATCGGCATGGTGCAGGCCAACCTCACCGACTACGAGGCCCGGCGACGGTCGGAAGGCAGCTATGCCGTGGTGCGAGAGATCCTGGACCTCCACTTCGCCATGAGCCACGACGCCGTGGAGCGCCAGCAGGCCGATGCGGTGCTTTGGTCGGAAACCGTCTACCCCACCACCTTCAACCAGGCCAAGAGCGAAGCCGGGGCCGAGTTGGACCGCGAAATCCTCGGCATCGTCAAAGCAGCAGGCGTGCCCTTCGTGTTCGGCACGTACGACCGCGACGAGCGCGGCGAGTACAACGCCGCCGCCTTCGTGGAGCCCGGTCCGGGCCTGCTCAGCTTCTACCGCAAGACCCGGCTGTTTCCGCTCACCGAGTGGGTTCCCGCCTGGCTTGACGGCCCGCGGCTGCAGCGATGGCTGCCCTGGGCCGGTCGCTGGCAACCAGGCGATGGCGCGCGGGTCTTTCCGCTGCGCTTGCGCGATGGCCGCGAAGTGCCCGTGCTGCCCCTGATTTGCCGGGATGACGTGGACCCCGCCTTGGCTCTGGCCGGCGCTCGCTTGGGCGCGCGGGCCATCGTCACCCTGTCCAACGACGCCTGGTTCACCACCGCGCCATTGGGAGCACGCCTGCATGGCGCCGTGGCGGCGTTTCGCAGCATCGAAACCGGACTGCCCCAATTCCGCGTCACCACCAACGGCGTCAGCGCCGTGATCGATGCGCGTGGTCAAGTGCTGGCCGCCTCCCGCATGGGCGAACGAACCCTGGTGATCGGCTCCTTGCCCGTGCCCGAGCCTCGCCCCACCCTACTGGTTCGCTGGGGCAACTGGGTGGGGCCGGCAGTCCTGCTCAGTTTGTTGCCCATGCTGGCCCTGGCCCTGGCGCCCATTTGGCGCCACCGCTGGCACCCTGAAGGCGCACGCTCCCCCGCCGGCTGGAGCCCCAACCTCACCGTGGCCGCCCTGCCCCGTTCGGCCTTGCTCGCCGTGCTGATGCTTCGCACCACCGCCCGCATCAGCCTGCTGGGCCTGGGCGCCGCTTGGCTGTGGCACGACAGCTTTGGCACGCAGTTTCTGTGGCAGTTGCGCCTCTTCGGTGCCCTGGTGCTGGCCCCGGAGGGGGCCGCGTGGTTCATCCTGCGCGCCTTCCGCGGCCGCGTCAGCGTGCAGGGCGAATTAGCCCGCCTGCACCTCCCTGATGCTGTGGGCGACAGGGATTCTCGGCTCTTGTCCCCAGCGCAGGCCTGGGTTTGGCCCGACTGGTGGCCCCTGGCAGGCATCCGTGTGGCCGACGCACAAGGACGCCGGCACTGGCTCGCCATGCCCAGCCCTCGCCTCTGGCTTCATGCCTGGAGCGCCGGCGCCCCGCCCGCGCTCCTTTCAGCACCACAGCCTGCGGCGGATTGGCACCAACGCTGGCAAGCCTTTCGCTGGGCCCGCGAGTGGCAGCAAGCTGGTGCGCCCAACCGCCTCCGCCGCGCCTGGCTCGCCCAACACGCTCTGTTGCCTTTGCTCATGGCCGTTCCCGCATTCCTGCTGCACCAGCACATCGCCTACGGCAGTTGGTGGGGCGAGGCCCAAACGCACGGTCTGGGCGCCTACGCCATCGGCTTGTTCCTGTGGTGGGCAGGCTGGGTGGTGGCCGTGAGCCTGCTGGCCGCTGGTTTGCGTGTGGCCGTGGAAGGCGCAGCGCTGCTGCTGAGCCTCTGGCGCCCCGCCGACGCGCTTCGCAGTCGCGCCGGGCTGGAGTTGCTTCGCTCTGTGCTGCTGTACCTCGGGCTGCCGCTGTGGCTGGCCCTGCGCCTCCTGGGCGCCTGAGCACCGGCAACCGCTTGCCTTGCCGGCGCACCAGGGCCCTCAGCTGTCTGCGGCTCGAAACACGTTTCGTGGCGCCATCGCCAGCACAACCAGCGCCAACACGGCCAGCACGGCACCTCCAAGAAAGGTGGCCGACGGTCCGTGGGCATCCCACAAGAGACCCGCCGCCCCACTGGCCAACAACAGGGCCAAACCGCACACCAGGTTGAACACCCCGAAGGCCGTGCCACGCCATGGCGCAGGCGCCGTGCTGGCCACCAGGGCCGCCAACAGACCCTGCGTCATGCCCATGTGCATGCCCCACAGTGCCACGCCCAGCAACAGCACGCCGGGGTGGGTGCTGGACGCCAGCACCACATCGGCCAACACCAGCATGCCCAAGCCAGCGGCCAACAAACCGCCGTGACCCACTCGGTCCGACCACCGGCCAAACGGATACGCCGTGGCCGCGTAAACCAGGTTCATGGCCACCATCACCAAAGGCACCATGGCCAGAGGGATGCCACTGCCTTCGGCTCGCAGCACCAAGAACGCCTCGCTGAATCGCGCCAAGGTGAACACCGCGCCCACCGCCACCACCCACCAGTAAGACGGCCCCAGCCGAGTCAATACGGTGCGGTCAATCGGCACGCCCGACTCAGCACGGTCCCCACGAGGAGGTTCACGCACACCGATCCACAGCAACAGAACGGCCAGCAAGCCGGGCAACACCGCCACCCAAAAAACAGCCCGGATGTTGCTGTCCCACAGCAGCATCAAGCCCACCGCCAGCAAGGGCCCCAAGAACGCCCCCACTGTGTCCAGCGACTGCCGCAGGCCAAAGGCCGCACCACGCGAGGCGGGCGGCGTCATGTCGGCCACCATGGCGTCTCGAGGAGCACCCCGAATGCCCTTGCCAACGCGATCGAGCAATCGCGCTCCAAGCACCACGCCAGCCCCATTGGCCAAGGCGAACACCGGCTTGGTCAGTGCGCCCAAGGAGTAACCCAGCACCGCCAACCCTTTGCGACGCCCCAGCCTGTCGCTCAACACACCAGAGAACACCTTGACGACCAAAGCGGTGGCCTCTGCCAAACCCTCAATCAAACCCACGGCCGTGGCGCTCAGCCCCAAACTGCCCACCATGAAGAGCGGCAGCAAGCTGTGCACCATCTCCGAAGAAACGTCCATCAGCAGGCTGACAAAACCCAACACCCAAACCCCGGCAGGCACCCGGCCGCGCAACGTGACGGTGGCTTCGGAGGCGTCGGGCGGAGCGGGGCGTCGTGACATCGCCGTGGCGGCCTGGCAAGGGTCAAAGGCCACCCAAAAGGGTGGCCGACAACAAGATCTTGTACGGCTCCGTCAGGAGCCCAACAACCTGACAACGTCGCTCCGGCTTGGCAAGCGTGTTGATCGTGCGGCGTCGGCGTTGCCGAGTGGCATGCGATTGTGAGCTCAAAGCCTTGAAGTCCTGGCGGCGAGCAGGCAAACCGCCGGACGTCGTTTGACCCGATCTCAGCATTGGGAGGGGGACTCAGGCCGTGACGCAGGTGACGCTCCAGACGAGCCACCCAAGGCAGGCTACCCATCATGAGTCCAAGGCCGCAAACCGCGCCAACACAGGGGGAACGGGCAAAAAAAATCCCAACCGGATAGGGGTTGGGATTTCACATTATGGTGGTGGAACACGGAACCGAACCCGCGTCCGTCATCTGAATAGTAGTCCGTCCGCAAGTCTCCAGTCCCGGATTTGGGTCATTTGGCCGTTTCCGTGGACATTCGTCCGAACTGGAGCAACCCCGGAAAACAGGTTTTGAAGTCGTGTACTGGCTACCAGTCGGCACCCCTTCCTGCAGCAAGTGACGAACCTCGTATTGACAACGGCTACACGCTGCGCCACAATCCGTGTATCTGTTGTATATGCGCGAATAGGAGAAACCAATGCGTGACGCCGCCATCAATCTGCGGGCCTTGCCCGAACAGCGCGATCTGATCGATCACGCGGCCAGCCTGCTTGGCAAGAACCGCTCGGACTTCATGCTCGAAGCGGCCTGCGACCGCGCGCAGTCCGTGGTGCTGGATCAGGTCTTTTTCAGCCTGGACGCCGACAAGTTCAAGCAGTTCACCGCGATGCTCGACGCACCTCCCGGCCCCAACCCCGGGCTTGAACGTCTCATGGCCGTCAAGGCACCCTGGAGCACCGGCGCGGCATGAGCTTGCAACTGAGCGCACCGATTCCGCTCGCTGCCACCCACAACTTGGACGATTTCGCTTGCGGTGAAGCCAGTCTTGATGAATGGCTCAAGCGCCGGGCACTGACCAACCAATTGAGCGGTGCCAGCCGCACCTTCGTTGTCGCAGATCAGGCAGCACGCGTCTACGGCTACTACGCGATGGCCGCAGGCGCGGTGTCACATCAGGCGGCAATCAGCAGCGTGCGACGCAACATGCCCGATCCAGTGCCCGTGATGGTTCTGGCCCGGCTGGCCGTCGACCATCGGGCGCAAGGCATCAAGCTTGGAGCATCCCTGCTGCAGGACGCAGTCGGCCGAGCGGTGATCGTTTCGCAGAACGCCGGTGTCCGGGCGCTTCTCGTCCACGCTCTCAACGACCGCGCCAAGCAGTTCTACGAGCACTACGGCTTCCAGGAGTCACCGCAGCATCCGATGACGCTGATGCTGCGCTTGAACTCCGTCAAGGCCTGATCCAGCCTGCCGCAAATGCCGAGCTTGGCTTCTTCGTCGAACAGCGTTGTCATGGGGTCATCTGTTCAGGAGAAAAAGATGCACTACCCAGTGATGACCGAAAAGCACCTCGCCGACCGCTGGCAGGTCAGCCTCAAGACACTGCGACGCTGGCGACTCGATGGCGAAGGGCCTGTGTGGCACAAGCTGTTCCGACAGGTGCGTTACCACGACGCCGACATCCTGGAATTCGAGCAACGAAGCGCGCAGCACCTGATGACGATGCTCGGCATCACTCGGGAGTTCAAGCCCGCCGAACCGGAAGCGACCCTCGGCCAAGGCCTCGGGGCCGACGCCGAGAGCCATTACTTCACGGCAAAGGAAATCGCCGAGGCAGCATCGCTGCCGACCCACTTTTTTCGCGATCAGACAGAGCGCAATCGCAAGCGCGTGCCGCACCTGATGCTGGTGGGCAACCTACGGTTTTCACTGCCAGCGATCCTGGCATGGGAGATCGACAACAGTGTGCGTGGCAATGCCGCTGCAGCAGCCATCGAGGAAATCGAGAGCCCGGCCACCCCCTCGGAGCCAGCCAAACGCTGGCACGAAATCGTCAGGGAGCAGGACGCAGCGCGGTTCAATTCCGCGCCATAGCCTGAACGGTTGTCCCTGCTTTTGGCCGAAAGTCCACCGTTTCGGCCATTTGTCCACGAGGGTGGAACACGGAACCGAACCCGCGTCCGCAATCAGAACCAGATAGTAACGGCTTGGCTACGAGGGCGTGAATTCGACGATTTGGCCATATCACATCATGAAAGACGTGTTGGCTGCTCGAAATTCATCGCGCCTACCTAAACGCAGGTAGCTGCACCAATGTGCCGTCGGCCAGGACCTCCCTGCGCTCATCCAATCTTCCGTCCGGATCTTCACAAGGCTTCGCGTAGACGACGCGGTACGCGTTGCCAACCTCGTCCTTGAGCCACTGAGACAGTTGCAGTCCTCGCTCGTGAAAGGCAACCCAATCCCAACCACTGGCGTCGAAGTCTTCGGAGTAGAACGATGTTCGATCAAACTCGATCGCCCAGTCTGCAAACTTTCGCCAGAGCCCTTCGGACATCGGGCAGGTCTCATCCCATCCAGTGCCATCGCAAATATTCCCACCGACGCCAACTTCCTTTGGTGCATCAACGCACCACAAAAACGGCGCGTTACCATAGTCCACCATCACGGTGAGGATCGGGACAAACGGCTGGGGGTCCGTCATAGTGGCATCCGCTTCTGTCGCCATTTAATCTCCCCAGGTTGAGTGCCCTTCAGCCAGGCTGATCGGCCATCCTCTGAAAGTTCGAGCCAGTCGCAAGGTAGCGTAGGACCACCAAGCATGGATTCGACGACGCAGCAATCCTGCCAGATTCGTTGTCCATCGAGCTCTGCCGTTGGCTGGAATCCGAGCGACGTCCACTCCTCGACGAGTGATTCGATATCGGCCGGATTCATAGCTCCATCGCGTAGCAGATGTTCATCGAACCAAACTCGTCCCCCGATCAGGCGCTCGTGGTCCTGCAGGCATTGCGCCCAGCCGCCCGGATACTTCTGCCGGATGAGGTCGATCGGCACGACGAAGTCTATGAACTCAAGTGCAATGGCCATGGTTCAGCCCTTCACGCAGACGACCTGCTTGAGGGTGTGAAGGATTTCGGTCAGGTCGCGCTGGTTTGCCATGACCTGATCAATGTCCTTGTAGGCCCCCGGAATCTCATCGAGTACGCCCTTGTCTTTGCGGCAGATCACGCCTGCGGTCTGCGCCTCAAGGTCAGCCTCGGTGAAGTGCTTTTCAGCTGCCGTCCGACTCATACGGCGACCTGCACCGTGGGCGCTGGAGCAGAAACTCTCGGCGTTTCCCTTGCCACGTACGATGTAACTGCGTGCGCCCATGCTGCCCGGCACAATGCCCAGATCGCCCTCGCGGGCGCGAATGGCGCCTTTGCGCGTCACCCAGACATCAGTGCCGTAATGGTGCTCCTTGGCCACGTAGTTGTGATGGCAGTTCACCGCCTCGGTGGTCACAGTGAATGGCGGTAGGTGCCGCGCCAGCGCATCGAGCACCAGGTCCAACATGGCTTGGCGGTTGGCCATCGCGTACTCCTGGGCCCAGTGCACCGCCTCCACGTAGTCATTGAAGTGTTCTGTACCCTCAGGGAAATATGCAAGGTCACGGTCAGGCAACTGGATCATCCAGCGCTCCATGTCCTTGCGGGCCAACTGGATGAAGTAGTCGGCAATCGCATTGCCGATACCCCGGCTGCCCGAGTGCAACATCACCCACACCTGATCCGACTCATCCAGGCAAACCTCGATGAAGTGATTCCCACCACCGAGGGTACCCATCTGGTTGGTCCACTTTGAGAACTTGCCGAAGGCCTTCAGAAGTTGGGGGTGACGGTCGGTGAGCGCTTTCAAGCCTGGCTCGAAAGGCCGCGCAGCATCCACCAGCACACGGTCATCGGCGTGTTGACCACGCCCCACCGGCACATCCCGGGTGATTTGATCGAAAACCTTCTTCAGGGCTTTTTCGTCCAGATCGTTGCCCGTGATCGACAACCGGGCGGCCACCATGCCGCAGCCGATGTCCACACCGACAGCCGCCGGAATAATGGCCTTGTGCGTGGCGATCACAGAACCGATGGTGGCGCCGATCCCGAGATGCACGTCAGGCATCGCCGCAACGTGGTGATGAACAAAGGGCAGCCCAGCAATGTTGGCCAGTTGCTCCTTCGATCGGTCGTCGACATCGTCGGTCCAGATTTTGACTGGTACGCGCTGGTCGGTAAGAACTTGTTGAACTGGCATTTCTAATCTCCACCCTCGATGTCGTAGAAGGGCTTATTTGGATCAATCTTGACTACGTCCGAAACGGACAAACCATGCACCGGCCACTCAAACCTGCTCGGCTCCGCGCGGACCAATGTGCGAATCGCATCGAGGTAGTCCTGAATGGCCTTCACCATCTGGGTCCGCTCAAAAACCAATACGACCGGGACGGCTGTCTTCTCCCACTCACTCAGCGCTGGGTCCAGAAGATTGCCTGCGCTTTGGGGCCGGCGGAAAGACCACTGAACAAGACCTGTGCGGTGCGTGACCTGTATTCCGTCAACGATGCCAGCACACCCTCCGACCCCACACCCGCAGGTAAAAATCTCGAACCAGCGCTGCTCATGCAGGCTCTGGATGAGTAGAGCCAGGTCAATAAAGTGCGGCTCATCGATGTGATTCCCGTCGACCCAGATCTCCGAATACAGCGTGATCTTCCCGCCGGTGAGATGCTTGCCTTGCGCAACACCATCCTCAAGACGCAGCTCGAAGTGATTGCAGGGCTTGTTCAGATCAAGCGATAGTTGCGGGTTCTCTGGCATCACGCACCTCGTCAACCGCACCGCCCATAGAAAACACCCGGTCGGGCCACGCACTGGCTGTCATTCCATCCAAAACCGCCACCATCGCCTCGACCAAGACCACATCGATGTTGACTGACCTGTCAGCGGGGTCAACGGCAAACATGCCACGCAGACGCAGTACCGTGGACTTAAGGGCACCAAGCAAGCCTTCGGACTTCGCCAGTGATTCATAGGTATCTCGCCTGGACATCAGGTACAAGAAAGCCTCGACCACTTTGGGCTCGAGATAAAGAGTGCCCTGGTGGTTGGCCATCACAAGCTCAAGCCAGTCAACCAGCCATTCGCCTACGCCCATCTGCCGCAACCCCATGTAGGTTGTTGGCCATTCAGACGCTGGTGTGATGCGCAGCCACTCGCTGACCCCCAGCGGGGTCAGACCTGAGTAGTGCTCTGACTCAGCCCAATATCGCCGGTCCTGATGGTCGATGATCTGGTCGCGTTTGCGCAGGAAGGCGGGGATGGTGGTGTCATCCATTGCGCAGAACTTAATGGACGGCTCACGCACCGTTCTGAATACGGCGGGGACAGAC
>NZ_JAPZSY010000088.1 GCF_027532025.1 Inhella sp. | reverse complement strand
AGGCTAGGCGCTGGCGACGCCGCGTGGCGGGCTACGTCAGGAGCCGGCAACGACGCTTGTCGCCCCCGGGGCTCGGCCCGAAGGGTGGCCCCTGGATCCGGCGCCTGCGTTGTCGCTCCTTCTTGTGGACACGAGTCCACGGCTGCGTCGCTCCTGGCCTACGCCGGACCAGGGGCCACGCCGGCCTGGGCTTCTGCCGGGCAGACTCCTAGGTTCCGTGTTTGCGCACCACCACGCTGCCGATGCTGTAACCCGCGCCGAAGGAGCAGATCACGCCCACGTCGCCCGGACGCAGGTCGGCCCGGTGCTCATGGAACGCGATGATGGAGCCGGCCGAGGCGGTGTTGGCCCATTCGTCCAAGATGATGGGGGCAATGGCCGTACCGGCTTCGGCGCCTACCAGCTTCTTGACGACCAACTGATTCATGCCCAAGTTCGCTTGGTGCAGCCAGTAGCGACTCACGGCCGTGGGGGCGAGGTCGAGCTTGCCCAGGTGGGCCTCGATGTGGGCCGCTGCCATGGGCACCACCTCCTTGAAGACCTTGCGTCCTTCCTGGCGGAAGGTCTTGTCGCGCTCGGTTCCGGCGCTGTCCTCGCAGCGGTTCATGAACCCGAAGTTGTTGCGGATGTTGTTGCTGTACTGCGTGGCCAGTTGCGTGCCCAGCACGGTCCAGCGCTCTGAAGCCACCGCGGTGTCGGCGGGCTCGATCAAGACGGCGGTGCACACGTCACCAAAAATGAAGTGGCAATCGCGATCGCGCCACTCCAAGTGCGCGCTGGTGATTTCCGGATTCACCACCAAAACGCACTGCGCCGATCCGCAACGCACGGCATTCACGGCTTGCTCGATGGCGAAGGTCGCGCTGGAGCAGGCCACATTCATGTCAAACCCGTAGCCCTTGGCGCCCAAGGCGGCCTGGATCTCGCACGCCATCGCCGGATAGGCGCGTTGCATGTTGGCGGCGGCGCAATAGACGGCATCGATGTCGCTCGGGCTGCGGCCGGCCTGCTCGCAGGCTTTCTTGGCGGCATCGACGGCCATGTCCGCCATCAGGCTCCATTGCTCGTCGGGGCGGGCGGGAATGCGGGGGTACATGCGGGCGGGATCCAGCACACCCTCTTTGTCCATCACATAGCGATTCTTGATGCCTGAGGCCTTCTCGATGAACTCCACACTGCTGTGAGCCAGGGCTTGCACCTGACCCGAAGCGATGTCCGCGGCGTGCTCGGCATTGAAACGGTCGACGTAGTCGTTGAAGGCCGTCACCAGTTCGGCATTGGTGATCTGGTGCGGCGGGCGGTACAAGCCGGTGCCGGTGATGACAACGTCGCGCATGGCGCAGTCTCCTGGGGGGATGTCTAGAGCAGCCGCTCAGTGTAGTGAGCGGGGCGTCAAGGCTTCGTGCAGGGCATCCTTGAGCTCGGCCCAGCTGTAATGGGCCTGGGCACCCAACAACCCCAAACGGCCGAAGACGGGCGTCAGGCCATAGCGCTGCCAGCGCTCGTCCGTGCGCCCACCCCGGGCCATGAGCTCGGCGAGCAGTTCCCCGGCCACGGTCGTCGGCGCCACACCATGCCCACCAAAGCTCTGGGCGAACCACAGGCCATCGCTCAAGCGCCCCAACTGCGGCATCTCGTGGGTGGCGTAACTCATCAAACCGCCCCAGGCAAACTCGATGCGAGCGCTGGCAAGCTGGGGGAAGACCTTGAGCACATCGGCCTTGAGCATGCGGGCAATGCGTTCGGGGTGGCGCTCCAAAATGGAAATGCGACCGCCCCACAACAAGCGTCCGTCCGAGGGGCGGCGGTAGTAGTCGAAGGCAAACCGGTTGTCGTACACGGCAGCGGTGGTCTGGACCGGGTGCTCGGCCAGCGGCTCCGTGGCCAGCATGTAGGTGGCGATGGGCAGTCGTGCTCGCTCCAAGCGCGGCAGCACGCGCCGCAGGTAGCCGCCCCCAGCCACCACCAGGTGGGTCGCGCGCAAGCGCCCCTGCGGGGTGTGGAGCAGCCAGGCCGTCCCCTGGCGTTCGACGCGAACCACGGGGCTGTCGGGGTGAACATGCCCGCCTTGGGCGCCCACCGCTCGCGCCATGCCCTGGGCGTAGCGCAGCGGATGGAAATGGAAGGCCTCGCGGTCCCACAGGGCACCGCCATAGCGGTCGGAGTGCAGGCCCGCACGCACCTCGGCGGGACCGAGAGCCTCCCATTGAACGCCAAAGTGCTCGCGCAACATCTGGCCGTGCGCCGCCATGGCCTGCCGCGAGCGCCGGGTGTTGAACCAGTCCACCCACCAGGCCCCGCCGTGGATGAGGTCGCACTCGATGCCCCAGGCTTGGACGCGATGGCGGATCAGGGCCAGCGCGTCGCGGGTCAGGCCGTATAGCTGGCGTGCGGGCTCGGGGCCCCAGTCGGCCAACAGACGGGCCGGGTCTCGGCTGTAGCCGCCCAGCGCAAATCCGCCATTGCGACCGCTAGCGCCATGCCCTACGGCATGGGCTTCCAACACGGTGACGGCGGACATGCCACGGTCCTGCAGGCCACAGGCCACCGCCAGCCCGGCAAAGCCTGCGCCGAACACCGCCACCTCAGCCTCATGGTCGCCCACCAGGGGCGGCAGGTGGAGGTCAGGGGCCGTGGCCTGGTAGTAGGTGAGCGGGTGGTGGGGACTGCGCTGCGGCATGGCGGCGCAGCTTACGCCAGCCCCCCTCCACCCACAGCCTCAGGCGCGCAGCGCCTGGGCTTCCCGCGCCAGTTGGGTGATGCGCGCCCAGTCGCCCGCAGCGATGGCATCGGCCGGCGTCAGCCAGGAGCCCCCGCACACGCGCACATTGGGCAGGCTCAGGAACTCCGGCGCCGTCTTCAGCGAAATGCCCCCGGTGGGGCAGAAGGCCACATCGGGGAACGGCCCCGCCAAGCCCTTGAGCAAGGCCACACCGCCCACGGCCGTGGCAGGGAAGAGTTTCAGGAAACGGTGGCCGGCGTCGTTGGCCCGCATGACCTCGCTGGCGCTGGCCACGCCGGGCAACAGAGGCAGTCCAACGTCGTTGCAGGCCGCGCTGAGCCGCTCGGTGAAGCCAGGGCTGACGCCAAACACGCAGCCAGCGTTTTTGGCAGCCACTGCATCGGCTGCCGTGCGCAGGGTGCCGGCGCCCAGCACGGCTTCCGGCACCGCCTTGGCGATGGCTTCCATGGCGGGCAAGGCAGCGGCGGTGCGCAATGTGACCTCCAGCACTTTGACGCCACCGGCCACCAAGGCTTGTGCCAGGGGGACGGCGTCTTGCAGGCGCTCGATGACGATGACGGGGATGACGGGCCCGTGTTGGGCCAGGGTATCCAGGGTGCTCATAGGGCTCAAGGGCTTTACAGCCAAGTGGTGGCGCCGGTCTCAGCGCTGCTGACGTGACGGCGCATGCCGGCGAACAATTCCCGGCCCAGGCCCCGCGCGTTGTCTTGCGCTTGCTCTGGGTCCAGCGTGACCAAGGGGCGGGCGGCCCATTCGTCGGCGGGCGCCAACACCTCCAAGGTGCCGGCCACGGCGTCGAGTCGGATCACGTCGCCGTCCCGAACCTTGGCGATGGGGCCACCATCGAGCGCCTCCGGGCTCAAATGAATGGCTGCCGGCACCTTGCCCGACGCACCGCTCATGCGGCCGTCGGTCACCAGCGCCACCTTGAAGCCCTGACCCTGCAGCACCGCCAGCGACGGGGTGAGTTTGTGCAGCTCGGGCATGCCGTTGGCTTTGGGGCCCTGGAAGCGAACCACCACCACGACATCACGGGCCAACTCGCCGGCCTTGAACGCGGCCTGCATGGCCTCCTGCGTGCTGAACACGCGAGCCGGCGCCTCGATCACGTGACGATCCTCCGGCACCGCCGACACCTTGATGACCGAGCGCCCCAGGTTGCCGGACAACAGCCGCAACCCGCCGCTCGCGCTGAAGGGCTCGGCCGCCGTGCGCACGATGCTGGCGTCCACCGGTTGGGTGGGCAGATCGCGCCAAATCAGGCGGCCGTCGTGCATGAACGGCTCTCGCGTGTGGGCGCGCAACCCTTCGGCGGCCATCGCGGGCACGTCGTGCATGCAGCCCGCGTCCAGCAATTCCCGGATCACGAAACCCGGCCCGCCAGCGGCTTGGAACTGATTCACATCGGCCGTGCCGTTGGGGTAGACGCGAGCCAGCAGCGGCACCACGGCCGACAACTCGCTGAAATCCGTCCAGTCGATCAAGATGCCCGCGGCGCGAGCCACCGCCACCCAGTGGATGAGGTGGTTGGTGCTGCCGCCGGTGGCCAGCAGGGCGACCATGGCGTTAACGATGCAGCGCTCGTCCACCAGTCGGCCGATGGGCTTGTCCAAATTGACCAAGAGCAGCCGAACCGCCTCGTCGGTCAGGGCTTGACGCAAGCCGGCGTGAGGATGCACGAAGGCCGCACCCGGCACATGCAGTCCCATCGCCTCCAGCAGCATCTGGTTGCTGTTGGCCGTGCCATAGAAGGTGCACGTGCCCGGACCGTGGTACGCCGCTTCTTCGGCCTTGAGCAACTCCTCCCGGCCGACCTTGCCTTGGGCGTACAACTCCCGCACCTTGGCCTTGTCACTGTTCGACAGCCCGGAGCTCATGGGGCCCGCAGGCACGAACAACATCGGCAAGTGGCCAAAGTGCAGCGCACCGATGAGCAGGCCCGGAACGATCTTGTCGCAAATGCCCAGCATGAGGGCGGCGTCGAACACGTCGTGCGTCAGGCCCACAGCCGCGCCCATGGCGATGGTGTCGCGACTGAAGAGGCTCAACTCCATGCCCGGCAAACCCTGGGTGACGCCGTCGCACATGGCGGGCACCCCGCCAGCCACCTGCACGGTGGCCCCCAGCCGGGACGCCGCCGCCCGAATCTGCGCCGGGTAGCCCTCGTAGGGCTGGTGCGCGCTGAGCATGTCGTTGTAGGCGGTGATCACCCCCACATGCGGCACGCGCTGGGCCACCACCTTGAACTTGTCGGAACTGGGCAACGCCGCGAAGGCGTGGGCCACGTTGGCACAGCCCATGCGGTCGCTGCCGCGCTGCCGCTGGCGCAAGCGATCGACCTGCGCGAGGTAGGCCTGCCGCAGACCGCGGCTGCGGGACACGATGCGATCGGTGACTTGCGCCACCACGGGGTGCAGGGGAGTCGTGGCAACCATGGATGTAACTCGTTACTCAAAGAGGATGTAACTGTATTACATCGACACCCATCTGACCAGCTCAAAGGCCCTGATGCTGCAGAGGCCAGTCGCCCCCGACTTCAAACGGCCGTGACGCTCCACCGCCCTTGCACGCGGGCCAGATCGGCCGGGGTGTCGATGTCGACCAACACGCCGGGGTCGTCCACCTCCACCGGCTCGGCGGCGTAACGCATCAGCAAGCGCCGCGCGCCTTCGTCGCCCTGGAGGGCGATCAACTCGGAGTACAGCTCGGAGGAAAAGCCCACGGGGTGGCCGCGCTGGCCTCGGTGCTGGGCATACACCACCGGGTCCTGGCTCAGGCGCGAGGCGACGGCGCGCAGCGACGACGGCTGGACCAGGGGCATGTCGCCCGGCAGGATCAACCAACCCGGCGCCGATGCGGTGGCGCTGACCCCGGCCGCGATGGACCGCCCCATGCCCTGCGGGCCTTGGGCGGGCAACACAATGGTGTCGCGTGCAGCCACGCTGCGCTGCGCCAGGGCGGCCAAGTCGGGCGCGCACACCACCAGCACCCGCATCTGCGAAGCCAGGGCGTTGCTGAGCGTGCAACCCAGCACCGTGCTGCCACCCAGGGGCTGTTCCAGCTTGTGGCCCGGCCCGCCATAGCGGGTGCCTCGGCCACCGGCCAAGACCAACACCACCGGTAGCGCACTGCTGACCACACGCCCTCCTGAATGCCGGATCAAGCCGGCTCTGTTGCACCGCAGAATGCGCCCCAAGACGCCCCACGACCAATGGGGCCTTCCATTACGGAAAAACCTTGTTCGGAGACACCCGCATGAATTGGTTGTCAGACATGCGAAAAAGTTACGAGCGCGGGGCGCTCGACGACGACAGCGCCGCCTCGGAGCCGTTGCAACAGTTCCGCGCGTGGTTCGACGAGGCGTTGGCGGCCCAGGTCCTGGAGCCCAACGCCATGACCCTGGCCACCGTGGGCCCCGACGGTCAGCCCAGCACGCGCGTGGTGCTGGTGAAAGACGTCGATGAGCGCGGCTTGGTTTGGTACACCAACTACGAGAGCCGCAAAGGGCAGGAGCTCAGCCACAACCCGCGCGCCGCCCTGCAGTTTCACTGGGTGGCGCTCGAACGTGTGGTGCGCATCGAGGGCAACGTGGAGCGCGTGCCCGACACCGAAAGCGATGCCTACTACGCGAGCCGCCCCCTGGACAGCCGCTTGGGCGCCTGGGCCAGTCCGCAGAGCCAAGTGATCAGCGGACGCGCGGTGCTGGTGGCCAATGCCGCCAAGGCGGCCGCCCAGCACGGCCTGAATCCGGCGCGCCCGTCGCATTGGGGCGGGTACCGGCTGAAGCCGCACGCTTGGGAGTTCTGGGCTGGCCGGCCCAGCCGCCTGCACGACCGCATCCGCTACCGATGGGTGGAAGGTCGATGGCTGCGCGAGCGACTGGCCCCCTGATCAAGGCTGCGGCTGGGCGTCCACCACGCGGTAGAAGAGTCCGTAGGGGTCGTCCTTGAGCACGGCCAGCAGGCCCTCCACGACCACAGGCTCGAGCGTATAGCGCACGGGCGTGAGGCTGCGCACCTCCACCAAGCCTTCGGGGCCGGCGGGCACGCAGAAGTTGCAGCTGGTGGGCACGCTCGACAACAAAAAGTGCTTCTGTCGGTCGCCCGGCTCCAGCGGCATCATGAAGCCCTGGATCTTGACCTTCTTCTGGTGCAGGGCCGCCACTTCGGGCGGGAACTGGGCGATGAGCTTCTTCTTCTCGACGCGTGTCGTCACCGAGGACAGCAGCGACCAAGGCAGCACGCCCGGCTTGTCCTCCAGGGGCTTGAAGGGGCTGCGGGGGTCGTGAAACCCCGGGCCTTGCCCGATGGCACCGGCGGCCGCCGCCCCGTTGGTGCGCGGCTGCGCGGACACGGGCAGCGCCAGGGCCAGGGCCAGGGCCAAGAGTCCGCAACCCCACCCGCGTTCAGTGCTCATGCTTCATCCCGCAGTACTTGCCGATGGCCAAGCCCTTGCAGCGGGCTTGCAGCTGCTTGAGGCATTCCGCCTCAGGACGGCCCGACTCCAGGCACTTGGCCGCCTCCTCGTGCGCCTGGGCCATGGCGCGGTGGCGATCGATGTCTTTGCGGGTGTGCGCATCCAGCTTGGGTTGGGCCCAAGCGACCAGCGTCACCCAACCCAAGCCCAGCACGAGGCCTTTGGCGAACTTCATGGCATTCCTTTCTCAACGGGGTGATTGCAACAGGGTGCTGACGTCGGTGCGCATCGCGCGCCAAGCCGGCCATGCGGAGGCCAGCAACGCCAAGCCTACGGCCACGGGCCACAGCCACCCCTCGCTGCGGCTCCAAAAGGTGGGGTCCAAGGGCAGCGACTGTTGCCCTGCCAGCCAGTGCGCCAGCGCTGCCAGCGCAGCGTGCGCGGCCAACAGGCCCAGCGCCAGCGCGACGGTCATGCTCAACACCGCCTGCCAGGCCACCAAAGCCGCCAAACGCCAGGGAGGCGCACCCATCAAACGCAGCAGGGCCAGATCCCCCTGGCGCTCGCGCACGGCGTTCATCTGCACGATGACCAGGCTGAGCAAGCTGCTCACCAGCAACATCGCGCCAAAGCCCTGCAGCACCTCCCGCCCGGCACCAACCATGCGCAGAAGGCGAGCGCTCTCCAGGGCGGGGGCCGCCGACTGCAAGCCCTCCTGCGCATTCACCCATCGCGGCAACAGGGCGGCCGCCAAGGGGCTGCGGTAACGCACCAGGGCGATGGTGACCTCCCGATCGGCGGCCATCGCCTGGCGGTCGCTGTCGTCCAAGGCGTGCATGTCCTCATGGACTGTCCAGACCGACGCCAAGTCGGTCAGGGCCAAGCGGTCCAGCACCGCGCCGCTCGGGGCCAACACGCCCACCACGGTGTAGGGGTGGTCGCCATGCTCGTGGCCGCCCTCCCCCAAGCCATGGCTGCCCACGAAGCGGTCGCCCACCTTCAAGCCGGTGGCCCGTGCCACTTCGGCGCCGAGCACCGTCTCCAGGGGCTGCTGCCACAGACGCCCCTGCGCCAGCTGCCCGCCGTAGAGCGCCAGGTAGGCCGGCTCGGCCCCCACCAAGCGCCAACCCTTCACGCTGTCGCCCAAGCTGAGCGGCCAGACCTCGGCCACCATAGGCTGCTGACGCAGCGTCTCCACGGTCGCCAGGGGGATGTTGCCGGTGGGCACATCCAAATGGAACACCCCAGACAGCATGATCTGCATGGGGCTGCCCTTGGCGCCCACCACCAGGTCGATGCCGGCGAGGTCGCGCTTCACCCGCTGGTCCACCTGCTCGGACACCAGCAACACAAAAGCCACCGCCGCCCAGCCCAGGGCCAGCAGCAGCACACCCAAGAACGCCGCCCCTGGGCGCGCGAGCGCCAGTTGCCATGCCAAGCGCAAAAGGCTCATGCGTGCGCCTCCAGCGCCAGGGCGCGGCAGGCCGAGCCACAACGCGCTTGCAAGCCCATCACCACGCGCGCATCGTGGGTGGCGACCACGAGCGAGGCGCCCTCCTCTCCGGCCAAGGCGGTGACCAAGTCCAACAAAGTCTCGGTGGCGGAGTCATCCAAACTGCTGCTGGGCTCGTCCAGCAGCAGCAGTCGAGGCCGCCGCACCAGCGCCCGCGCCAAGGCGGCGCGCTGCAATTGCCCGCCGCTCAAATGCTCGGGCCGCCGTGCCAGCATGCCCTCCAAACCCAAGCGCTGCGCCAGGCTCAGCACCCGCTCCCGGCTCACAGGCTGCCCCACGGCCACGCCCGGCAGCCGCAGGTTGTCGAGCAGGCTCAAGCCCTCGCACAGGTGCAGCCGCTGCGGCAACACCCCCAGCACCGCCCCGCGCCAGGCGTCGCGCTCGGAGGGCCGCAAGCCAGCCAGGGACTGCCCCGCCAGCACCACATCACCGACGCTGGGTCGCTGCAGCCCCGCCAGCAGCGCGATGAGGCTGCTCTTGCCGGCGCCGGAGGGTCCGCGTAGCAGCAGATGTTCACCCTCCCCCAGCACCAGATCGGGGAACGTCAAGGAGGGGCCACCGGGGTAACTCAGCGCCAACCCGGCCCAAGCCAACGGAGGTGCCGAAGCCGCCACGAGGTTCATGCGCTCAGCAAGCGCCGGAACGCGCGTTGAAACCTCTCAACCTTGGGTGCCACCACGAACGCGCAATAGCCGGCTTCAGGATGGTTCTCAAAGTAACGCTGGTGGTAGGCCTCGGCCTTGACGTAGCCCGACACCGGCTGCAACTCGGTGACGATCGGGTTGGGCCACGCGCCCTGGGCCTCGGCCATCACCCGCTTGACCACCTCGGTTTGGTCGGCTGAGTGTGTGTAGATGCCGCTGCGGTACTGCGTCCCCACGTCTTGGCCTTGGCGGTTGAGCGTGGTCGGGTCGTGCACGGCGAAGAACACGGCCAACAAATCCTCCAGGGAGACCTCGCGAGGATCGAACTGCACGCGCACCACCTCGGCGTGGCCGGTGTTCCCCGAGCAAACCTGTTCGTATTGAGGGTCGGGCGTGTGCCCGTTGCTGTAGCCGCTTTCCACGGCCACAACCCCCCGGATGCGCTGAAAGACAGCCTCGAGGCACCAAAAACAGCCTCCCGCCAAGGTGATGGTTTGCACGTTGTCAGACACCGGATCCACGCCTTTTGAACGAAAGCGCCGAGCATAGCGAGGGCCCTGAACCCCCAGCGGAGGTCATGGGAAGATGCCGCGCCATGCGACATGCGCTCGTCTTCCTCCTGCTGCCTCCGGCAGGCCCTTTGGCCCTTGCGCTGCTCGGCGCCCTTTTGGCGCGTCGGTGGCGCATCGGACGTTGGATGCTGGGGCTGGGCCTGGCCTTGGCCTGGGCCCTGACGAGCGATGCCGTGGTCGAACCGCTGGGTTGGGCCTGGGCCCGAACACCTGCCGCTTCGGACGTGCGCGCCAGCGTGTCCCCATGGGCCCGCGACCGGGATGCGGTGGTGCTGGTGTTGGGGGGTGGATTGGCCCGCCGCGCCGATCCCGACGGCCTCTACGACCTGAAGACCGAAACCCTGGAGCGCCTGCGCCGGGGGGTGTTTTGGTCCCGCGAACTGGGCTTGCCCCTGGCGTTCACTGGCGGTCGCAACCCCCTGGCCGCACCCGATCAACCCTCCGAGGCAGTGCTGGCGACCCGCGTGGCGGCCAACGAATTCCGACTGCCGCTGGCGTGGGCCGAATCGGAGTCCATCGACACGCGGGGCAACGCCCAACTCAGCGCGCCGGTGCTTCAAGCCCAGGGCGTGCGCAAGGTGGTGCTGGTCACCCATGGCTTGCACATGCCCCGAGCGCTTCGCGCGTTTCGCGAGGCCAATCCTGGGGTGGAGTTCCGCCCGGCCCCGGTGATGCGCGGCTTCGAGCCCCCCCAGCGCCTGGAGAACTTCCTTCCCAGCGCAACCGGCGCCCAACGCGGACGCTACTTGGTGTACGAGATCCTGGGCTGGCTGGCGGGCCACTGAAGCACGCACCGCCCCAAAAAGAAGAAACCCCGCCCCACCAGAACGGTGAGGCGGGGCTGGTGGCTTGCCACCGGTGGGGCTCTCGGCGCATTCGTCCGAGGGCTCCTGGCGCGCAACGATTGCGCCATGGGAATGCCTCGCTTGAGGCGCCTCCACGATAAGCGATTGGCGCCCGATCTTCAAGCGCCGTCGTTCAGGATTTGTTCGCCGGGCTGCCAAACAGTTCCGCAAACACCGCATCGGCACGGGCCTGTACCTGCGGGGGCATGGTGATGACGCGCCCCCATTCCCGCTGGGTTTCGCCCGGCCATTTGCTCGTGGCGTCCAGCCCCATCTTGCCGCCCAAGCCGCTGACCGGGGAGGCAAAGTCCAGGTAGTCGATGGGCGTCTGGTCGACCAGCACGGTGTCCCGCACGGGGTCCACGCGGGTGGTGATGGCCCAAATCACGTCCTGCCAGTCGCGGATGTTGACGTCGTCGTCGACCACGACGATGAACTTCGTGTACATGAATTGCCGCAAGAAGCTCCACAACCCGAACATCAAGCGCTTGGCGTGACCCGGATAGGCCTTGCGGATGCTGATGACCGCCATCCGGTAACTGCACCCCTCGGGGGGCAAATAGAAATCGACGATCTCCGGGTATTGCTTCTGCAACAAGGGCACGAAGACTTCGTTCAGGGCCATGCCCAACACGGCCGGCTCGTCGGGCGGCTTGCCCGTGTAGGTGGAGTGATAAAACGCCCCGCGCCGCTGCGTGACGCGGCTCAACTCGAACACGGGGAACCACTCCTGTTCGTTGTAGTAGCCGGTGTGGTCGCCAAAAGGACCTTCCAGTGCGTGGAGGTAGCCGTCCATCTCCTTGAGTGGTGTGCCGAGTTCACTGTGGCCCTGAAACCCCGCGGCAGCTGGCGGGATGTGCCCCTCCAACACCATCTCCGCGTGCGCGGGCACTTGCAACATCAGGCCCGCTTCGCCCACCGAGGCCTCCGCCAACTCCGTTCGCCCGCCGCGCAGCAGACCCGCGAACTGGTACTCGCTCAACGAGTCTGGCACGGGGGTCACGGCGCCCAGGGTGGTGGCGGGGTCGGCCCCCAAGGCCACCGCCATGGGGAAGGGTTGGCCAGGGTTGGCGAGGCGAAAGGCTCGGAAGTCCAGCGCGCCACCGCGATGGGCCAGCCACCGCATGATGAGTTGACGCGGACCGATCAACTGTTGGCGGTAAATGCCCAGGTTCTGCCGCAAACGAGGCGCGGGCACCGATTGCGGGCCGCGCGTGATCACCAAGCCCCAGGTCAGCAAGGGGCCCGCATCGTCTGGCCAGCAGTGCTGGATGGGCCAACGCCGCAGGTCGAGCTCCGCGCCCTCGACGATCTCTTCGTGGCAAGGCGGCCGGCGGTGCACGCTGGGACGCATCTGCCACACGGTGCGCGCCATCTCCAGCAAGCGCCCGGCGTCTTTCAAGCCTTTGGGGGGCTCGGGCTCTTTCAACGCGGCCAGCACATGCCCCACCTGTCGCAATGAGGCGAGGTCCGTGGCTCCCATGCCCCGGGCCACCCGCTCGACCGTGCCGAACAGGTTCGTCAGAACCGGGCGATCTCCCGACTGCGGATGCTCGAACCACAACGCCGGGCCCTTGGCGCGCAGCACCCGGTCGCTCAAGGCCGTCATTTCCAAATGGGGCGACACCGGCTGACGCACCCGGCGCAATTCGCCGTCGCGCTCCAAGGCCGCCAGAAAGTCGCGCAGGTCCGTGTATTTCATGCTTCTTGGTTATTTAGAAAAAGCTCTAAACCCTTGACTGGTTATGACGAGCTCCAGAGAATCCGCGCCGTTGTGTGGATGCGGGTAAACCCGGGCCCACCCAGCCTCCTGAAACCACAAGGCATTGCATGCGACACGCCCACTCACTCCGAACCTCGCTGCGCCAGATGGCCGGCGGATTCTCTGTGTTTGTCAAAGACGTCGCCCAGGGACTGCTCCTCGTCAGCCACAACACGCTGGCGCTGCTGGGCCTGGCGTCGCTCAGCTTGGTCGTCGCCTTCTCCAGCCAGCCCCAGTGGCGGGATCGCCTGGAGCACCGGGCCCACGCCTGGCTGGCGGAACGGGCTGCTGCCCGCGCCGAGACCAACGCCGATGGCCTGCTGCTGCCGTCAGACCCCGAGGCCATCACCCGCGTCACCTTCGCTGCCAGCGACGAGCTTTCCCCGCCGCAGCGGCAGGTGTCTCAGTGGCTGGCGCGAAAGTACAAGGTGGCCCCCGAGGCGATGAATCGATTGGTATTGGAGGCCTGGGAAGCCGGCCGCCTCGCTCGCGTCGAACCCACGTTGGTGCTGGCGGTGATGGCGGTGGAGTCCAGCTTCAACCCCTTCGCCCACAGCCCGGTGGGGGCCCAAGGCCTGATGCAGGTGATGACCCACGTGCACGACGACAAGTACCTGGCCTTCGGCGGCCAGCGGGCGGCGCTGGACCCCATCACCAACTTGCGGGTCGGTGTGCAGGTGCTGCGCGAGTGCATCCAGCGCGCCGGTAGCGTTTCAGAAGGCCTGCGCCACTACGTGGGCGCCGCCAACCTGCCCGACGACGGCGGCTACGCGGCCAAGGTGCTCTGGGAAAACGAGCAGCTCAAGGCCGTGATGGCCGGCAAGCGGCCGCCCAACACGGCGCCGCGCAACGACGCCGAGCCTTCGCCGACCGCGGCATCCGGTCCCAGCGAACAGATGGCCCTGTGGAAACCCTGAGTACACTGCCTGCCGCTGCGCGACTGGCGATGAGGGGCTGAGGCCCCGAGGTGGGCCACCACCGGGAAGTGCAGCCGGCCGCACCAGCGGCCGCCTTGAGTCGTTCGCCTGGGCCACCTGCGTCGCTGGCTCGACGGTGGCGGCGCGGGCTCATCCTGAACCGGAGCCCTTGTATGAGCACCCTCTCCCCCTTGGCCCTGCCCGAGTCCGATCCCGAGTTGTACGCCGCCATCGCGGCCGAGACGCGCCGGCAAGAAGACCACATCGAGCTAATCGCCAGCGAAAACTACACCTCGCGCGCCGTGATGCAGGCGCAAGGCAGTCAGCTGACCAACAAGTACGCCGAGGGCTACCCCGGCAAGCGCTACTACGGCGGCTGTGAGTACGTGGACGTGGCCGAGCAACTGGCCATCGACCGCTTGAAGCAGTTGTTCGGCGCCAACTTTGCCAACGTGCAACCCAACAGCGGCTCGCAAGCCAACCAAGCCGTGTTCTTGGCCTTGCTGCAGCCCGGCGACACCATCTTGGGCATGAGCTTGGCCGAAGGCGGCCACCTCACCCACGGCATGTCCCTGAACATGAGCGGCAAGTGGTTCAAGGTCGTCAGCTACGGCTTGAACGCGCAAGAAGCCATCGATTACGACGCGATGGAACGCCTCGCCCACGAGCACAAGCCCAAGATGATCATCGCGGGCGCCTCGGCCTACAGCCTGCACATCGACTTCGAGCGTTTCGCCAAGGTGGCCAAGGCGGTGGGCGCCTACTTGATGGTGGACATGGCCCACTACGCCGGCCTGATCGCCGCGGGCGTGTACCCCAGCCCCGTGCCTTTTGCCGATGTGTGCACCAGCACCACCCACAAGAGCTTGCGCGGCCCGCGCGGCGGCGTCATCGTCTGCAACGACGAGGCCATTGCCAAGAAGATCAACAGCGCCGTGTTCCCGGGCTTGCAGGGGGGCCCGTTGATGCACGTCATCGCCGGCAAGGCCGTCGCCTTCAAGGAAGCGCTGACGCCCGAGTTCAAGGCTTACCAGCAACAAGTGGTGACCAACGCCCAAGTTCTGGCCACGCGCCTGACGGAGCGCGGGCTGCGCATCATCAGCGGTCGCACGCAAAGTCACGTGATGTTGGTGGACCTGCGCCCCAAGGGCATCACTGGCAAGGACGCCGAGGCCGTGCTGGGCAGCGCCCACATGACTTGCAACAAGAACTCGATCCCCAACGACCCTGAGAAGCCGATGGTCACCAGCGGCATCCGCCTGGGCACGCCGGCGCTGACCACCCGCGGCTTCAAGGAAGCCGAAACGCGCCTGACGGCCGACCTGATCGCCGACGTGCTTGATGCACCACGTGACGAGGCGGTGATCGCCCGCGTGCGCGGGCAAGTGGCCGCACTCACCCAGGCCTTCCCGGTGTACGGCTGAGGCACCAACCCCAGCATGCGCTGCCCCTTCTGTTCCCACGCCGAAACCCAGGTCGCGGAAACCCGCGAGTCGGACGAAGGCGACGTGGTGCGGCGGCGGCGGCGTTGCCTGGGCTGCGACCGGCGCTTCACCACCTACGAGCGCGCCGAAATCGCGCTCCCCATGGTGATTAAGAAGGACGGCACGCGCAGCGAGTTCGACACGAACAAGCCGCGCGCGTCCATGATGCTGGCCTTGCGCAAGCGCCCGGTCAGCACCGAACAAGTCGATGCCGCGCTGGAGCGCATCCAGGAGCACATCCTGGCGCAAAACGATCGCGAAGTGCCCAGCAGCCGCATTGGCGAGTTGGTGATGCGCGAGCTGCGCAAGATCGACAAGGTGGCCTACGTGCGGTTCGCCTCGGTCTACCGCAGCTTTGAAGACATCGACGAGTTCCGCAAGCTGATCAAGGACATCTGACCCCCCCATCCCATCCGCATGGGGCCCCCCTTTGGGGGGCGGGACAAGGTCAGCGGCGGTTTTTAGAGTGCACGCATTCCGTCACGACCGGGTGCGTCATGTCGATCCAACGCGG
>NZ_JAPZSY010000019.1 GCF_027532025.1 Inhella sp. | reverse complement strand
GCGCCACCAACACCAGCACGCCGGTCGTGCTGATGGGCTACGCCAACCCGATCGAGCGCCTGGGCCTGCCGAGCTTTGCGCGCCAAGCCAAGGCCGCGGGCGTCGACGGGGTGCTGGTGGTGGATTACCCGCCAGAGGAAGCCGCGCCGTTCTCGCAGGCCATGAAGGCCGAAGGCTTGGACCCCATCTTTTTGCTGGCACCCACCTCGTCCGACGAGCGCATCCGTCAGGTGGCGCAGTTGGCCAGCGGCTACGTCTACTACGTGAGCTTGCGCGGCGTGACGGGCGCCGGACACCTGGACGTGGCCGCGGTGGCCGAGGTGTTCCCGCGCCTGCGGGCGCACCTGAGCCTTCCCATCGGCGTGGGCTTCGGCATCCGCGATGCGGCCAGCGCCCAGGCCGTGGCGAAGGTGGCCGACGCCGTGGTCATCGGTTCCGCCCTGGTTCAGTTGGTGGAGCGCGCCGGGCCGGATAATGCGGCGCTTGTGCTGCGCGACTTCCTCGCCGGCATCCGCAAGGCCCTCGATGGCCAGGAGACTTGAACGATGAGTTGGCTCGACAAACTCTTGCCCCCGAAGATCCAGCACAGCGACCCGTCCGACCGTCGCCAAGTGCCCGAGGGCTTGTGGACCAAATGCCCCAGCTGCGAAACCGTGCTTTACAAGGCCGACCTGGAGCAAAACCAAAACGTCTGCCCGAAATGCAGCCACCACCACCGCATCGGTGCCCGGGCGCGCCTGAACGCGTTCTTGGATGGGGAAGGGCGCTTTGAAGTCGGTCAGGAGGTCTTGCCGGTCGACGCCCTGAAGTTCAAAGACAGCAAGAAGTACCCCCAGCGCTTGCAAGAGGCGCTGGAGGCCACCGGCGAAACCGACGCCTTGGTGGTGATGGGCGGCGCCGTGATGAGCGTGCCCGTGGTCGTCGCCTGCTTCGAGTTCGAGTTTATGGGCGGCTCCATGGGTTCGGTGGTGGGCGAGCGCTTTGCTCGCGGCGTGCAAACGGCCGTCGAGCTCAAGACGCCCTTCATTTGCTTCACCGCCACCGGCGGCGCTCGCATGCAAGAGGGTTTGCTGAGCTTGATGCAAATGGCCAAGTGCAATGCGGCGCTCACGCAGCTGGCCCGAGCCAAGCTGCCTTACGTCAGCGTGCTGACCGACCCCACCATGGGCGGGGTGTCGGCCAGTTTCGCCTTCGTGGGCGACATCGTCGTCGCCGAGCCCAAGGCCTTGATCGGCTTTGCCGGCCCGCGGGTCATCGAAAACACCGTGCGAGAGAAGCTCCCGCCGGGCTTCCAGCGGGCTGAGTTCTTGATGGAGAAGGGCGCCGTCGACATGATCGTCGACCGCCGTGAACTGCGCAGCACCGTGGCGAATTGCCTGGCCATGTTGCAGCGCCAGAGCGCTGACGCGGTCGCCTGAGCCCACCCTCCGCCCACACCGAGGCCAGGCAGATCCTGGCCTTTTTTGCGCCATGAACACTTTGTTGGACTGGCTCGCGCATTGCGAGCGTCTCCACCCCAAGACCATCGACATGACCTTGGCCCGCGTGGAGCGGGTGCGGGACCGCCTGGGCTTGCGCTTCGACGCTCCCGTGGTGACGGTGGCTGGCACCAATGGCAAAGGCAGCACCTGCGCCATGCTGGAGAGCATCGCCCTGCAAGCGGGTTACCGCGTGGGGCTCTACATCAAGCCGCACTTCTTGGACTTCGAGGAGCGCTGCCGTGTGGGCGGTGCCCCGGTGTCGGCCGAATCGCTGCTGCCGCATTTCGAGGCCGTGGAAGCGGCGCGCGACGGGTTGGCGCTGACCTACTTTGAGTTCACCACGCTGGCCATCTTGCGCCGCTTGGCCAGCGAGCCCCTGGACCTGGTGATCCTGGAGGTCGGTCTGGGTGGGCGGCTCGACGCTGTCAACGCCATCGATCCCGACGTCTCGGTCATCACCAGCATCGACCTCGACCACATGGAGTACCTGGGCCCCGACCGCGAGAGCATCGGCCGCGAAAAGGCCGGCATCTTGCGATCAGGCCGGGCCGCCGTGTGCGCCGATCCCGTGCCGCCAGACAGCATCGCCGAGCAGGCCCGGCTTCGGGGCGCCGATCTGCGTCAGGCCGGTCGCGACTTCTCGTTCGAGGGCGATCGTCAGCAATGGCGCTGGCAAGGACGCAGCAAGCGGTACGCCGGCTTGGCGTACCCCGCCCTGCGGGGGGCGAACCAGTTGCTGAACGCCGCGGGCGTGCTGGCGGCTTTCGAGGCCTTGGCCGACCGCTTGCCCATCAGTGCCCAGGCGGTGCGCAGCGGCCTGGCCTTGGTGGAGTTGCCCGGCCGCTTTCAGGTGCTGCCCGGTCAACCGGCGGTGGTGCTGGATGTGGCGCACAACCCGCACGCGGTGGCGACCCTGGCCCAAAACCTGGACCAGATGGGCTTTGCCCCCCGCACGCACGCCGTGTTCGGTGCGATGGGCGACAAGGCCCTGGACGAGGTGCTGGGTCGCATCGCGCCTTCGATCGACGAGTGGCATTTTTGCGACCTGCCCACGCCGCGGGCGGCTTCGGCCGCCGACTTGGCAGCGCGTTTTGAGCGGTTGCGCCCTGGCTTGAAGTGCCCGCAGGCGGTGCGTGTTTTCCAGCACGCCACCCCCTGGTTGGCCTATGAGGCCGCCCGGGCGCAGAGTGAGCCCGCCGATAGAATCGTGGTCTTCGGATCGTTCTTCACCGTTGGGGGTGTGATGGCCGGGTGGCGGGCGGGCTCCAGCGTCGCGCGCACCAGCGTCGTTTGAGTCCCCACGGTCCCGGGTCCGGCATCCCTTCCTCCCACTCTGTTGCGACTGTCGATGGGCTTGTTGTCCTTTTTGCGGCGCCAGTCGGCGCCGGCCGCGTCGGCGCCCGCCGCCTCCGGCCGCAAGCGTGCGAACCCGTCGGCAGTTCAAGTGGACGCTGCCGAGCACATCCAGCGATTGCGTCAGCAGGCGCGCCACCGCTTGATCGGGGCGGCCGTGTTGGTCGGCGTTGGCATCGTCGCCTTTCCGTTGGTCTTTGAGACGCAGCCGCGCCCGGTGCCGATGGACTTGCCCATCGTGATCCCGTCCCAAGACCGGGCTGGGCCGCTGGCGGACGTGCCAGCGCGCGTGAGCGAAGTCCCCGCCAGCCTGCCCGCGGCGGCCCGGGCCGAAGCTCCTGCGCCTGCCCCGGTGTCGGTGCCCGAACCCGCCGAAGAAGTCCCCGAATCCACGCCTGCTCCTGCCGCGGCGCGTCTCAGCGCCCAACCGGCGGTCGCGCCGACCGTGGCTCCCGCGCCTGCTCCGGCCCGTCAGCCGCCCTCGCCTGCGAAGGCCGAGTCGCCCGGCCGCTACGTGGTGCAAGTGGGTGCCTTCGCCGACCAGAAGTCGGCCCAGGATGCCCGGCAGCGGCTGGAGCGCAAAGGGCTGCGCACCTACACCCAAGTCGCCAAGACGGGCGAGGGCGATCGCATTCGCGTCCGCTTGGGGCCATTCGATACCAAGGCCGACGCCGACAAGGCCGCTGCCGCCGCGCAGGCCGTGGGCTTGCCTGGCAAGGTTCTCACCCTATGACGACCGGGCAAGAAGGGCTGCTCACCTGGGCGGACCTGGCCTTGCTGGGCGTCTTGCTGCTGTCCGCTGTGGTGGGGGCGCTGCGAGGTTTCGTGTTCCAGGCCTTGTCGCTGGCGGGTTGGGTGGTGGCCTACGTGACCGCCCCCTGGGTGGCGCCGGGCGTGGCACTTTGGCTTCCGCCTGCAACGGGCGAGGGCGCGTGGCAAGCCCTCGCGGCCCCGGTTTTGGCCTTCGTCTTGGTGTTGGTCGTGTGCGCGGTGCTCGCCCGCTTGAGCCGCACGCTGGTTCACGCCACCCCCTTGCAGGGCGTGGACCGCGTGTTGGGCGCTGGCTTTGGTCTCGTGAAAGGCCTGCTGCTGATCCTGCTGCTGGCGGTGCTTATCGGCTTCACCCCCTTTGTCAAACACCCCAGTTGGCGCGACTCCCTGTTGCGCCCCTGGCTGGGTGCGGCCTTGCAAGCGCTGTCCCCCCTGTTCCCGCAAGACTTGCACCGCCTTGTGCTGCCTCCGGCGCCTGCCGCTGGCGCCAAGACCTGAGGAGAACCGCCATGTGTGGCATCGTCGGAGCGCTGTCCCATCAGCCCGTCAATCAACTGTTGTACGACGCCTTGTTGCTGTTGCAGCATCGCGGCCAAGATGCCGCGGGCATCGTCACCATGGACGGCACCAAATGCTTCATGCACAAGGCCAAGGGCATGGTGCGCGATGTCTTCCGCACCCGCAACATGCGGGCCTTGCCGGGCCACATCGGCCTTGGGCAAGTTCGCTACCCCACCGCGGGCAATGCGCACAGCGAAGAAGAGGCGCAGCCCTTCTACGTCAACGCGCCCTTCGGCTTGGTGCTGGTGCACAACGGCAACCTGACCAACACCGCCGAGTTGCGGGCGGAATTGTTCGCCGTGGACCGCCGCCACATCAACACCGAGAGCGACACCGAGGTGCTCATCAACGTGGTGGCCCACGAGCTGGAAAACGTGGCCCGCGACTTGCCCCTCACGGCCGACGCCGTGTTCGAGGCTGTGCGTGCAGTGCATCGCCGGCTGCGCGGCAGTTATGCGGTCATCGCACTCATTGCCGGTCACGGTTTGCTGGCCTTCCGCGACCCGTACGGCATTCGTCCCCTGTGCTTCGGACGGGGCCAGGATGGCGAGTGGATGGTTGCCAGCGAGAGCGTGACGCTCGAAGGCACCGGCTTCAAGCTGGAACGCGATGTGGAGCCGGGCGAGGCGCTGTTCATCGACACCGAGGGCCAACTCCACACCCGCCAGTGCGCTGAACAAGCCAGCCTCAACCCCTGCATGTTCGAGTTCGTCTACTTGGCCCGACCGGACTCGGTCCTGGATGGCATTTCCGTCTACCAAGCCCGCCTGAACATGGGCGAGACCTTGGCTCAGCGGGTGCTGTCGACCATCCCTCCGCAAGAGATCGACGTTGTCATCCCCATCCCGGAAAGCAGCCGACCCTCGGCCATGCAATTGGCCCATCGCATCGGCCGCCCTTACCGAGAAGGCTTCGTGAAGAACCGCTACGTGGGCCGCACCTTCATCATGCCGGGGCAGGGCGTGCGCAAGAAGTCGGTGCGTCAAAAGCTCAATGCCATTGCGCAGGAGTTCAAGGGCCGCCGCGTGCTGTTGGTGGACGACTCCATCGTTCGCGGCACCACATCCAAGGAAATCGTCGCCATGGCCCGCGAGGCCGGCGCGGTCAAGGTGTACATGGCCTCGGCAGCGCCTCCGGTGCGCTACCCCAACGTGTACGGCATCGACATGCCCACGCGCGAAGAACTCATCGCGCACGGCCGCACGCTCGAAGAGATTCGCGCCTACATCGGCGCCGATGCGCTGATTTATCAAGACGTCGATGCCATGAAGCGCGTGGTGGCCGCCTTGCAACCCAAGTTGAACGGTTTCGAAGCCTCGTGCTTCGACGGCCACTACATCACGGGCGACATCGGCGAGGGTGAGATCGCCGCGCTGCAGGCCCAACGGCCCAAGCCGCAGGACGAGGACGCCGCCGCCAGCGGCCGACTGGCGCTGCAATCCCAAAGCGACTGAGTCATGCCGAGCCGCCCCCTGCCCGCAGGCCTGCACCGCGACACGCTGGCGGTGCGCACCGCTTTGCCCCCCAGCCAGCACGGCGAAAACTCTGAGGCTCTGTTCCTGACCAGCGCCTACGTGCAGCCCGACGCCGCCACGGCGGCGCAGCGATTCGCTCAGAGCGAGGACTTCACGTACTCGCGCACCGGCAACCCCACGGTGCGAAGCTTGGAGGCCCGCTTGGCGGCCCTGGAGGGCACCGAGGCCGCCATTGCGACGTCCACGGGCATGAGCGCCATCCTGTTGTTGGGCATGGGTCTGCTGCAGGCTGGTGACCACGTGGTGTGCTCCCGCTCGGTGTTCGGCTCCACCATCAACCTGTTCGCCAAGGAGTTCGCCAAGTTCGGTGTCGAGACGACTTTCGTGTCCCAAACCGACCCTGCAGAGTGGCAAGCCGCCCTGCGGCCCCGAACTCGCCTGCTGTTCGCTGAGACCCCCACCAACCCCCTCAACGAGGTGTGCGACATCGCCGCACTGGCTGCGATTGCGCACGGTGCGGGCGCTTTGCTGGCCGTCGACAACACCTACGCCACGCCGACCCTGCAACAACCGGCCGCCCTGGGGGCTGATGTCGTGATGCACTCCGCCACCAAGTACATGGACGGTCAAGGGCGGGTCATGGCCGGGGCCCTGTGCGGCCCCAAGCACCTGATCGTGGACGTCTTCGGCCCCGTCATGCGCACGGCCGGCATGGTGCTCGCCCCCTTCAATGCCTGGGTGGTGCTCAAGGGCCTGGAAACCCTGTCGCTGCGCATGCACGCTCAAAGCGAACGGGCGCTGACCATTGCCCACTGGCTGGAGACCCGCCCTGAACTCGGACGGGTTTACTACCCATCGCTGCCATCGCACCCCCAACACGCGCTGGCCATGCGCCAGCAAAGCGGGCAGGGCGGGGCCGTGTTGTCTTTCGATCTGAAGGCCGACAGCCCGGAGGCCGCGCGCGCTGCCGCTTTCCATGTCATCGACAGCACCCGGGTGTTGAGCGTCGCCACCAACCTGGGTGACACCAAGTCCATCATCACCCACCCAGCCACCACCTCTCATGGCCGTCTGACGGAAGCCCAGCGTCAGGCGGCCGGTATCGGCCAAGGCCTCATTCGTCTGGCCGTCGGTCTGGAGCACGTGGGAGACATCACCGACGACTTGCTTCGCGGCCTGACCACCTTGACGACCCGATGAACGCCCCTGCCGTGACCCCCATTCGCACCCGAATCGCCCCGTCTCCGACGGGTTTCCTGCACCTGGGCACCGCCCGCACGGCGCTGTACTCCTGGGCCTACGCCCGTCACCATGGCGGGCAGTTCGTGCTTCGCATCGAAGACACCGACGTGGCGCGCTCGACGCAGGACTCGGTCGATCAGATCTTGGCGTCCATGCAGTGGCTGGGGCTGGACTACGACGAGGGCCCGGTCTACCAGATGCAGCGGCTCGACCGCTACCAAGCCGTTGCTGAGCAACTCATCCAGGATGGGAAAGCCTACCGCTGCTACGCGACCCCAGAAGAACTCGAGGCCATGAAGGCCGGGCAAGAGGCCCGAGGTGAAAAGCGCCGCTACGACGGACGCTGGCGCCCCGAAGCCGGCAAAACTCTGCCGTCCGCGCCTCCGGGCGTGGCATCGGTGATCCGTTTCAAGAACCCGTCCGATGGGGACGTGGTCTGGCAAGACCTCGTCAAGGGCGAGATTCGCATCAGCAACCGCGAGATCGACGATCTGATCCTGGTGCGCGCCGACGGCGTGCCCACCTACAACTTCGCGGTGGTGGTGGACGACTGGGACATGCGCATCAGCCATGTGTTCCGCGGCGACGAGCACATCAACAACACGCCGTGGCAAATCAACCTGTTCCAGGCCTTGGGCGCTCCCTTGCCGCAGTACGGGCACATGCCAGTCATCTTGGGCGACGACGGCCAGAAGTTGTCCAAGCGCCGCGGCGCTGTGAGCGTGACGGCCTACGAACAGGCTGGCTACCTGCCCGAAGCCATGCTGAACTACTTGGCACGTTTGGGATGGAGTCACGGCGACGACGAGATTTTCAGCCGCGAGCAATTCGTTGCTTGGTTTGACGGCAGTCATCTCAGCAAGAGCCCCGCCCAGTGGGATCCTGCCAAGTTGGAGTGGGTGAACGGCCAGCACATGAAATCGGCGTCCGCCGATCGCTTGGCGGCGCTGATCGCCCCGCGTTTGGCGGCGCGAGGCCTTGTGATGCCCAGCAGCGCGCCCTTGGAGGCGCAGTGCGAGCTGTTCAAAGACCGGTGCAGCACGCTCGAGGCCCTGGCCGAATGGCTGGTCGCCTATTACGGGGAGGTGACGCTGGCCGACGACTTGCGCACCCAACACCTGACGGACAGCATCCGTCCTGCGGTGCGCGCGCTGGCGCTTGCGTTGAATGACGCTGAATGGACGGCGGCGGGGGTGGCAGCCGCTTTCAAGGCCGTCCTTGCGGGCCATGGCCTCAAGATGCCGCAGCTTGCCATCCCGGTTCGCGTGGCCGTTTTCGGCAAGACGCAAACCCCGGCCATCGACCAATGCCTGGCCCTGTTCGATCGAAAAATTTTGATGGGCCGCTTGCAATCCATTTGAGAAACGCGCTATAGTCTCTTTCTCGCTTGAACAGCGCGACACCTGAAGTCATTACCGGGTCGTTGGCGAATTCGACAAACGCAATTCGACAAACGCCGGGTGATGCCCCAAGGGGGTATAGCTCAGCTGGGAGAGCGCTTGCATGGCATGCAAGAGGTCAGCGGTTCGATCCCGCTTACCTCCACCAATCAAAAGGTGGCGCGCGGTTCAAGGGCATGAAGGATTTGTCCCCTTCGTCTAGAGGCCTAGGACACGACCCTTTCACGGTTGTAACAGGGGTTCGAATCCCCTAGGGGACGCCAAAAATTAGATCGGTCTGGCAGCACCGGCAACGAAAGTTGCGAACGCAGCCCCGACGCGGAGTGGTAGTTCAGTCGGTTAGAATACCGGCCTGTCACGCCGGGGGTCGCGGGTTCGAGTCCCGTCCACTCCGCCAAATTTGAAAGGGCCTGCTCGCTGAGCAGGCCCTTTTTCTTTGTCGCGTGCTCGAGCCTCTAGAGGCGGTGCACCGCGCCGCCCGGCGAAGCCGATGTCCTGTCGCCCGTCAGTGCACGCCCGCCCGCACCAAGCCCACGGCCAAGCCTTCCAGGCTGAAGCCTTCGTGAGGCACCCGGATGGGCTCGAAGTCTGGGTTTTCGGGCAGCAGCCAAGCTTCGTTGCCTTCGCGCTTCCAGCGCTTCACGGTCACCTCGTCGCCCAGTCGTGCCACCACGATTTGCCCATTGCGCGCCTCGGCGGTGCGGCGAACGGCCAACAGGTCACCCTCCAGGATGCCGGCGTCGCGCATGCTCATGCCGCGCACGCGAAGCAGGTAGTCGGGCGTGGCGCTGAACAGGCTGGGGCTGAGCGCATATTGCTGTTCGATGTGTTCCTGCGCCAAGATGGGGGACCCGGCAGCGACGCGACCGATCAGCGGCAGCGTCAGCTGGGCGAGGCCCGGCAGCGGCAGTTCGGGCTGCTCCGCGAGGCTGGGCCGTCGGCGCAGCGCCTTCAGCGTGTCGGCCTTCAATCGAATGCCGCGCGAGGTGCCGCTGACCAACTCAATGACGCCTTTCCGTGCCAAGGCTTGCAAGTGCTCTTCTGCTGCATTGGGCGACTTGAAGCCGAGGGTCTGGGCGATTTCAGCCCGGGTGGGCGGGGTGCCAGTTCGCTCGATGGAGCGCCGAACCAGGTCGAAAATCTGCTGCTGGCGGGGAGTGAGGCTGGGATTCACGAGTTACGCTCCGATCGAGACTGGATGAATATCCAGATACTGCATTTTTATACAGGATTCGACCGATGCCAAGCGCGACGCAACGGGTATTGATCATCGGCACTGGCGGCACCATCGCCGGACAGGCGTCCACGGCGGCCGATCACGTGGGCTATCGGGCCGGTGCTGTGGGCATTGAAGCCCTCGTGGCGGGTGTGCCGCCGTTGGCGTCGCACCAACTGGCGTTCGAGCAATTGGCGCAGTTGGACAGCAAGGACATGGACTTCGCCACGTGGCGAAGGCTCGCCTTGCGGGTGCAGCAGGCGATGGACGATTCGGCCGTGGGTGGCGTGGTGATCACCCACGGGACCGACACGTTGGAGGAGACCGCCTACCTGTTGCATCGCGTGCTGCGGGGTGGAAAACCCGTGGTGTTGACGGCGGCCATGCGGCCCGCGAGCAGCCTGAGCCCTGACGGGCCGCAGAACCTGCTGGACGCCGTCACGGTGGCGCAAACGGCCGGCGCTTGTGGGGTGGTGGTGTGCTTGGATGGGCGGGTGCATCGTGGCGACCGCGTTCGCAAGGTCCACAGCTATCGGGTTGATGCCTTCGATTCGCCGGACGGTGTGCTGGCGTGGGTGGAGTCCGGCGCGGTGCGCGTTTTGCAACCCTGGTTGGCGCCCCTGGCCTGGGGGGCTGAACGCCTCCCGGCGGACACGAGCCTGTGGCCCCGGGTGTCCGTCCTGTGGAACGCGGCGGGTGAGGATGGTGCTTTGGTGCCGCTGATCGAGAGCCTGGCGCAGCGGGAGGGGCGGCGCCTGGGTTTGGTCGCGGCCGGAACTGGCAATGGCACTTTGTCGAGCGATTTGGAGCGCGCTTTGTTGCAGGCGCAAGCCCGCGGCGTGCCGGTGATCCGGGCCACACGCTGTGCGGCAGGCCCGGTGTTGGGTGGTGGCGGACTGCGCAATGCGGGTGCTTTGAGCGTGCCCCAGGCCAGGGTGGCCCTGCTGCTGGAGTTGCTGGAGGCCTAGCCTGTCGCCCCCAGGATTTCGGCACAGCCTGGGTCTCCTCCGTGCAGATTCCCAGGGGGCCCCAGCGTCGCGGTGAGAGGGTTCTCCGGGCGGGCTGGGGTGCGTTGACCGTGCGTGCGGACCCGTCGCGGCTGGATCAGGCGAGGGTGAGCGTCACCTCAATGTTGCCGCGCGTCGCGTTGGAGTAGGGGCAGACTTGGTGGGCCGCGGCCACGAGTTGCTCGGCCACGGCGCGATCCAGCCCAGGCAGGCGGATGGTCATGGCCACCTGGATGCCGAAGCCCGCCGGGATGGGGCCAATGCCCACTGAGCTGTCGATCGAGACGTCGGCCGGCACGGCGATTTTCATCTTGCCGCCGACGGCCTTCAGCGCTCCGATGAAGCAGGCGGCGTAGCCGACCGCGAACAGTTGCTCGGGGTTGGTGCCATCGCCGCCCGCGCCACCGAGTTCTTTCGGGGTGCTCAGTTTGACGTGGAGCGCTCCGTCGCTGCTGCGACCGCTGCCTTCGCGGCCTCCGGTGGCGGTGCCGTGGGCGGTGTACAGGACTTTGTCGAGGGCCATGGTGTTTCCTTTCGGGGGTGGAGCCGCTTCACGCGGGGTTGGTGACGGAGGCACGCCGCAACCGACCTAACAGGTCGTGCAGGCGCTGGGTGAGGGACTGCAATTCGGCCAGGTCGCACGACGTGGCGCAGGCCAGGGTGGTGGGCAGGGCGAGGGCTTGGGTTTTCAAGGCGTGCCCGCAGGCCGTCAGGGCCACCTGGACGCGACGCTCGTCGCCGGGATCGCGGGCGCGGGTGACATGGCCGGCCAGTTCCAAACGTTTGAGCAAGGGGGTGAGCGTGCCGGAGTCCAGGCTCAGGCGCTCGCCCAGGGCGCTGACGCTGGAGGTGCCGTCTTGCCACAGCACCAGCATCACCAAGTACTGCGGGTAGGTCAGGCCCAGGGGGGCCAGCAGGGGCTTGTACAGCTTGGTCATGGCCAGCGAGCTGGCATAGAGCGCAAAGCAAAGTTGACGGTCCAGGTGCAGCCATTCGTCGCCATGCGGGAGGGGGCGAAGCTGGGCATCGTGCGACATGCCAGAATGATCGCGAACAATCAAATTGTGCGCAATCGAATAAGCGAGAAGCCACTTTGATCGTGTGGCCTTTCAAGGAGGCGAGGTCAGGGCCTCGATCTGCTCGCTGAGCTCCAACCAGCGTGACTCCAGGGCGTCCACCTCGTCGCCGATGCTTTTCAAGCGCCGACCGATGTCGGCGATGGCCGGGCCCGCCAAGCCCCCGAGGGCCAGATCGCCCTCCAGCGACGCGCGTTCCTGGCCCAAGGCCACCAGTTGACGGTCGATGGCTTCGACTTCCCGTCGCATGGGCTTGGTTTGCTCGGCCAAGCGGGCGCGGGCCTGCGCGGCCGCCTTGCGGTCTTCGCGCGAGGCGTTGGCGGCTTGCAGGCTTGGCGTGGGCGCCAGGGCTTCGGCAGCGGGGGGGGCCTTCAGCGCGCGGGCGGCTTCTTTGGCGGTGTCGAGCAGCCAGCGTTGGTAGTCGTCCAGGTCGCCGTCGAACGGCGACACGCCACCTCGGCTGACCAGCCAAAACTCGTCGCACACCTCCCGCAGGAGGGCTCGGTCGTGGCTGACCAGCATCACCGTGCCTTCGAACTCGTTCAGGGCGATGGACAGGGCCTCGCGGGTGGCGAGGTCCAGGTGGTTGGTGGGCTCGTCCAGCAGCAACAGATTGGGCCGCTGCCAAACCAGCATGGCGAGCACCAAGCGGGCCTTCTCGCCGCCCGAAAGGCTGCCCACGGCTTGGCTCACCATGTCGCCAGTGAAACGGAATTGGCCGAGGAAGTCGCGCAACTCTTGCTCGCGCGCCTGAGGGCTGACCGCCTTGGCCAAGCGCACCATGTGAGCCAGCGGCCCTTCGTCGGGCCGCAACACGTCCAACTCTTGCTGGGCGAAGTAGCCGATGCTCAGGCCCTTGCCCTCGGTCATCTGGCCGCTCAGGCGGGGCAGGGTGCCGGCGATGGTTTTGACCAGGGTGGACTTGCCCTGCCCGTTGGCGCCCAAGATGCCGATGCGTTGGCCCGCCAGCACGGTGCGGTTGACACGCTGAACGATGACGGTGTCGCCATAGCCGCAGGTCACGTCGTTCAAGGCCAGCATGGGGTTGGGCAGGCTGGCGGGCTCGCGAAAATCGAAGGCGAAGTCGGCCGCAGCCAGCACGGGCGCGAGCTTTTCCATGCGCTCCAGGGCCTTCACGCGGCTTTGCGCCTGTTTGGCTTTGGTGGCCTTGGCCTTGAAGCGGTCGATGAACTTTTGCAGGTGCGCGATGCGGTCTTGTTGCTTGTCGTAAGCCGCCTGCTGTTGGTTCAGGCGCTCAGCGCGCATGGCTTCGAAGGCCGTGTAGTTGCCGCCGTAACGGGTGAGTTGAGCGCGGTCCAGGTGCAGGGTGACGCGGGTGATGGCGTCGAGGAACTCGCGGTCGTGGCTGATGACGATCAAGGTGCCGCTGTAGCGGGCGAGCCAGCCCTCCAGCCAGACGAGGGCGTCCAAGTCCAGGTGGTTGGTGGGTTCGTCCAGCAGCATCAACTCGGCGGGGTTGATGAGGGTGCGCGCCAACTGCAGGCGCATGCGCCAGCCCCCTGAAAAGCTGTTGACGGGCCGGTCAAGCTCGGGCGCCTGGAAGCCCAAGCCCAGCAGCAGCGCCTGCGAGCGGGCTCGCGCATCGAAGGCGCCAGCGTCTTGCAGTGCCGCATGGGCCTCGGCCATGCGCAGGCCGTCGTGTGCGGCTTCAGCGTCGGCCAAGGCGGCTCGGGCATGGGCCAAAGTCAGGTCGCCGTCCAGCACGAAGTCGGTGGCGCCTTGCTCGGTGTCCGGCAGGTCTTGGGCCACTTCCGACAGGCGCCACGTGGGAGGAATGTCGACTTCGCCACGGTCGGCCTGCAAGCGGCCAGCCAACAGGCTGAACAGGCTGGATTTGCCCGCGCCGTTGGCGCCGACGAGACCGATGCGTTCGCCCGGTTGCAGGCTCACGCTGGCCTCCACCAACACCTCTTTGACGCCGCGCCGCAGCGTCACCCCCGTCAGCCGGATCATGCGGGCAGGGCCTCGCGGGTCAGCAGCAGGACCTGATCGCTGCCGGCACTGGTTTCCAACCAAACGGCTTCCAGGCGCGGGAAGGCGGCTTCGAAGTGCGCGCGCTCATGGCCAATCTCCAGCACCAACACGCCGTTTGGGGCCAGGCGTGCGGGCAGTTCGGCCAGCAGCCGTCGCACGAAATCCATGCCGTCGATGCCGCCGGCCAGGGCCAGCGCGGGCTCGGCCAGGAACTCGGGCGGCAGCGCGGCCATCGCGTCGGCGTTCACATAGGGGGGGTTGCACAGCACCAAGTCGAACAAGCCCGAGGTGGCCGACAGGCCGTCGCCTTGCACGAGTTCGATGCGGTCTTGCAGTCCATGCCGCTCGACGTTGCGGCGGGCCACGGCCAGTGCGTCGTTGCTCAGGTCGCTGCCCACCACGCTGACCTCCGGCCACGCCATGGCCGCCAGCACGGCGAGTGAGCCGTTGCCCGTGCACAAGTCCAGCACGCGTTGGGTGGACGCGTCCAGCCAGGGGTCGACGGTGCCGTCGGCGATCAGTTCGGCAATGAAGCTCCGCGGCACGATGCTGCGGGCGTCGATGTGGAAGGGAATCCCCTGCAGCCAGGCTTCGCCGGTGAGGTAGGCCGCGGGCTGTCGGGTGCGGATGCGCTGCTCGATGAGTGCGTCCACCTGGGCCTGGTCGGTGGTGCTCAGGAGCGAGTCGGCTTGGTCGTCCAGGGCGTCCAGTGGGCGGCCCAAGCACCAAAGCACCAACCAAGCGGCTTCGTCAAAGGCATGGAGGGTGCCTTGGCCAAAGGCCACGCCAGCGGCGTCGAGGCGTTCTGCCGCACGCTGGACGGCCTGCATCAAGGTCAAGGCCATCAGTCGCTGGGCGTGAGATCGAGGGTGATCTCGGTGAAGGTGGCCTGATCGGGTGTTGGGTCGGGCGCTTGAACGGGTGCGCGATCGATGGCGCTGCTGGTGTTTTGCAGGCGCCAGAGCAGGTTGGTGGGCGAGTCGGCGAAGGCCAGCCCTTCCTCGCGGGTGATGACACCTGCTTCGATCAACTGCGCGAAGTGCTCTTCAAAGGTTTGTGAGCCTTCGGCCATGGACTTTTCCATGGTTTCTTTGACGCCGATGAAGTCGCCCTGCTCGATGAGCTCGCTGATGAGCTTGCCATTGAGCAGCACCTCCACCACCGGCACGCGGCCGCCGGTCTGGGCGCGCACCAGACGCTGGCTGACGATGGCCCGCAGACCCGCCGACAAGTCGCCCAGCAAGGCGGGGCGGGCTTCGGGTGGGTAGAAGGACAAGATCCGGTTCAGCGCGTGCGTGCTGTTGTTGCCGTGCAAGGTGGCGAGCACCAAGTGGCCCGACAGGGCGTAAGAGATGGCCGACGTCATCGTTTCCTTGTCGCGAATTTCGCCGATCAGGATCACGTCGGGCGCTTGGCGCAGGGCGTTCTTCAGGGCCACTTGCAGCGTGTTGGTGTCTCGACCGACCTCGCGCTGGTTGATGACCGACTTCTTGTTTTGGAACAGGTACTCGATCGGGTCCTCGATGGTCAAGATGTGGCCCGTCATCGACTTGTTGCGCTTTTCCAGCATCGCGGCCAGCGTGGTGCTTTTGCCGGTGCCGGTGGCGCCGACCATGAGCACGAGGCCCCGCTTTTCGAGCACCAAGTCGCCCAACACGGTGGGCAGCTTCAGGTCGTCCAGCTCGGGGATGGTGTGGGCGATGTGCCGAAACACGGCCGCGATGGTGCCGCGCTGCCGAAAGCCGCTGAGCCGGAAGCTGCCGACCTTGGGGATGCTGATGGCGAGGTTGAGCTCGCCAAGTTCGTCCAGCTCGGCCAGTTCTTTGGGCGACAGAACCTCGGCCACCAGTTGGCGGGGCTGGGTCGGGCCCAAGGACTGGTCGGACAGCTGCACCACCTGACCGTTGAGTTTGATGAGCACGGGGCTGTTGGCCGACAAGTAGCAGTCAGAAGCACCCTTTTCGGCCATCAGCCGAAGGATGCGGTCCATGTTCCCAGAGCTCATCGGGGTGCCTCCTCAGGCGCGCAGCAGTTCGTTGATCGAGGTCTTGGCGCGGGTTTGCGCGTCAACCTTCTTGACGATGATGGCAGCGTACAGGTTGTAGCGACCGCCATCGCGCGGCAGGCTGCCGCTGATGACCACCGAGCCGGCGGGCACGCGGCCGTAGGTGATCTCGCCGGATTCGCGGTCGAAGATGGGGGTGCTTTGGCCGATGTACACGCCCATCGAGATGACGGAGTGTTCTTCGACGATCACGCCTTCCACGACCTCAGAGCGGGCGCCGATGAAGCAGTGGTCTTCGATGATGGTCGGGTTGGCCTGCAGGGGTTCCAGCACGCCGCCAATGCCCACGCCGCCGCTCAGGTGCACGTTCTTGCCGATTTGCGCGCAGCTGCCCACGGTGGCCCAGGTGTCGACCATGGCGCCTTCGTCGACGAAGGCACCGATGTTCACGTAGCTGGGCATGAGCACCACGTTCTTGGCCACGAAACTGCCTCGGCGGGCCACGGCCGGTGGCACCACGCGCACGCCGCTGGCGGCGAACTGCTCGGCGCTCCAGCCTTCGAACTTGGTGGGCACCTTGTCGTAGAAGCTCATGGGGCCGCTGCCCTGGGGCACGTTGTCGTTCAAGCGGAAGCTGAGCAACACGGCCTTCTTGATCCACTGGTGCACCGTCCACTGGCCCACGCCCTCGCGGCTGGCCACGCGCAGTCGACCGGCATCCAGCTCGCTCAGCACATGGTTGACGGCGTCCCGCACCTCGGCCGGGGCGTTCTTGGGGCTGAACTCGGTGCGCTGTTCCCAGGCGGCTTCGAGGAGGGTTTGCAGTTCGACGGTCATGCGAGGCTCAACAGATGGTTGCGGATGCGCTGCGCGGCTTCCACGCAGTCGGCCAGTTCGGCCACCAGGGCCAGCCGCACGCGGCCGCGTCCTGGGTTCACGCCTTGGGCTTCCCGGGCCAGCAGGCTGCCGGGCAAAACGTGGACGTTGCATTGTGCGAGCAGGGCCTTCGCGAAGGCGAGGTCGCAGCCCCCCTCCACGTGGGAAGGCACGCCAGCCCACAGGTAAAAGCCCGCGTCGGGGGGCTGCACGTCCAGAACGTCTTGCAACAGGGGCAAAACGGCCTGGAACTTGGCTTGGTACAGCGCGCGATTGGAGGCCACGTGGGCTTCATCGTTCCAGGCGGCCACGCTGGCGGCCTGAACCGCCGGCCCCATGGCGCTGCCATGGTAGGTGCGGTAGAGCAAGAAGGCTTGAATCAGCGCGGCGTCACCGGCCGCAAAGCCCGAGCGCAGGCCCGGCACGCTGCTGCGCTTGGACAGGCTGGTGAAGCTGATCAGGTTCTTGAAATCGGTGCGGCCGAGTTGTTGCGCTGCCTGCAGGCTGCCCAGCGGCGGCTCGTCGCCCAGGTAGATCTCGGAGTAGCACTCGTCGGCGGCGATGACGAAACCGTGGCGGTCGCTGAGGTCGAACAAGCGTGCCCACTCGGTCAGGGGCATCACGGCCCCGCTCGGGTTGCCCGGCGTGCAGACGTAGAGCAGTTGCGTGCGGGCCCATGTGCCTTCGTCGATGGAGGCCCAGTCGACCGCGAAATTGCGCGCCGGGTCGCTGTTGGCGAACGCGACCTCAGCGCCGGCCAGCAAGGCCGCCCCCTCGTAGATTTGGTAGAACGGGTTGGGGCAGACGACGGTCGCGCCGCGCTGGCTGGCGTTCACCACCGTTTGCGCGATGGCAAACAGCGCCTCGCGCGACCCATTCACCGGCAGCAATTGCCTGCCGGTGTCCAGCGCCACGCCGTAGCGCCGCTGCACCCACGCGCCGATGGCTTGCCGCAGGGGTTCGCTACCGGCCGTGGCCGGGTAGTTCGACAGACCGCCCAGGTTGTCGCGCAGCGCGGCCAGCACGGCAGAGGGCGCTTCGTGGCGCGGCTCGCCCATGCCCAGGCTGATGGCGCGCAGGCCGGCGGGGGGCTGTGTGCCCGCCAATTCGGCCTTCAGGCGCTCAAACGGGTAGGGCTGGAGGAGAGCGAGGCGGGGGTTCATCCGCCGGCCAGCAAGCCCGATTCCATCGGGAAGGCCGGGAATTCGACCGGCGTGGCCGGCTTCCAGCCCTTTTTGCGGTGCTCGGCCACGATGTTGGTGTAGATGCCGCCGCGCACGTACCAGCGGGCCTTGATGCGGGCAAAGCGCGGCCGGGTGACTTTGACGATGTCGTCAAGGATTTGGTTGGTCACGGCCTCGTGGAAGGCGCCTTCGTCGCGGTAGCTCCACATGTACATCTTCAGGCTCTTGAGCTCGACGCACCACTCGTCGGCCACCATCTCGATGGTGAAGTGGGCGAAATCGGGCTGACCGGTCAGTGGGCAGTGGCAGGTGAACTCGGGCACCTGAAACTGCAGCAGGTAGTCGCGCTGCGGCGCCGGGTTGGGGAAGACTTGCAGCTCTTTGCTGGGCCGCGACGGCGGATTGGCCGGCTTGGTTCGCTGGCTGGCCGGAGGGGTCTTTTTCGGGGTCGTGGCCATGGCGGCAGGGGGCATTCTGAGAGGGGGGCGATGCTATCATCCGCGCCCCTTTTCGAGCCCGTTTTCATAGAGAAAACGGGCTTTGCCTCGACCGCCCTTCCATGCGCCTGAATACGATCAAGCTGTCGGGCTTCAAGTCCTTCGCCGACGCCACGGTGTTTCAACTGCCGGGCCGGCGCGTGGGCGTGGTGGGCCCCAACGGCTGCGGCAAGTCCAACATCATGGACGCCGTGCGCTGGGTGCTGGGCGAAAGCAAGGCCAGCGAATTGCGTGGCGAGTCCATGCAAGACGTGATCTTCAACGGCTCCAACACCCGCAAGCCGGCCAGCCGCGCCAGCGTGGAACTGGTGTTCGACAACAGCCTGGCCCGCGCCGGCGGGGCCTGGAACCAGTTCAGCGAGATTGCCGTGAAGCGCGTGCTCACGCGCGAGGGCAACAGCAGCTACTACATCAACAACCAGGTGGTGCGGCGCAAGGACGTGCAAGATGTCTTCCTGGGCACTGGCTTGGGTCCGCGCGCTTACGCCATCATCGGCCAGGGCACCATCAGCCGCATCATCGAGAGCAAGCCCGAAGAGCTGCGTTTGTTTCTCGAAGAGGCGGCGGGTGTCTCCAAGTACAAAGAGCGGCGCCGTGAAACCGAGAGTCGGCTCAAGGACACCCGAGAAAACCTGACCCGCGTCGAAGACATTCGCCGTGAGTTGGACGCGCAACTGGAGCGCCTAGAGCGCCAGGCCGAGGTGGCGGGGCAGTACCGCGCGTTGCAGGCGCTGGGCGAGAAGCGCTTGCATCAGCTCTGGTTTCTGAAGAGTCGCGATTCGGCCAAGGAGCTCGAGCGCGTTCAGGCCGCTCACCGCGAGGCCGTCAATGCGCTGGAGGCGCAACTCGCGCAGCTGCGCCACACCGAGGCCGAGTTGGAGGCCGTGCGGGCCGAGCACTACCAGGCCGGCGATGCGCTGCATGCCGAACAAGGGCGCTATGCAGAGGCTCAGATGGCCGTGAGTCGGCTCGAGGAACGCATTCGCTACGTCATCGACAGCCGCCAGCGGGCGCAAACGCGGCGCGACGAGATCCGCACCCAACAAGCGCTGTGGAACGACCGCGGTGGTTTGGCGCAACAAGAGATAGAAGCGTTGGCCGAGCAGCGCGCCCGTGGCGAGGAAGAGACCGAAACCCTGGCGGCCCAGGCTGAAGAACACGCTGCGCGACTGCCAGAGTTGGAAGACGCTGTGCGTGCCGCCCAAGGGCGAGCCAACGCACAACGGCAAACGGTCAGCCAGGTGCAGCAGCAAATCCATGTCCTCGCGGCCGAAAGCCGTGCCTTGGACGAGCAAGCCCGGGGCCTGCGTCAGCGCAGGGATCGTTTGGACGCCCAAAAGGCCGGCTTGAACCTGCCGGATTCAAGCGATGTGGAGCGGCTGCGCGAACAGTCCACCCAGGCTGACGCCCGGTGGGAAGAGGCCCAGGCGCGGCAAACCGAGCTGGCCGATCAAGAGCCCACACTCGAGGCCGAACGGCGTCGGCTCATCGAGCAAGCCCAGGCCGAGGCCGCCAAGCTTGCTCAGTCGAGCGCCCGCCTGGACGCCTTGCGCGCTTTGCAAGACAAGGTGCAAACCGAAGGCAAGCTCGGGCCCTGGCTGGCCGAGCAAGGTCTGCAGGGGCTTCAAGGCCTTTGGAAGCGCCTGCACATCGAATCCGGCTGGGAGAACGCCCTCGAAGCCTGCCTGCGCGAGCGCCTGGGTGCGCTTGAAGTCAGCCGTCTGGACTTGGTGCAAGCCTTCGAACACAACGCTCCGCCCACGCGCTTGGCTTTCTACTCGGTCAGTGAAGGCGCCCCCACGGCCCTCCCCACCCACCACAGCCTGCCGGAGCTGGCCAGTTTGCTAAGGGTGGATGCTCCTGGCCTGCGGGCGCTGCTGGCCGATTGGTTGGACGGCGTCTACACCGCGCCCGACCTGGCCGCAGCCATGGCCCAGCGCGCGCAGTTGCAGCATGGCGAGCTGATCGTCACCCGTGCTGGCCACGCCGTGAGCCGCCACGCGGTCAGTTTCTACGCGCCCGACAGCGAGCAAGCCGGATTGCTCGCTCGCGCGCAGGAGATCGAAAACCTCGAGCGCGCCAAGCGCGCCCAGGAGTTGCTCGTCGACGAAGCGCGCGCCCAAGCGGGCCGCGCTGAGCACCAGCATGCCCAGGTGGCGGCACAGCTGACCCAGGCCCGGCGTGAGGCGGAGGAGGCCCGCGCCCGCGCCCACCAAGGCCAGGTCGAGTTGCTGCGTGCCAGCCAATTGTTCGAAGCCGCCAACGCCCAGGCGCTGCGTCTGCGCGAAGAGCTGGCCGAGCTGGACGCCTTGGACGAGGAAGTGCTCGAGCGTCGCGCCACCGGCGAGGCCCGATTCGAGGAGCTGGACCTGCAACTGGCTCAGACGCAGCAGCAGCACGCCGACCTGGAGGAGGCCGTGATCCAGGCCGAGCGCCTGCTGGCCGAGGCCCGAGAGGCACAGCGCAGCCTGGAGCGACGCGCTCAGGAAGCGCAGTTCGGCACCCGTGCGCTTTTGGCTCGGCAGGCCGAACTGCAACGCACTGTGGCCACCGCCCAGCAGGAGGCGCGCAGCAGTGACGACGCCCTGGCTCGGTTGGAGCTGGAGCTGGCAGAACTGGATGACAGCGCCGCCCAAGCGGGCCTGCAAGACGCCATCGACGCCCGCGTGGCCGCCGAGGCGCAGCTGACCCAAGTGCGTCAGCGCTACGACGAGCTCAGCCAGCGCTTGCGCGGCTTCGACGAACAGCGCCTGCGCGCAGAACGCGAGCTGGAGCCGCTTCGCGCCCGCATCACCCAGCTCCAGTTGGAGGAGCAAGCGGCGCAGCTGGGTGGGGCCCAGTTCCAAGAGCAGTTGACTGCCGCCGGTGTCGACCTCGACGCGCTGGCTTCCAGCATCGAGCACGAGGGGGTGCGTCTGCAGGGCCTGCAGGGCGACATCGACCGCATCCAGAAGGACATCGAGGCGCTGGGGGCGGTGAACTTGGCGGCGCTCGATGAGCTGGGCAGCGCGCGCGAGCGCAAGGGCTTCCTCGATGCCCAGTTGAGCGACTTGGGCAGCGCCATGGGCACCTTGGAGGACGCCATCCGTCGCATCGACCTCGAAACCCGCGACCTGCTGCAAAGCACCTTCGAGCGCGTCAACGAGCAGTTCGGTCGCATGTTCCCGGCGCTGTTCGGGGGCGGCCAGGCCAAGCTGGTGATGACCGGCGGCGAGATCCTGGACGCCGGCGTGCAGGTCATCGCCCAGCCCCCCGGCAAGAAGAACAGCAGCATCCACCTGCTCAGCGGCGGTGAAAAAGCCCTCACCGCCATTGCGCTGGTGTTCGCCATCTTCCAGCTCAACCCGGCGCCGTTCTGCTTGCTGGACGAGGTGGACGCGCCGCTGGACGACGCCAACACCGAGCGCTACGCGAAACTCGTGGCCGAGATGAGCAAGGGCACGCAGTTTCTGTTCATCTCGCACAACAAGATCGCAATGGAAATGGCGCAACAACTGATCGGGGTGACGATGCAAGAGCAGGGCGTGAGCCGCGTGGTGGCCGTCGATATGGAAGCCGCCCTGTCGCTGGCCGAGGCGGCGTGATGGACCGCACCTTCACCCTGACCGAGGCCCTGCTCATCGCGGGGGCGGCGGTTCTGCTGACCCTGCTCATCCACGGTTGGTGGGCGGCCCGCAAAGCCAGCCCCAAGCGCCCGGAGCCGAGCGCCGGGGCCCGCGCCGAGCCCCAACTGGACGCCGAAGGCCACCCCGTGGCCCAAGTTTCCAAGCTCGATTCGGTGATGGATGCCCTGAGCGCGGGCGACTCGGTCTTCACCGGTTTTCAACATGCCGATACGCTGCCCATGGTGGTGCACAAGGCGCGGCCGCCTCGGCGGCCCTCCTTGCGCTTGGATGCGTTGATCGACGTCATCGCCACCTTGCACCTGGAGGCGCCCACCACCGGCGAAGCCGCCTTGGCCCATCTGCCGCCGACGCGGCGCGCCGGCAGCAAGCCGTTTGCCATCGAAGGCTTGAACACCGAATCGGGGGAATGGGAACTGCCGCTGGCGGGTGAGCGCTACGGCGAATTCCAAGCGGGGTTGCAGTTGGCCAACCGAAGCGGCGCGCTGACCGAGATCGAGTTCAGCGAGTGGGTGCACAAGATCCAGGCGTTCGCCGACGGCGTGGGGGCCATGGCCGATTTCCCCGACATGCGCGAGGCCGTGGCTCGGGGCCGGGAGTTGGATCAGTTCGCCAGCCAGCACGATGCGCAACTCAGCGTGGAACTGCGCGCCAAAGGGGCGGCCTGGACCTTGGGCTTCCTGACCCAAGCCGCAGGCAAGCAAGGTCTCGTGCACGGAGGGCTCCCGGGGCGCTTGGTGTTGCCCGCCGCCGAGGAGGGCGAACCGCCGCTGCTGGCCCTGCAGTTCGATGCCCGTGCGGCCTTGGCCGACGAAGGCGAGTTGCAGGCCCTGCGGGCCGTGACGCTGGTGTTCGACGTGCCGCAGACCCCCGAGGCTCTGGAGCCGTTTGCCGCCCTTCAAGAGGTGGCCCGGCGCCTGAGCCGTGACCTGGAGGCGGAGGTGGTCGACGGCGATGGACAACCGCTGGGTCCCCATGGCTTTGCGGCCATCTACGAGGACCTGGCGCGCCTCTATCGCCAATTGGTGTCACGAGACCTCGCTGCCGGTTCGCCAGCGGCGCGGCGCCTGTTCAGCTGATCGGCGTGGTGACGCTGCCCTTGTTCCCCGAGGCGACGGACGCAGCCGCCGACGCGGCCGGCCTGGCGGCAAAGGCTTCAGGGCTGCGGGAGCAACTGCAGCACCACGCCCACCTCTATTACGTCCTGGACGCCCCGGAGATCCCCGACGTCGAGTACGACCGCTTGTTCACCGAGCTGCGCGAGCTGGAAGGGGCGCACCCCGAGCTGCGCACGCCCGACAGCCCGACGCAGCGTGTCGGTGCTGCTGCGGCTTCGGAGCTGGCGTCCGTACGGCACGCGGTGCCGATGTTGTCCGTCTACACCGAGACCGACACCAGCCCGGCCGGCGCAATGGCCTTCGATGCCCGGGTTCGGCGCGAGTTGGGTCTGGCCGATGACGCGCCGCCCGTGCAGTACGCGGCCGAGTTGAAGTTCGACGGCCTGGCGGTCAATCTGCGCTACGAACGAGGGGTGCTGGTGCAGGCGGCCACGCGCGGCGATGGCGAGACGGGCGAGGAGGTGACGGCCAACATCCGCACCGTGGGTCAGGTGCCCTTGCGCCTGCGCGGCGTGGAAGCCCCCGTGTTGGAGGTTCGCGGCGAGGTGTACATGCGCCGCGACGCCTTCGAGGCCCTGAACGAGCGCCAGCGCCAACGCGGCGACAAGACCTTCGTGAACCCGCGCAACACCGCCGCGGGCGCTTTGCGCCAATTGGACCCCGCCATCACCGCGCAACGACCGCTTTGCTTCTTCGCCTACGGGCTGGGCGAGGTGCAGGGCTGGGACGTGCCGGCCACGCACGCGGCGCTGCTGGACGCCTTGGCCGACATGGGCTTGCCGGTGTGCGCCGACCGCACCGTGGTCGACGGTCCGCAAGGCTTGGTGGCTTTTCACCAAGGCATCGCGGCGCGTCGCGATGCCTTGCCGTTCGACATCGATGGCATCGTCTACAAGGTCAACCGCCGCGACCTGCAGCAGCAACTGGGCTTCAAGACCCGTGAGCCTCGATGGGCTGTGGCGCACAAGTACCCGGCGCAGGAGCAGGTCACGCGGCTCAAGACCATCGACATCCAGGTGGGCCGTACCGGCAAGCTCACGCCCGTGGCCAAGCTGGAGCCGGTGTTCGTGGGAGGCACCACGGTGAGCAATGCCACCCTGCACAACGCCTTCGAGCTGCGCCGCAAGGGCGTGCGCGTGGGCGACCAGGTCATCGTTCGCCGCGCGGGCGATGTCATCCCTGAAGTGGTGGGCCGCATGCCGGGCGTGCGGGCGCACTACGTGCCCAACTTCGCCATGCCCAAGGCTTGTCCGGTGTGCGGCAGCGCGGTGGAGCGCGACAAGGGCAATTTGGAGCACCGCTGCACGGGCGGCTTGGTGTGCGCCGCGCAGCGCAAGCAGGCTCTGCTGCATTTCGCGGGCCGCCGGGCGATGGACGTGGAGGGTTTGGGCGACAAACTCGTGGATCAATTGGTGGACGGCCACCTGGTGCGCACCTTGCCCGACCTGTACCGCTTGGGCTTCGTGCACTTGGCCGCCTTGGAGCGCATGGGCGACAAGAGCGCCCATAAGCTCCTGGCGAACTTGGAGGCCAGCAAGCAAACCACGCTGGGTCGCTTCTTGTTCAGCCTGGGCATTCGCCACGTGGGCGAGACCACGGCGAAGGACCTGGCCAAGCACTTCGGCCATTTGGAGGCCCTGATGTCGGCCGACGAGGCCGCGCTGTTGCAGGTGCCCGATGTGGGGCCTGTGGTGGCGCATTCCGTGCACGGTTTTTTCGCCAACCCGCTGAATCGCGAGGCTGTGGAGCAACTGAGGGCCGCTGGCATCGTGTGGCCGGAGCACGAGGGAGCGGCCGCGGCGGTCGAGTTGCCCCAGGCGGGCAAGACCTTTGTGCTGACCGGCACGCTGCCCACGTTGACCCGCGACGCCGCCGCCGCCCTGATCGAGGCCGCCGGCGGCAAGGTGGCCGGGTCGGTCAGCAAGAAGACCCACTACGTGGTGGCGGGCGAGGCCGCGGGCAGCAAGCTCGACAAAGCCGTGGAATTGGGCATCACGGTCCTCGACGAGGCCGCGCTGCGCGCCTTGCTCGGGGCTTGACTGGCTTCAGCGGGGCTTGGGCCAGAGCCCCAACGCCAGGGCGGTGCCGACCAAAACCAGCAGGCCGCCGCCCAGCATGGCCCAGGTCAGCGCTTCGGCCAGGAACATCGCTCCCCACAGCACCGCAAACACCGGAATCAAGAAGGTCACCGTGACGGCGTTCGTGGGCCCCACGCGCGCAATGAGGCGGAAGTACAGGATGTAGGCCACCCCGGTGCACAACAGCGCCAGCGCCAGCAAGCTGACCCAGGCGATGCCTCCGGGCCAGGTGGCCGGCCACGCCCAAAGGCCAGGCAGCGTCAACCAAAGCGTGGCCCCCAACTGGCTGCCCGTGGCCACCACCAGCGGTGGCACGCCGTCGAGCCAACGCTTGGTGCCCACGGCCGATATCGCGTAGTTCAACGTGGCCAGCAGGCAGGCCAGCACGGCCCAGAAGCGGGCATCGCCGCCAAGCCCGGTCTTGGTCCACACCAGCAGCACCACGCCACCAAACCCCAGGGCCAGCCCCAGGCTGCGCCAAGCCGTCGGGGCCTGTCGCAGCCACCACCACGCCACCAGCGCGCTCCACATGGGCACCGTGGCGTTGAGGATGCTCGACACCCCAGCTGGGATGTGAAGCGCTGCGTAGGCGAACAAGGCAAAGGGGAGGGCCGAGGTCACCAAGCTCAGGGCCAGCAAGGCGCGCCAATGCCGCCGAAGCAAGCCCAGGCTGGGGCGACCTTGGTGCCAAGCCAGCAAGGGCAGCAGCGCCACCGAGGCCAGGCCCACGCGCAACCAAGCCAGACTGAGCGCCCCGAACTCCGGGGCACCCCAGCGCATGAACAAGAACGAGGCGCCCCAAATGGCGGCCAAGGCCAGCAGTTCGGCCAAATCGGTGGACTTCATCAAATCAGCACGCCTTCTTGCTGCAGCAGCAGGGTTTTGAGGGGCAGGCCGCCCGCATACCCAGTCAGTTCACCGCGGGCACCCACGACTCTGTGGCAGGGCAGCAGGATGCCGATCGGGTTGCGGCCCACCGCAGCGCCGACCGCGCGGCTCGCCTGCGGCTGCCCCAAACCCTGGGCGATGGCGCCGTAGCTGGTGAGCCCACCCCTTGGGATGGTGAGCAGCCGTGCCCAAACGGCCAGCTGAAAGGGCGTGCCTTGCGGGTCCAAGGGCGGCAGCGGTGGGTCGTTCTGCGGGCGCGGCCAGGCGCCCCAAGCTTCCAAGGCGGCCAGTGCGGTGTCGAACCAAGGGTGAGACTCTTCGGGCACGCTCAGCATCGGGGGGTGGTGAGCTTGGCCGGCATTCCAAAGGCCCGCCAAGCCCAGGTCGGTGCGGGCCAGCAACACCCGGCCATAGGGGCTGTCGGCATGGCGCTGGGCGCGCAGGGCAGGGAAGTGAGGCATGGCTAAGGCTTCGCAAGCGTGGGGGCCGGGGTGTCCATCCGCCACAAGGCCAAGGTGGCGTAGCTGCGGTAGGGCGCCCAGTGCTCTGGGTTCAGTGGGGCGGCGGTTGGGTTGGGCGATTCGGCGGCCACTTGGGCGCTCCATCGTTCCAGCTGTCGCTTCACGATGAGGTCGCCCGGCAGCAGCACGTCCGGCCACGGGGTGGCCCGCATGTGCACGTAGGCGGCGGTCCAGGGGCCAATGCCTGGCAGTTGCTGCAGCGCCGCCTGGCGGGCCTTGGGGTCGGCGGGCAAGCTGGGCCATGCCCTCGCCAAAGCCTGCAGACTGGCCGCCCGCCGCTGTGGCAGGCCGATGGTGGCCAAGACCTCGGGGGCAGGGCGCGCCAAGGCCTCGGGCGTGGGGAAGCACCAGGGGCCATTCGGGCCCCAAATGGACTGGCAGGCGTCTAGCGTGTCCAAGGGCTGGCCAAAGCGACGCACCAGCCGTGTCGCCAGGGTCGTGGCGGCGGCCACGCTGACCTGTTGCCCCAGCACGGCGCGCACCGCGATCTCGAAGCCATCCATCGCGCCGGGCAAACGCAGGCCCAGAACCCCGGGCAACGCGTGCAAGCGCTGTGCAATGGCCGTCGGGTCGGCGTCCAAGTCCAGCCATTGGCGGACTTGGGCCTGCAACTCCGGTGCGTGGGGCCACAGCGGGTCGGACAGCCAAAGGCGCGCCCGGTGCTGCTCAGGTTCAAAGCGCACGGTCAGCGTGCCACGCGCCTCGCCACCCTGGGTCGGCCAACGCACCGTGCGCCGCAGCGTGGCCCGGTCGCGGTCCACCACTTCGACGCCGGGCACGGCACGCACGGCCAGGAAGCTCAACAGGGCCTCCAAGGCCAGCGGTGGCCGGTAGGGCAAGGTCAGCGCTCGGTCGCTGACGCACGCACCATCGGCGAGTGGGCGTACAGCCCGGCGCACTCGGCTGGGTGGTAGGCGGTAGTGCTGCTGCCAAACCTCCTGAAACCGACGCACGCTGCCAAAGCCCGCGCGCAGGGCCACATCGGCCAGCGGCCAGTTGGTGTCGGTCAGCAGCTGCTTGGCCGCCAGCAAACGCTGGGTTTGCAAATAGGCCGAGGGCGACACGCCAAAGGCCTGTTCAAACACGCGCCGCAGGTGCCGCGCCGTGATGCCCAGCGCGTCAGCCAGCGCGTCCATGGAGTCGGTTTGACCCTGCCGCACCTGGGCGTCCAAGCGCTCACGCGCAGCGTGCGCGAGCGAGCGTGACGACTCCATCACCGAAAACGCCCGGGGCGCCAACTCAGGGCGGCATTTCAAACAAGGACGAAAGCCCGCCGCTTCGGCCGCCGCGGCGTGCGGAAAGAACCGGCAGTTGTGGGCTTTGGGCGTTCGCACGCGGCAGATGGGTCGGCAGTACACGCCGGTGCTGGTGACCCCGGTGAACCAATGGCCGTCAAAGCGGGCGTCGCGCGCTTGGAGTGCGGCGTAGCAGGCGGCGGGGTCCAGGGCTTGCATGGCGCCGATTGTGGGTGCCCGCCTGCCCTGCAGGCGCGGGATTCGGACCTCTGCCTACATCGCTTTGAAGCGGGCCACATAGGCCCGGCTCACGGGCATTTCGCGCGACAGGCCGTTGAAGCGCACGAACAGGCGTGACGCCTCGTCGCGCCGGGTGCCCGCCAGGTGCGACAGATTCACGACGGTGGAGCGGTGCACCTGCCAGAACTGGTCGGGGTCCAGTTGAGCGACCAACTCGGCGATCGGCGTGCGGATCAGGTGCTCGGCGCCGTCGGCCATTTGAACCACGGTGTACTTGTCGTCAGCATGGAAGTACGCGACCCGCTGCACGTCCAATTGGTGCGTGAGGTCGCCGCTGCTGGCCCGGATGAAGCGCAGGGGCAGTGCCGGGCGCGGCGGCGCCAGCGCGGCCACGGCCTGGGGCCATGGGTCGGCCTCGGCGGGGTTGGAGGCCTTCAAGCGCTCCACGGTCCGCTGCAGCCGTGCCAGGGTCACGGGCTTGAGCAGGTAGTCCACCGCGGCGGCCTCGAAGGCTGGGAGTGCGTACGCGTCGTACGCCGTCACGAAAACCACGCGCGTGGCGCCTTCGATGCCTTGGGCAACTTCCAAGCCGCTCAGGCCCGGCATCTGGATGTCAAGAAAGGCCACGTCGGGCTGCTCGGCGGCGATGCGCTCGGCCGCCTCCAGCCCGTTGCGGGCCGGTGTCAATTGGGTCAATTCGGGCCAAGCTTGGGTCAGCAAGGCTTGCAGATGACGCACGAGGTTGGGCTCGTCGTCGGCGATCAGGGCGCGCAGACTCATGGGTGAAGGGGCAGTTGAAGGCTGGACCGTGTGCCTCGCGAGCTTTGCGGGCTGGCGGGCTCGATGCGGAGGGCGGCGCGATCGCCATAGCGGGTGGCCAGGCGCTCGCGAATGTTTTGCGTGGCCACCCCCTGGCCAGAGCGGGGCTTGGGGGCGTTCAGGCCCACGCCGTTGTCCTGCACGATCAGGTGCAGTTGGCCTCCGGCCGTGCGCGCCTCGACGCTCACGTGGCCGGGCTCAACCTGGGGCTCCAGGCCGTGGTGGATGGCGTTCTCCACCAAGGGTTGCAGCAGCAGGGGTGGCAGCATCACCGCGCGGGCGCCGTCGTCGGCCTGGATCGAGTAGCTGAGGCGATCGCCCATGCGCAATTGCATCAGGCGCAGGTAGTGCCCGAGCAGCGTCAGTTCGGTGTCCAAGCTCACGGTCTCGGCGCGCATGCTGGTCAGGCTGGCGCGCAGGTGCTCGGTGAAGGCATCCAGCATCTCGGCAGCCTCCTTGGGGGCGAAATCGATGAGGCCGCGCACATTGGCCAAGGTGTTGAAAAGGAAGTGCGGCTCGATCTGGGCTTGCAGCAGCCGCAGTTCAGCCTCTTTGGCTTGGCGCTTGAGTTGCTCTTCGTGCCATTCCTGCCAAGCCCACAGACCCCAGATCACGCTGAAAAAGACCGATGCCACGGCGACCGGCCCCCAACTGAGGTCGGGGGGCCAGCCTTGTTTTGTCATGCCGGGCAGGCCTCCCAGCATCAGGTAGGCCACGCCCAAGCCGACGGCCACGCAGGCCATCGACGTGAGGCCAAAGAAGAGGCTGACGCCCACCCCGGGTTCACCATTCGTCCAGTCGATGAAGCGCTGCGGGGCCAGCCGTTCGATGAGGCTGTATGTGGTGTGGAACACGCAGCCAATGACCAGCGTGGTTCCAAACATGCCTGGCCCCATCTCCAACCACCAACTTGGGCGAGCAAGCTGTTGGCCCAACAGCCCCGTCACCGCCAGCATTCCCAGACCCCATGCCAGGGACACGTAGACGGTCAGCACCCACATCGACCACGCCGGCACGTTGCGGTGCTTGCGCAGTTTGAAGAAGTCCTGGCGAGCCAGGCGCAAGGTGGCGATGAGGTGTTTCATGGGCTGGCAGTCTAGGCATGGCTGGGGCGCCCCCCCCAGAGGCTCGCGACGGTTCGACAGCCTGGCCGCTGAAACGCCAGGAAACCGCCCGTTCCTACAATCGCGCCCCTTCGCCACATCACTCCGAGCACCATGCAAGTTGACGCCTCCATCTTCAAGGCCTATGACATCCGCGGCATCGTCGGCAAGACGCTGAACGAATCCGTGGCCGAGCACATCGGCCGCGCCTTCGGCACCGAGGCCAAGGCCTTGGGACAGAAGGCTGTGATCGTGGGCCGCGACGGGCGCCTGAGCGGCCCGGCCATGGTGGCGGCCCTCACCAAGGGCCTGCGCGCCACGGGCATCGACGTGGTCGACATCGGCATGGTCACCACGCCCATGACCTACTACGTGGCCGCCACGCGCGGCCAGTACGGCGCCAACAACTGCATCATGGTCACCGGCAGCCACAACCCGAAGGACTACAACGGGTTCAAGATGGTGCTCAACGGCGCGGCCGTGTTCGGCGAGCAAATCCAAGGCCTGCTGCGCCGCATCCAGGCCGAGGACTACGCCGCAGTTGGAAAGTCCGGCAAGGGCCGCCTGGGCAAGATGGACATCCAGGCCGAGTACTTGGCCCGCATCGTCAGCGACTGCAAGCTGGCCCGCCCGATGAAGGTCGTGGTCGACAGCGGCAACGGCATCCCCGGCGCGTCAGCCCCGGCCATCTTGCGCGCGCTGGGATGCGAGGTGATCGACATCTATTCCAAGGTGGACGGCGACTTCCCCAACCACCACCCGGACCCCAGCAAGCTGGAAAACCTCGAAGACCTGAAGAAGATCGTCCACGCCACCGACGCGGAACTGGGCCTGGCCTTCGACGGCGACGGTGATCGACTGGGCATCGTGACCAAGGACGGCAAGGTCATCATGCCGGACCGTCAACTGATGGTGCTGGTCAAGGACATCCTGTCGCGCAACAAGGGCGCGCAGATCATTTACGACGTCAAGTGCACGCAGCGCCTGGCGCCTTGGATCAAGAAACATGGCGGCCGCCCGCTGATGTGGAAGACCGGTCACTCGCTGGCCAAGGCCAAGCTGAAGGAAACCGGCGCGCCCATCGCCGGCGAACTGTCGGGCCACATCTTCTTCAGCGAGCGCTGGTACGGTTTCGACGACGCCATGTACACGGCGGCCCGCATGCTGGAGATCCTGAGCCGTGAAAAGGACCCGAGCAAGCTGCTCAACGGCCTGCCCGACAGCGTGAACACGCCGGAGCTGAACGTGCCCTGCGCCGAGGGCGAACATCATGCCGTGGTGGCCAAGCTGCTGGAGGTGGCCGAGTTCCCGAACGCGAAGGAAGTGATCACCATCGACGGCTTGCGCGTCGAGTACGCCGACGGTTTCGGCTTGATCCGAGCCTCCAACACCACGCCCGTGTTGGTGCTGCGTTTCGAAGGCCACACCCAAGAGGCCCTGGATCGCATCCAGGCTGAGGTGATGGCCCAACTGGCTCGCGTGAAGCCCGACGCCACCTTCCAAGCCGGTCACTGAGCATGCGCGAGCGCCTGGCGCTGGCGCTTTGGGGCTGGGCCATGCGCTTGGCCACGCCCGCGCTCTTGGCGCGGTGGTGGTGGCGCGGCCGGCAAGAGCCGGGTTACCGCCACGCCATGGTCGAGCGCCTCGGCTTTTACGCCTGCGCGCCGCAGGCGGGGTGCCTGTGGCTGCACGCGGTGAGCCTGGGCGAAACCCGCGCCGCCGCGCCCCTGTTGGCCGCCTTGCGCGCGCAAGACCCTGGCTTGCGCCTCTTGCTGACCCACACCACGGCCACGGGTCGCGAGGCGGGGCTGGAGTTGCTGCGAGAAGGCGACGCCCAAACGTGGCTGCCGCTGGACACGCCGGGCGCGGTGCGCCGCTTTCTCCGCCACTGGCGGCCGCAAGCCGGTGTGTTGATGGAAACCGAGGTGTGGCCCAGCTTGCAGGCTGCGGCGCTGGCCGAGGGTGTGCCCATGGTGCTGGCCAACGCCCGGCTGAGCGAGCGCAGCTTGCGCCGTGGCGAGCGGTTGCGTGGCCTCCTTCGGCCGGCCGCGCAGCGTTTGACCCTGGCCCTGGCCCAAACGGACGACGACGCAGCCCGCTTGCGCCTGATGGGCGTGCCCCACGTGCAAACGGTGGGGCATCTCAAGTTCGACATTCGTCCCGACGCGGGCCTGCTCGCCCGAGGTCGTGTCTGGCGTGCTGGTTTGCGGCGTCCGGTGCTGCTTTTGGCGGTGAGCCGCGAAGGCGAGGAGGCAGCCCTGTTGGACGCATTGGCGCCCTGGCAAGGGCGGCCGCTTCCGGCCCATGTGCTGGTGGTGCCGCGACACCCCCAGCGCTTTGACGAGGTGGCGCGCTTGCTGTCCGCCAGCGGGCGTTCGTTGAGCCGACGGTCGACCTGGGGCGAGGGGCCGGATGCAGGTGCCGAGCTGTGGTTGGGCGACAGCCTGCGCGAAATGCCCCTGTACTACGGCTTGGCCGATGTTGCTTTGCTGGGCGGCAGTTTCGAGCCTTTGGGCGGACAGAACCTGATCGAAGCGGCGGCCTGCGGCTGTCCGTTGCTCATGGGGCCCCACACCTTCAACTTCACCCAGGCGGCCGAGATGGCAGAGGCCGCCGGGGCCGCCCGTCGGGTGGGGAGCATGTCCGAGGCGATTCAGGCGGCGAGCGGCTTGCTCCACAACGAAAAAGCCCGCGTCGCCATGGCGAACGCGGGCTTTGGCTTTGCTGAGCAGCACCGCGGGGCCGCCGAGCGCATGGCCGCCGCGGTGATGGCAACGATCACTCGTCGTTGCGGAACACCAGCTTGATTTCCACCGTCTGCTGACCGGCCCCCGGCTCGAAGCGCCATTGAGAGAGGGCGTCGATCGTGGCGCGATCGAAGATTCGCTTGGGGTTGGCATCCAGAATTTCGACGTTGCTGACCTTGCCGTCGGCCTCGATCGTCAGCTTGGCCTTCACTTCGCCGCTGCTGATGTTCTTGCGCACTGCTTCGCCCG
>NZ_JAPZSY010000096.1 GCF_027532025.1 Inhella sp. | reverse complement strand
ACTTGCAAGGCGGGCTGGGCCCGCAGCGCGGTAAAGCACAGGTCTCCAGACCTCACTCACGGTGCGCTGGCGTGTGCGTCGAGCGTGGCGAGGACGGGTGCCGGGGGCCCGTCGGGCAGGGGGGGGGCGGTGGCGAGTGCGGAGGGCCGGGCGTCCTGCAGCGGCGATGGGGTCACCCGTTCGGTGCGCAGGCGGGCCGGGGCGGCTTCTTGGGCCAGGGTGGCGGTGGGCTCGGCCTGGGGTGGGGCGGGCTGAGGTGGCCGCGCCTTGGGTGGCTGGGGTGGCGCGGGGGCGGGCGTGGTGGGTTCAGCGGGCGTGGGGGGGGTGGTGTCGTGCTCGGAGCGCCGGGGGTCGGGCGGCACGTCGCGAGGCTGCCAGCGCCCGGCTTGGGCGGCGCCGGGGCTGGCGTCGGGGGGTGGGGCCACGTCGCGCACGCGGCCGCCAAAACGTGGGGTGGCCGCACGGCCCTCGGGGCCGTCGTCGCGGTAGCGGGGCTGGGGGGCGTTGGCGGCACCGGTCAGGGCGCTACCGCTGGGCCCGGTGAGCGTGACTTCCAAGCGTCCCCAGCCGCCAGGCCCGGTGGCGGGGCGATCGGGGCGGGCCGTCAGGCTGAGCGCCAGCCACACGTGCACCAGCACCGCCAGCAGCAGGGCGCGGGGGAAGACGTCCGGGGGCGCCCGGAGGGCGGTGCGGGCCATGGCGGGGGCGGAAGGGAGCAGGAACGCAGCAGGTGGCAGGCAACGGGCCGCAGGCAGCAAGCAGCAAGCAGCGGGTGGGCGGCATTGTGCGCAAAGCGGTGGTGGTCGGGGGCGGCCCCGAGGGGCTTTGACCCTTCGGCGCGCGCGGTGCCGGTGCGGGGCCGAAGATGCAGCGCCCCACTTTTGGGGCGACATGCCGCTGTTCGGCGGTTCGCTTGCATCGATGGACTCACTGACCCAACTGGCCCTGGGTGCCGCGGTGGCGGTGGCCGCCAAGGGGCCGCGCACGCCGGTCTGGCAGGCCGCGTGGGTGGGTGCCGTGGCCGGCACCCTGCCCGACTTGGATGTGTTGGTCGACCACGGCGATCCCGTCTCCAACATGGTGCTGCATCGGGCCGAAACGCACGCGTTGTTGTGGCTGACCTTGGCCGCGCTCCCGCTGGGGGTGTTGGCCGCTTGGCTGATGCGCGACGGGGCGCAGTGGCGCCGCTGGGTGTGGGTGGTGGGGTGGGCGTTGATCACGCACCCCCTGCTGGATGCGCTGACGGTGTACGGCACCCGGCTGCTGCTGCCCTTTTCCGACCACCCTTGGGGTCTCGGCAGTGTGTTCATCGTCGACCCCCTGGTGACCCTGCCTTTGCTGGTGGGCACGGGTTGGGCCTGGGCGTGCCGCGATGCTGCGGCGGCGCGGCGTGCCAATGCCTGGGGTTTGGGTTTGGCCCTGGCCTACTTGGGCTGGACGGCGCTGGCCCAGCAGCACGTGCGCGGGGTGGCCGAGCGCAGCCTGGCGGCTCAGGGCATCGCGACCGATCGGCTGCTGGTGACGCCAGCGCCGCTGCAAAGCGTGCTGTGGCGGGTCGTGGCCGTTTCGGGTGATCATTTTTACGAGGGCTTTTACTCGCTGCGTGACGAGGCTCCGGTGATGCACTTCGACCGCTTCGAGCGCCAACTGGCGCTGGCGGAGCCGCTGCGCGGCCATCCGCCGCTGGACGCCATCGCCCGCTTCAGCCACGGTTTCTACAAGTTGTCTCGCGAGGGCGACTCGGTTCGCGTGCACGATTTGCGCATGGGCCAGGAGCCGGGCTACGTGTTCGCCTTTGTGGTGGGCCGCGGCGAGCCGGTGGCCACGCCGCTGTGGCCACCGACGTCGGCGGGCGGACGGGGCGATGCGCGCGCGGGCCTGCCTTGGCTGTGGCGCCGGATGGGTGGCGAGCCCGTGCCGCCGCCGCGTTGAGGCTCAGGAGTCTGCGGGGAGGGGCTCGGCGGCGGTGGCGGCCTGCATGGCCTCGGCCGCCAGGTCGATGAAGGCGCGCACCTTCGGGGTGAGGTAGCGGGCGCTGGCGAACACGGCGTGCACGGGCACGGCGGGGGGCTGCCAGTCGGGCAACACGGGCACCAGTTGGCCGGCGGCGCAGGCGTCGGTCGCCACGACCCAGGGCAGTTGGGCCAAGCCCATGCCGGCCACGGCGGCGTCGCGCACGACGAAGACGTTGCTGGCCTTGAGCCGCGGCTGCAGCACGACGCGCTCGGAGGCGGCGCCGCGGCCGAGGGTCCATGCCGCGGGGGCACTGCCGCCGGCAAAGGCCAGCAGCGCGTGTTCGGGCAGTTCGCGCGGGTGCCCCGGCGACCCGCGCCGCTGCAGGTAGGCCGGGGCGCCGAACAGGCCGTAGCGCAGCTCGCCCAGGCGGCGGGCGGCCAGGGTGGAGTCGGCCAGGGTGCCCAGCCGGATGGCGAGGTCGAAGCCTTCGTGCACCAGATCGACCAGGCGGCCGGTGAGTTCGCAGTCCACCTGCACCTGAGGGTGGCGCTCCAGGTAGGTCGAGATCCAGCGGCTGACGGCGATCATGCCGAACTCGACGCCGCAGGTGAGCTTGAGGGTGCCGCGGGGCTCGCCTTGGGCCCGCTGCACGGTGCGCTGGGCCTCGTCCACCGACGCCAGGATGCCCACGGCCTGCTCGAAAAACTCGCGGCCGATTTCGGTCAGCGACAGTGCCCGCGTGGTGCGCTCCAGCAGGCGCACGCCCAGCTCTCGCTCCAACTGGCTGACCACCCGGGACACGTGCGCCTTTTGCGTGCTCAAGGCCTCGGCGGCCCGCGTGAAGCTGCCGGTTTGAACCACTTTGACGAAGGCGTGCAGGGCGTGCAGTTCCATTGTTGATTAAACGGGCAACAGAGAGTCGTATTGGATGCTATTTATCGTTTCACTCGAGACGGACACACTGGGGCACCGTTTCACAACCCGTCACCACGGCCCTCGTCACCATGAGCCTGCACGATCCCAACCCCGTCAACGCCCGCGCCCCCAAGCGCATCGCCTTGGTCATCGCCAACCCGGCGGTGTCCAGCACCACCGGCTGGCCGGTGGGCTTTTGGTGGAGCGAGTTGACCCACCCCTACCACCTGTTCACGGAGCACGGCTACCAGGTCGAGCTGTTCAGCCCGCAGGGCGGCGGCTGCCAAGCCGACGCGATGAGCGACCCCAACGACCCGAGTGGCTACAGCCGCTCGGACCTCATCAGCCAGGGCTTCATCCACACGCCGGCATTGATGGCCCTGCTGCAGCGCACCCGGCCGGTGGCGGAGATCGAGGTGGGGGCCTTTGATGCCATCGTCGTGGCCGGTGGGCAGTCGCCCATGTTCAGCTTCGAGGCCGCCACCGACTTGCACGTCCAGTTCGCGGCGTTTTTCGAGGCCGGCAAGGTGGCCGCTGCGCTGTGCCATGGCAGCGCCATCTTGGCCTATGCCAAGACCAGTGCGGGCGAGTACATCGCCCACGGCCGCACGGTGACGGGCTTTGCCAACGCCGAGGAGGACGCCGCCGACCAGGCGGTATGGCAAGCCGGCGTGCTGCCGCAGGGGCGACACCTGATGCCGTGGCGCATCGAAGACCGCCTGAAGGCCCTGGGTGCCAACTACGTGCAAGCCGGCCTGTGGCGCCCCTTCGCCGTGCGCGACGGCAACCTGGTGACGGGCCAGCAAAACTTTTCGGGCGAGGCCACGGCCCGCTTGGTCATCGAGGCCCTGGGCCGTTGAAGGAGGCGTGCATCATGAGTGTGTCCATCATTGGCGCCGGCAACGTCGGCATGGCTTTGGCGCGGGCCTTCACGCGCGCCGGCGAATCGGTCGTGCTGGGGGTGCCGCAGCCGGCCAAGGTGGCCGAGGCTGTGGCGGCCTTGGGCGAACGTGCGCGCGTCGGCTCGGTCGATGAGGCCATCGACGCCAGCGATCTCGTCATCCTGGCCGTGCCCCATGCCGCCACCGCGGCCATCGCCCAAAGTCGCCCCGACTGGCAGGGCCGCGTGCTGGTGGACGCGACCAACCCGCTCGCGCCGGGTCTGGCCGGCCTCACGGTGGGGACGAGCACGTCGGCGGCCGAGGAACTGGCTCGGCTGGCGTCGGGCGCTCGGGTGGTGAAGGCCTTCAACACCACCGGCGCGGAGAACATGGCCGACGCCCGCTACCCGCAAGGCGCGCCCTTCATGCCCGTGTGCGGCGACGACGCCGAGGCCCGCCGACGCGTGCTGACGCTGGCCACCCTCATCGGCTTTGACGCCGTGGACGCCGGGCCCTTGTCGGCGGCGCGTTACCTGGAGCCATGGGCGATGGTCTGGATCCATCTGGCTTTCCGGCAGGGCCTGGGCCGCCAGTTCGCTTTCGGTCTGATGCGCCGCGGCTGAGCGGCGCAGAGTCCTGGCGACTCAGGCGTTGGGATGGCGGAGCGCACGCCGGGCCCAACGGGGCGCCAGCCACAGGGTGAGCCCCGCCCCCGCCACGAGCGGGAAGGCGCCCCATTGCACGAGGGCCAGGAAGGTGTCGTTCTCGCGCAGCGCACCCGAGTAAACGAAGGCGCCGATGAGGGGCGAGGCCGTGAGGTGCACGGTGCGCAGCAGGGTGCGGGGGATGGGCATGTTGGGTCCTGGGGGGCAAGGGGCGAATGGGGTGGGTGACTGGGCTGGCGAGTGCGCGCCGTGGGCCATCAGGCTGGATCGGCCTGGGCGAGGCGGGCCGCCGCCCGCCCCCAGCCCGGCGCGGTGGCGCGGGTCACCAGGGCCTCGAACAGTCGCGCCGGCATGACGGTGCGCAGCAGCATCAGTCGCGTGGCAAGCCCGTCCACGGAGTGGTGGAACCGAGGACGGCGCGCGACCAAAAGGCGCGCCACCGCATGGGCCACCGCGTCCATGGGCAGGCCGCTGGCACCACCGGCTTGCATGTGGGCCATGACCGAATGCCGGTGCGGCGAGAACAGCGGATGCTCGCCCCGCGTTCCCACCAGAGACTGCTCGTGCGTGCCGGTGTGAATGAAGGCGGGAATGAGATTGCAGACGTGAACGCCGAAGGGCGCGCACTCGCCGCGCAGCGCGGCTGCATAGCCTTCGAGGGCAAACTTGCTGGCGTTGTAAGCCCCGGCAAACGGGGTGGCCAGCACGCCGCCAATGCTGCTGAGGTTGACGATCCGGCCCGAGCCTTGCGCCACCATCAGCGACGCAGCGGCGCGCATCACGTTCACGCTGCCGAAGAAGTTCAGTTCCATCTGCGATCGCAACTCGGCAGGGGTGGTTTCCAACGCGGCACCGACGAGGTGGTGACCAGCGTTGTTGATGACGGCATCGAGCCGCCCATGTTGCGACCGCAGGCCTTGCAGCGCCGAGGTGCAGGCTTCGGCGTCGGTGACGTCCAGCGCCAAGTCGCCCGATCCCGCAGCGGGTGTGCGGCTGCAGCCCAGCACCGTGTGTCCTTGTCGCGCCAACGCTTGCTTCAGGTGCAAGCCCAGGCCGCGCGAAGTGCCTGTGATGAAGACGATCATGCCTTGCCTGCGCGCAGGTCCAAGGGCCGCAACAGGCGCTTGGACACGGTGGCCACCAGGGACCGCGGCACGAAGCGGTTGCTCAGCACCATGAGGCGGTTCGTCCAGCCCACCACGCGCAGCAGGCCCTGGCCCAGCAGCAGGTCCACACCGGCGGCGGCCACGTCCGTGGCCTGGGCGCGGGCGGCCTTGCCGAAGTGGTGGTCGCCCGCGATGCGCTGGGGGTCGACGCTGTCGAAAAACGCGGTGTCGGTGGGGCCGGGCGCCAGGCAGCTGACGCGCACGCCGTGGTCTTCCATCTCCTTGGCCAGGGCCTCGGAGAAATTCAGCACGAAGGCCTTGGCCGCGCCATAGGCCGCGAAGTAGGGCGTGGGCTGGAAGGCGGCCGTGGAGGCAACGTTGAGGATGCGCCCCGCGCCGCGCCGCTTCATCGCCCGACCAAAGTGCAGGCAGAGCTCGGCCACGGCCACGACATCGAGCTGCAGCATGCGGTGCATGACGTCCGGGTCGATGGCGACGTGCTCGTCGACGACGCCAAAGCCGGCGTTGTTGACCAGGGCGTCGATGCGCAGCCCGGCGCCTTCGGTGGCGTCGAACAGGCGCTGGGCCGCGCCGGGTGCCGACAGGTCGATCGCGTGCACGTGCACCTCGACGCCGTGCCTGCCGCGCAGTTGTTCGGCCACCGCGCGCAGGCGGTGGCCGTCGCGGCTGGCCAGCACCAGGCGATGGCCGCGCGCCGCCAGCAAGCGGGCCATTTCCAGGCCGATGCCGGCGCCGCCGCCGGTGATCAGGGTCGTTTCAACGGAGCTCATCGGGACTTCCTCTGGGTCAAAAAACGCAGTTGCCACAAGAAACGTTGTTTCTCGTCAGGCAAAAAAAGGGGGCTGGATGGCCACCGCTCGAGCTTGGGGCGGAGGGTCGTCAGTAGCGCAGGGCCACGCGCAAGGCAAGGGGCTCGCCCGCCTTCACGCTGAAGCGCGATTCGTCCCATTTCGGGCTCGACGCGGCGTAGGTGCGGTTGTTCGAGACGCCGTAGCCCTCGTTCGGGATGCCGAGAAAGTTCTTGTCGAGCCGGCCGTTGCCGTTCTCGTCGTGCACGACGGCCACCGCGTAGGTGCCAGGGGGCAGGTCGTCGAAGACGCAGCTGGTTTGCGCGCCGGCGATCGGCACGCGAACGGTGCGAACGCCCTCGCCGTCGGGGAAGGCCTTGGCGTCGGTGAACAGGCGGCAGCTGAGGGTGCCCTGGCTGTTGCGCAGCGAGGCCACGTCCAGGCGCAGCGCGGGCGCTGGCGCGTCGCGGCTTTGGGCGGCGGCGGTGTTCAGCATCAGGGACAGGCTGGCGACGGCCAGGGCCGCCAGGGGGGGAACGTGGGTCTTCATGGTCACTCCTTGGGGTTGGGGGCAGGGGGCAGTTGCAGGCTGGCCAACACATCGGAGACGGCCAGGCGGGCCAGCCGCTCGCCTTGGCCGTTGAACGGGGGGATGCCTTCGACTTCGAGCGTCACCGGCCCATGCACGGCGGCCCACAGGCGCACGGCGGCGTCGAAGGCATCGGCCGAACCCAGGCCCTGTGCAACCAGAGCCTCGGCGACGGCGGCCTCCACCGCGCCCAACGCGGCCCGCGCCTGCTGGCGCGAGAAGTCGGTGGCCACGTGTTCGGGCAGGGCGTTGAGGAACATCACGCCGAACAGGGCCCGGTGCGCCAGCGCGAAGCTGCGGTAGGTCATCATGACCGGCAGCAGCGCCCGCACGGGGTCGCGGTGGCGGCGCCGCTCGCGCTCCACGGCAAAGCGCAGCAGCGCAAAGCCTTCCACCTTGAGGCCTTCGCTCAGGCCGTTCTTGCCACCGAACAGGGTGTAGACGACCTTGGTGGAGCAGTTGGCGCGCTGGGCGAGCGTGCGCAGCGTCAGCGCCTGAGGCCCTTCTTCGGCGATGAGGCGGGCCGCGAGATCCAGCAGCCCGCGTCGCGCCACGGCGTCGCCCTCGGCGCGCGTGGCTTGGTAGTCGAAGCCCGATTCGGCGGTGTTCATGGGTAACAGTGTTACCGCTGTTGGACTCGCCGTCAAGCGATGGGCAGCGACGCCGCCTCAGGCTGCAGCGAGGTTTTCCAATGCCGAGCGCGGTGCGCGGGGGGCCAGGGCAGGCATGAGCGATGCCCGCCCACCCCCCGGCTCACGCCTCCAGGTTGTCGATCAAGCGCGTGCTGCCCAGCTTGGCCGCGCCCAGCGCCACCAGGGGCTCGCCGTCGCGCGCCGGGCCCAGGTCGTGCTGGCGGCGCAGGGTCAGGTAGTCGGGTTGCCAGCCTTGGGCGGCGAGGCGGTCCATGGCTTCACCCTCCATGCGCTCGCGGTCGCGCAGGCCGGCCTGCCATTCATGGATCAGGCCGCGCAGCGCGGCACTGAGCTGCAGGGCTTGGATTTTTTGTTCGGCGCTCAGGTACTGGTTGCGGCTGCTCAGCGCCAAGCCGTCGGAGCTGCGCAGGGTTTCGCCGCCGTGGATGGCGATGGGCAGGCCCATCTGCGCCACCATGCGGCGGATGACCATCAGCTGCTGGTAGTCCTTCTTGCCGAACACGGCGTGCGCCGGCTGCACGAGGTTGAACAGCTTGTGCACCACGGTGCACACGCCCGTGAAGAAGCCGGGCCGGAACTGGCCCTCGAGGATGTCGGCCAGCTCGGGCGGCGGCACCACCTTGTAGCCCTGGGGCTCCGGGTAGAGCTCGTCTTCGGCTGGGGCAAACACCACGTCGCAATGGCCTTGGGCGGCGAGTTGCGCGCAGTCGGCGTCCAGGGTGCGCGGGTAGCGGTCGAAGTCTTCGTGCGGCAGGAACTGCAGGCGGTTGACGAAGAGGCTGACCACCACCGGAGCCGTGCTTCGATCGGGCGCCACGGCGCGGGCCTGGGCCACGAGCGCCAGGTGCCCGGCGTGCAGGTTGCCCATGGTGGGCACGAAGGCGGCGCGGCCGGCGCCGACGGCTTGGCGCAGCTCGGCGATGGTGTGGATCAACTTCATCAGAACGCGTGCAGGGATTCGTCGGGGAAAGTGCCGGCTTTGACCTCGGCCACGTAGCGGCGCACGGCGTCTTGCACGCTGCTGGCGCCTTGCATGAAGTTCTTGACGAAGCGCGGGCGGCGGCCCGGGGTGATGTCCAGCATGTCGTGCAGCACCAGCACCTGGCCGCTGCAGCCCACGCCGGCGCCGATGCCGATGACGGGCACGGGGCTCCAGGCGGTGATCTCGCGGCCCAGGTCGGCGGGGATCATCTCGAACAGCAGCATCTGCGCGCCGGCCTCGACCATGGCTTGCGCCTGGGCCTTGACCTGGGCGGCGGCCTCGCCGCGGCCTTGCACCTTGTAGCCGCCCAGGGCGGACACGGTTTGCGGCGTGAAGCCCAGGTGCGCGCACACGGGCACGCCGCGCTCGGTGAGGAAGCGCACCGTGGGTGCGGTCCAGGCGCCGCACTCCAGCTTGACCATGTGGGCGCCGGCTTGCATCAAGGCCAGGCTGCTGTGCCAAGCCTGCTCGGGGCTGGCGTGGTAGCTGCCGAAGGGCAGGTCGCCCAGCAGCCAGGCGGTTTGGTTGCCGCGGGCCACGCAGCGCGTGTGGTACTCCATGGCGTCCAGGCGCACCGGGGTGGTGGTGGCCTCGGCCTGCAGCACGGTGCCCAGGGAATCGCCCACCAAGAGGATGTCGACCCCGGCCTCGTCCAGCACGCTGGCGAAGGCGGCGTCGTAGCAGGTGAGCATGGCGATCTTCTCGCCGGACTTGTGCATGTCCTGCAGGCGGTGCAGGGTGACGGGTTTGCGCTCGGGCATGGGCGTCTCCTGGCGGGTGGCCCCTTGGTCGGGGCGGGTCGGGCGCGGGAAGGCGGCGGAGTGTAGGCTTTGGGCCCCACTCGGCACCGCCAACCTCCCATGACCCTCACCGAACTGCGCTATCTGGTGGCCGTGGCCCGCGAGCTGCACTTCGGTCGGGCGGCCGAGGCCTGCCATGTGTCGCAACCCACCCTGAGCGTGGCCATCAAGAAGCTGGAGGAAGAGCTCGACGTGAAATTGTTCGAGCGCGGTGGCAACGAGGTGAGCGTGACCGCGCTGGGCCAGGACATCGTGCGCCAGGCCCAGGTGGTGCTGGAGCAGGCCAATGCCATCAAAGACATCGCCAAGCGCGGGCGCGACCCGCTGGCGGGGCCGCTGCGCCTGGGGGTGATCTACACCATCGGCCCTTACCTGCTGCCCCGGTTGGTGCGGCAGGTCATCGAACGCACGCCGCAGATGCCCCTGCTGTTGCAGGAGAACTTCACCAGCAAGCTGCTCGAGATGCTGCGCACCGGCGAGCTCGATTGCGCCATCTTGGCCGAGCCTTTTCCTGACACCGGCTTGGCCGTGGCCCCGCTGTACGACGAGCCGTTTCGCATCGCCGTGCCGGCCGGTCACCGCTTGGCCTCGAAGGACCAACTCAGCGCCGAGGCCTTGAAGCAAGAAACCATGTTGTTGCTGGGCAATGGGCACTGCTTTCGCGACCACGTGCTCGAGGTTTGCCCCGAGTCGGCCCGCTTCGCCAGCGGGGCCGAGGGCATCCAGAAAAGCTTCGAGGGCTCGTCGCTGGAAACCATCAAGCACATGGTGGCCTCGGGCATGGGCATCACCGTGCTGCCGGCCTTGAGCGTGCCGGCCGAGCCACAGGCGCATTTGCGCTTCTTGGATTTCACCGAGCCCGTGCCCACCCGCCGCGTGGTGTTGGCTTGGCGGCGCAGCTTCACGCGCTACGAGGCCATCGCCGCCCTGCGCAACGCCGTGGTGGCTTGCGAGCTGCCGGGTGTCACGCCGCTGAACGTGGGTTGAGCCGGGGCGCGGGCGCTCGGGCTGCGTTCGCCAGGGCTCAGCTCGGTGGCACCAGGCCCTCCGCCTGCGCCACGCGCGACAGGGCGTCCTCCAGCAGCACCCGGGCCTGGCCGCTCACGTGCTGCAGGTGCCGGTGCAGCGCTTCGTCGTCGGGGCCGCGGCTGGCGCAGTCGGCGCTGTAGGCCTCGAATTGACCCAACTGCAGCAGCAACTCGGCCAAATGCCGGGGGCATTCGCAGGCGATGGTGGTCGACAACCCAGCCCAGGCGTGCAAGGTCGCTTCGTCCCAGCGCGGTGGGCGGGGCGTGGGCTGGGCTGGCTCGGCGACGGATTCGGGGCTGGGGTGTGGGGTGCAGAGGCGCTGCCACCAGGCGGCCAGCGCGTCGTCGTCGGCGGGTTCGCGCAGCACCTCGGCCCCTGCGGCTTCCAGGGCTGCTCGGGCGGGCGCGGCGGTCAGTCGCACCAGAACGCCCCAGCGCGCCGCGTTCGGCGGGGGGGTCGGGCGGTCATCGGGCAGCAAGCGGCCCAGGCGCTGCAGCACCACGTCGGCGGGCTCGTTGGCCGCCACCCACATCAGGTCGGGGCCGAGCAGGCGCGTCAGCCGCTCGCGCAGCGCCGCGTCGGCGGTGTGGACGCGCCAGCTCGGGCTTGACGCGCCGTCGAGCGGGCGCGGGCGCGCCACCGTGATGGCGTGGGTGCTCGCCACCTCGTGCAGGGCCTCGGTGCTCAAGGCGGCCAGCGTGCCGATGGCGTGGCCGTGCGCCACCAGCTGCTGGATCAAGGCCAGCCGTTGCACGTCGGCCGCCGAATACAGGCGCTGACCGCTCGGGGTCAGCACGGGGCTGCACACCGCGTAGCGGCGCTCCCACACGCGCAGCGTGGCCACGGGCATGCGCAACATGCGGGCCACGGCACCGCTGCGGAATCGAGGCAGAGAGGGGGTCGTTGACATGGTTTTGACGCCGAACATGGCCATGGAATGCTCGGATTTTGAGGTCAAGCCTGCGTCAAATCCGCGATGCCCCTAGCCTGCAGCCCATGAAAACCGAGCTGAGCTCAGAGGCCCGCGTTGCCATCGTGGGTGCCGGCATGGCCGGCGCGCGTTGCGGGGCGCGGCTGCGCGAGGCCGGCATGGCGGTGTGGGTCGTGGACAAAGCCCGCGGCCCAGGTGGGCGCTTGGCCACGCGACGCGCCCGCTTCGTGGACGCCCAGGGCGAAGAGCGTGCCGTGGCTTGGGACCACGGCTGCCCCGGTTTTGAAGCCCAGGATGCCCGCTTGCAGGCGTGGCTGCACACGCAAGCGGCGCTGGGCCGTGCCACGCTGTGGCAGCCCCAGCCGGGGCCGAACGAGGGTCCAGCCACTGCGCCCCCACCCGCCCGGTGGCGCGGCACCGCCTCCCAGCCGAGCCTGTGCCACGCCTTGCTGGAGGGCGCGGCCACGCAGTGGCAAACGACGGTGCAGGCCTTGCGTCGCGACGGGGCCGCGTGGTGGCTGGACACCAACGGCACTTCGCTGGGCCCGTTCAGCGCCGTGGTGCTGGCGCTGCCGCCCGCCCAGGCCGCACCCTTGCTGGCCCCGCACCGGCTGGACTGGGCGCGGGCCGCCGCGCTGGTGCCGATGCAGCCCTGCTGGACTTGGATGGGCGTGAGCCAGGCCCAGGCCGCTTGGGGCGACGGCGATTGGTGGGCCCCGGCCGACGGGCCCTTGGAACTCGTGGTGCGCCAAACGCACCGGCTGGATGGCCCTTCGGCCCAGGGTCTGGACGCCTGGGTGGCGCACGCCCGGCCGGGCTGGAGCCGGGAGCAGCTCGAGTCGCCCCCTGAGGCCGTGGCCGAGGCCCTGCAGGCTGCCGTGGCGCGCGTGCTGGGCCATCCCGTGGTTTGGCAGCACAGCCTGGTGCACCGCTGGCGTTACGCGCAGCCGGTGCTGCCGCCGGCCGAGCGCTGGGGCGGCGCACGCTGGGATGCCCACGCCCGGCTGGGCCAATGCGGCGATTTCTTGGCGGGTCACGGTGTGGACGCCGCCTGGCGCTCGGGCGAGGCCGTGGCCGAGCGCATCGTGAGTCAAGCCCTGGAGCCCCTGCCGCCTTCCGGGCGCGCGGCCGGGGCTCGAACCGAACGCGCCCCGCTGAGGACCCCATGAACCCCACTCCCCGTCGCGAATTCCTGATCACCTTGGCCCTGTCGGGTTCGGCCGGCACCGCCCTGGCCCAGTCGGCCCCCATGCTCAGCGAGCAAGACCCCGCCGCCAAGGCCCAGGGCTACGTGGCCGACGCCAAGAAGGTCGACGCCAAGAAGTGGCCCAAGTACGCCGCTGGCCAGTTGTGCAGCAACTGCGCGCTGTACCAGGGCAAGCCCAGTGAACCGGCCGCGCTGTGCCCCTTGTTCGCGGGCAAGCGCGTGGCCGGTCCGGGTTGGTGCAACGCTTGGGTCAAGCGGCCGTGAGCTTGGCGCCCGGCTCGGCGCCGCCTGCGCTGGAGGTCTTCTACGACGGCGGCTGCCCCGTCTGCCGCCGCGAGATCGGCCACCAGCAGCGCTTGGCGCAGCGCTCGGGGGCGCCCATCCGCTTCGTCGACGTGAGCGGCGACGGCCCGGGCGACTCCCTGCCAGCGGGGGCGCCCCAGCGCGCGCTCTTGTTGCAGCGTTTTCACGTGCGCCACCCCGATGGGCGATGGGAGCAGGGCGCCGCGGCCTTCGTGGCCCTGTGGGCACGGCTGCCGGGCTGGCGTCGTTTGGCCCAGGTGGCGCGCTGGCCCGGGGTGTTGTCAGCCTTGGAATGGGCTTACACCGCGTTCTTGCGCCTGCGGCCCGGGTGGCGCCAGCCGGCCCACTGCCCCGTCAAGCGCCCAGGAGACCCCGCATGAGCCCAACCACCGTCGTCATCACCGGTGCCAGTGGCGGCATCGGCCGCGCCCTGGCCGCACAGCTCACCCAGTCGGGCATGGGGGTCGTGGCCGTGGGACGCGATGCCGACCGCTTGCGCGACGTGCCGGCCGTGGCGCGCGTCGTGGCCGACGTCACCACGCCCGAAGGCGCGAGCGCCGTGCTGGCCGGTGCGCAGGCGGCCTTGGGCGGCCCGCCTGGGGGCTTGGCGCACTGCGTGGGCAGCACGCTCATCGCCCCCCTGCATCGCACGCGGGCCGAGGCCTACCGTGAGCTCATGCGGGTCAACCTCGACAGCGCCGTGTTCATGCTGCAAGCCTGGCTGAACGCGCTGGCCGGTGCCCCCGGGGCGGCGGTCTTGGTCAGCTCGGTGGTGGCGCGCACCGGCGTGGCCAGCCACGAGGCCATCGCGGCGGCCAAGGGCGGGGTGGAGGCCCTGGTGCGCAGCGCTGCCGCGACTTACGCTCCGCAGGGGGTGCGCGTCAACGCCGTGGCCCCTGGCCTGACCGAAACCCCGATGACAGCCAAGATGCTGTCGCTGCCCGCGCAGCGCGAGGCCGCCGCCAAACAGTACCCCCTCTGGGTGGTGTGCAGTCGGCCGACGAGGTGGCGGCGGTGATGGCCTTCTTGCTGGGCCCAGCAGGGGCTCGCTTGACCGGTCAGGTGCTGCCGGTGGACGGCGGGTTCACCACCGTGCGGCCCTTGGTGCGCTGAGGCCCCTCGGCGTCTGCGCGACAGCCTGGGTTTCTGCCGCGCAGCCTTCTAGGCGCCGTCGTTCGGCGGCGGGTCGGCAAAGCGCCGCGCGACAGCTTGGAATTGCGCTTCCTCGGTGAGGAAGGCATCCACCAAGTCCGGATCGAAATGCTGGCCCCGCCCGGCGACGATGAGTTGCCGGGCTCGCTCGTGCGTGAAGGCCTTTTTGTAGACCCGCTCGCTGATCAAGGCGTCGTACACATCGGCCACGGCCATCAGGCGAGCGCTCACCGGGATGGATTCGCCCGCCAAGCCTTGGGGGTAGCCGCTGCCGTCCCATTTTTCTTGGTGGGACAGCGCGATTTCCTTGGCAAAACGCAGGAAGGGCAGTTCCTCGCCCAGGCTCAGCTCGGCGCGGTGGATGGCCTCGTAACCCAGGGTGGTGTGGGTCTTCATGACCTCGAACTCTTCCGGCGTCAGGCGCCCCGGCTTGAGCAGGATGGCGTCGGGGATGCCAACCTTGCCGATGTCGTGCATGGGCGCCGACTTGAACAGCAGCCGGATGGCGTCGGGCGTCAGGGTGTCGGCAAAGCGTGGGTGGTTTTTCAGGCGCTCGGCCAGGCAGCGCACGTAGTGCTGGGTGCGGCGCAGGTGGTTGCCGGTTTCGTTATCCCGGGTTTCGCCCAGCGAAGCCATGGCCAGCACCACCACATCCTGCAGCGCTTCGTTCTCGCGCGTGCGGCGGGCCACCTCGGCGGCCAGGTAGTCGCTGCGGTTGCGCAAGAAGTCGGCGGCGGCTTTGAGCTGAAGCTGCGTCTTGACGCGGGCCTCGACGATGGGCGGGCTGATGGGCTTGGTGATGTAGTCCACCGCCCCGAGCGACAGGCCCAGTGTCTCGTCCTCCACCTCGGACTTGGCGGTGAGGAAGATGACCGGGATGTCGGCCGTGGCCGCATCGCCCTTGAGGCGACGGCACACCTCGTAGCCGTCCATGCCCGGCATCATCACGTCGAGCAGCACGAGGTCGGGTGGCGGGTCGGCCTGGGCCAGTTCCAGCGCTCGCGCGCCGCTGTTGGCCACCTTCACGCGGTACAGCGGCTTGAGCAGCCCCACCATCAAGGAGAGGTTCTCGGCCACGTCGTCGACAACCAGCACGCAGGGACGTTCGTGCAGAGTGGGGGTCATGGGGTGTCGGGTTTCAAGTGCGGGGTCAGCAGGGCCAGGGCATCGGCGAATTCGAACTGACGCACCCTGGCCTGGAACATGCCTGCTTGCAACCCCAGTGCTTGTTGAACCTCGGCTGGGTGCTGCTCACACCAAGTCAGGGCATCGGGGTCGCCGTCGCGCAGAAAATCGGCCAAGGTGCTCAGGGCGCCACGGAGCAGGGTCGGGTCGAGGCGATCCCCTCCCATGCTGGGGGCGACGCCGAGCGCCTCGCGCAGCGCGTCGCCCAGCGCCAGGGTGGTGGATTCGATGACACCAATCGCGTTGCCGGCCGAACGGGGGTCGTCGCGCAAGCGCCGCTCCATGGCCTCGCACTGCGTGTGCAGCAGTGTGGCCCCCAGGTTGCCGGCCACGCCTTTGAGGCTGTGCACCTTCAGCCGCAAGGGTTCGACGTCGGGCGAGGGCCCAGCGCCCCCGCGCAGCGAGGCACCCAGCTGCTGCAGCTCTGCCAGGGTGGCGGGTTGAGCGGCCACGAAGCGGCCGAGCAGCTCCAGGTACAGCTCGGGCTTGTGCCCGCAGCGCCGCAGGCCCGCTCGCACGTCCAGGCCTTGGATGCGTTGCAGCGGTGCCAAGCGCGGGTCGTTGGCCACGGGCACCGGCCCGATCGGCGGCGCCGTGCCCGTGGGCAGGCTGGGCAGCCAGCGGCGCACGGCCGCCGCCAAGGCGTTGACGTCCACGGGCTTGGGGACGAAGTCGTTCATCCCCGACGCCGTGCAACGTTCGCGGTCTTCGGCCAGCACGTTGGCCGTCATGGCGATCACGGGCACCTGGGCCCAGCGAGGGTCCCGGCGCAAGGCACGGGTGGCGGTGAATCCGTCCATCACCGGCATGTGCACGTCCATGAAGATCAGGTCGAAGGCCGGCTCCTGCGCCAAGCGGTCGAGCGCCTCCTGACCATGCTGCGCGATTTCGACCGTCAGCCCCAGGTCTTGCAGCATTTCTCGGGCGATTTGCTGGTTGATGGCGTTGTCCTCCACCACCAAGGCCCGACCGTGCACGGGCGCGGCCGCGGCTGGCTCTGGGCTCAGGTGTTGAGGCGCCGGTGCCGAGCTGGGGCTTAGGCTGAGCAGCAGGTTGTCCAGCAGGGCTGAGGCATTGACCGGCTTCACCATCACGGTGGAAAAGCCGTTTTCCAGGGCCTCGCGCAGCACCTCGTCGCGGCCCCGGCCCGTGATCAGCATCAGCCTGGGGGCTGCGGAGGGGTCGAGCGCCCGGATCTGGCGGCCGGCCTCCAAGCCATCCATGCGCGGCATGCTCCAGTCCAGCAGCACCACTTCGTAGGGGCGACCTTGCGCTTGTGCAGCTTGCACGGCCTGCACGGCTTGGTCGCCGTCAGCCGCCACGTCGGCCTCCAGGCCCAGGCTGTGCAGCAGGCGCTGCATCACCTGGCGGGCGGCCTCGTTGTCGTCCACGGCCAGCACCCGACGCCCCTTGAGCACCAAGGGGTCACCCGGCAGGGCCTGGGTGGCGCCGAGGTCGAACACCGCGGTGAACCAGAAGGTCGACCCTTGGCCCGGCGTGCTGTCCACCCCGATCTCGCCCCCCATCAGGTGCACCAGGCGCTGCGAGATGGCCAGGCCCAGGCCGGTGCCGCCGTAGTGGCGGCTGGTGGAGGCATCGGCCTGGTGGAAGCTTTGGAACAACTGCGCTCGTTGCGTTTCGCTCAGGCCCACGCCGGTGTCGCGCACTTCGAAGCGCAGTGCCACCCGCTCGCCCAAGGGCGCCATGAGCGAAACGCGGACCACGACGTCCCCACGCTCGGTGAACTTCACCGCGTTGTTGCCCAAGTTGACCAGCACCTGCCCGAGGCGCAGCGGGTCGCCCACCAGGAAATTGGGCACGCTGGGGTCGCAGTCCAGCACCAGCTCCAGGCCCTTTTCCACGGCCTTGTTGCCCATCAGGGTGAACACGTTGTCCAACACCGGCAGCAGTTGGAATTCAATGTGCTCCAGACTGAGCTTGTTGGCCTCGACCTTGGAGAAGTCCAGGATGTCGTTGATGACGCCCAGCAGGTGCTGGGACGACAGCTGGATCTTGTGCAGGTAGTCGCGCTGTTGCTCGGTCAGCGAGGTGCGCAGCGCCAAGTGCGTCATGCCGATGATGGCGTTCATCGGCGTGCGGATTTCGTGGCTCATGTTGGCCAGGAAGCGGCTCTTGGCCGCGTTGGCCGCGTCGGCCTGCGCCTTGGCTTCGGCCAGCGCCTCGTCGGCGGCGTGTTCGGCGCTCAAGTCTTCGACGATGGCCACCACCAAGGTTTGGCCGCGACGGGCGAGGTGGCGCGCCGAGATGCGGGCCCAGAAGCGCTGCCCGTTCTGACGCTGCATTTGCATCTCGCGCAGGTGCATGCGACCGGCAGCCAAATCGACGTGCATCTCACGCCCCACCTGCTCGTAGCTTTCTTGGCTGTCGTACCACTCCCGGGTGGTCCGCCCGATGGCCTGGCTAGGCGCATAGCCGAAGAGCTCTTCGGCCTTGGCGTTGGCGCGCACCACCCGCCGGTCTTTGAGCAGCAGGATCCCGACGGTGGCGCTGTCCAGGATCAGCGACACCTCCTCGGTCAAGTCGGTCAGTCGATCGCGCTCGCGCGACAAAGCTTCGGCCGTAGCCTGCAGCGAAGCCGTGCGCTCGGCGACCGTGTTCTCGAGCGAGGCGTTCAGGGCGCGGATGGCTTCCTCGCTGCGCTGACGCTCCGTCACGTCGCGCAGGATGACGGTGTAGAAGTCTTGTCCATCCACCCGGCTGTGGGAAATGGTGCCCTCGCCGGGGAACTCTTCGCCATTGGCCCGCAGCCCACGCACCACCGTTTGGGCGGCCATCATGCGGTTGGTGACCCCGCTTTGGCCAAAGCGCCGCACCATGCCCGCGTGGGCCGCGCGAAAGCGCTCGGGCAAGAGGCGGTCGAGGGGGCGACCCACCAGTTCGTGCATCGGCACGCCGAACATGTGGGCGGCCGCGCGATTGGCGCTGAGGATGCGCTGGTCGGCGTCGATGGTGATGATGGCGTCCATCGCCGAGTCGACCAGGGCATGCACCCGCGCGCGCTGCGACTCGCTGTCCGCCTGGGCGCGGGCGATGTCCTGCGCCATGGTGTTGAAGCGCCGGGCCAGCTGGCGGATTTCTGCAGGGCCGACCTCGGGCACCTGGTGGCTCAGGCGCCCCGCCTCGGCCAACTCTTGGCTGGCGCTGCCGATCAGGGCCAGCGGGCGCGTGACTTGGTGACGCAGCACCAGACCCAGCAAGAGGCTCACCAACAGAGCACTGGCGCCGATGGGCAGCAGGTCGATGGCCGCATGGCGACTGCTGTCTTCCCACTCGGCGCTGTAGTCGAAGGTGGCCCACACCACGCCCTGCTCCAGGTTACGCAAGCGAGCGTCTGACTTTTGCAGCGCTTGCTGGAACGACAGGGCCACGTTCTTGCGGTGCCCGGGGCCGTCCCAGCGCACGGGCTGGCGGGTTCGAGCGGCCTGCGCAAAGCGCGTGGGGTCGAAGCCGGGCACCACCTCGGCCGCGGGGCGACCTTCCATCGCCAAGTGGTTGCTGGCCAGCACCGTACCGCGGCCATCCAACACGAGCACCCGCTCGGCCCGCAGGTCGGTGGCGGCCATCGACACCTCGGCCCCCACCCGTTGCGGGTGTTCGCTCAACTCCCAGGTGGCCGTGCGGGCCAAGTGCTCGGCCAGGGCGGTCAGGTCGGCCTCGGCCTGTTCGGCGGCCAGGGTGCGGTGGTCGTACCGGTCGGCGGCGAACGAGATGGCGATGGTGACCAGCAGCACGGCCAGCAGGCCGAGGGGCAGGGTGAGGCGCAGGCTCAGCGGCATGAGGGGTGGGAGAGGGTCAGGCCAACGCTTGCACGAAGCGGGCTTCGATCAGGTCGCGCGTGTTCACGCGCGAGCCCAGCAGGCCTTGGCGCAAAAGCAAGTCCTGCAACTGCGGAATGCCGGCCTGCAAGGCGCCGTCCGGGGCCAGCAAGCGAAGGTTGGCCTCGCGGTCGGGCAAGTCCAGCCCGCGCAGGGCGGCCGCCACGTCGCCCGGGGCGATTTGCAGCCGCTGGCTCACCGCCTGTGCGTGCGCTTGCGGGTCGGCCTGAAAGCGAGCCAGGGCCTCGAATTGGGCCTTCACCAGGCGCTGAATGCCGCGCGCGTGGGTGCTGAGGGTGTCGGCGCGCACCACCAGCACGTCCACGATGCGACCGGGGATGGATTTGCTGTCGAACAGGCGCACCGCACCCGCCTTTTGCATTTGGGTGGCCCAGGGCTCGGCGGTGACGGCCACGTCCACCTGGCCGCTGCGCAACGCCTCGGTCGACTCCGACAGGGGCGTGGGCACTTGCACGATGTCTTGCGGCTGCAAACCCGCGGCCTCCAGGAAGGCGGCCAGCATCATGGCGCCGCCCGCGCTTTGCTCCACGCTGACGCGCTTGCCGCGCGCATCGGCCGGTCTGCGCAAAGCGGCGTGCGCCATCACAGCGTCGGCGCCGGCCGAGACGTCGAGCACCATCACCACCTTCAGGGGGATGCCATCGTGCAGGCCCGTGATCACTTCGTCCAGGGTGAGCCCTGCAGCCTCCAGCCGCCCCGTGGCGAGCGCGCGCAGGCAGTCGGTGTTGGAGCGCATGTCCAGCAGCCGCACGCCGCTGTCCGCCAGCAAGCCCAGCTGCTGAGCCAGGTGGATGAACTGGTAGCCCACAAAGGCGATGGCACCCACGCGCAGCGGCGCTGCGGGCGCTTGGCAGCCACCGACCCAGCCCAGGCCAGCAGCGGCCCCGACGCCCAACACCGTGCGACGGGTGAGCCGCTGGGCCGGACCAAGCTTCGTGTCAGGGGAAGGGTGCAGCGCCATCGGGCGAGCCTAACAAAGGCTGGGAGGGCGCCCACCGAAAAGTCTTTGTTGGCTGCGAAGTCTGGCGAATGTGTGGCTTCATGGCACCGCCGTGGTGCTCCACCAGCGGGCCAGTTGGACTTGTGCGTCTCCATCCAAACGCAGCCCGAGCTTGCTGCGACGCCACAGAAAGTCTTCCGGGGTGCGCGCCCATTCGTGCTTTCGCACGTGCTGCAGTTCCACCTCCCAAACGCCAGGGACGATCTCGGCGCCGCTGGCTGCTCGCAGCAGGTGGCGAGCGAGGCTGCCGTAGGCCCGCGCCCAACGCTGCACAAGCGCGGGATCGCGTTCGGGGTGATCGCGACGCAGCGCGGCCACATAGGCATCCAGCGGTCCGCAGTCGCCCCCCGGCAGTGGGGCTTCGGCGGTCCAAGCGCCGCGGCTGGCACCCAGCAGGGGTGCCAGCCGGTCGGCAGCCTGTTCGGCCAGCAGGCGGAAGGTGGTGAGCTTGCCCCCCCAGACGTCCAGGCGCGGTGCTTGGCCCGGGGCCAGCGACAGATCCAGCCGGTAGTCCCGTGTGATGGCCTTCGCATCGCCCTGGGCGTCGTCCAACAAGGGGCGGATGCCTGCCCAGCGATGCAGCACGTCGCTCGCCCGGACCGGCTCCCGCAGCCAGCGGCTGGCGTGTTCACACAGGTAGTCGACTTCGGCGTCGGTGGCGTGAGCGTCGGGACTGGCCACTTCAACGTCGGTGGTGCCCAGCAAAGTGAAGTCGTCGTGGAAGGGTAGCGCGAACAGCACGCGACCATCGGGGTTCTGGAACAAGTAGCCTGCGCCGTGCGTCCAACGCCGGCGGACGACCACGTGCGTGCCCTGGACCAGACGCAGACGAGGCGAATCCGGCTGCCGCAGGGCGTCGCCAAGAAAGCGCTGGGCCCAGGGGCCGGTGGCATTCACCAGGGCGCGGGCCTGCACCGCATGCGCCCGGCCATCGGGCTCGCGCAGCGTTGCCAGCCAATGATTGCCCTCGCGATGCGCCCGCTCGCAGGCGTGGCGGGTGAGGATGCGCGCGCCATGGTTCCGCGCGTCCAGCGCGCAGGCCACAACCAGGCGGGCATCGTCCACCCAACCGTCGCTGTAGACGAAGGCATGGGTGAGGTGCGCCTGCAGGGCCTCGCCCTCTGCAGTGCCACCCAGGGTCATGGCGCTCGATGCCGCACTGACCCGCCGCGGCGCGAGGTGGTCGTAGAGGAACAACCCCGCACGCAACTGCCAGCGGGGGCGTTGGGCGGCGTCGTGTGGCAGCACCAGGCGCAGCGGTTGCATCAGGTGCGGGTTGCGCGCCAGCAGGCGCTCACGCTCCAGCAAGCTCTTGCGCACCAGGCCCAGGTGGCCCTGCTCCAGGTAGCGAAGGCCACCATGGATGAGCTTGCTGCTGGCGCTGCTGGTGTGCGCCGCAAGGTCGTCGCGCTCGGCCAGGGTCACCGACAGGCCGCGGCCCGCCAAATCGCGGGCAATGCCTGCCCCGTTGATGCCACCCCCCACGACCAGCACGTCAACAATGGTCGATGTCATGCCCCATTTTCAAGGAGCAGTGCATGCCCGATGAGACCTTCGTGCTGGCTTTGGACCAAGGCACCACCAGCAGCCGCGCCCTGTTGTTCGACGCCCAGGGTCGGCTGCAGCGCGTGGCGCAGCGGCCCTTCGCCCAGCACTTTCCGCAGCCGGGCTGGGTGGAGCACGACCCCGACGAGATTTGGAGCACCCAACTGGCCACGGCGCGTGAGGTGCTGGAGGGCATCGACCCGGCGCGGGTGGCGGCCATCGGCCTGACCAATCAGCGCGAGACCGTGGTGTTGTGGGAACGGGGCAGCGGCCGGCCACTGGCCCGCGCCATCGTCTGGCAGGACCGCCGCACCGCCGCCGCCTGCCAATCCCTGCGCGAGGCCGGGCATGAGGCCGAGGTGCGCGCCCGCACCGGCCTCACGCTGGACCCTTACTTCAGCGCCACCAAGGTGGCGCATTGGCTGCACGAGCGGCCCGAGTGGCGCGCCCGGGCCGAGGCGGGCGAGTTGGCCGTGGGCACGGTGGACAGCTGGCTGCTCTGGCGCCTGACGGAGGGCCGCGTGCACGCCACCGATGTCACCAACGCCAGCCGCACCTTGTGGATGAACCTGCACACCGGGCAGTGGGACGAAGCGCTGTTGGCCCTGTTCGGCCTGCCCGCCGCGCTGCTGCCCACCATCCATCCCTCGTGCGCCGACTTCGGCCACACCACCTTGCTGGGTGGGCGCATCGCCCTGGGCGGCGTGGCGGGGGACCAGCAGGCCGCGCTCTACGGCCAGGGCTGCACTCAGCCCGGCCAGGGGAAGAACACCTACGGCACGGGTTGCTTCCTGCTGATGCACACCGGCACCACGGCCTTGGCCTCGCAGCACGGGCTGCTCAGCACGCGGGCGGCCCAGGTGGACGCCACACCGCAGTTCGCGCTGGAGGGCAGCGTGTTCATGGGCGGTGCCGTGGTGCAGTGGCTGCGCGATGGCCTGGGTCTGGTGCAGCGCAGCGACGAGATCGAAGCCTTGGCTCGCAGCGTGCCCGACAGCGCTGGCGTGGTGCTGGTGCCCGCCTTCACCGGCCTGGGTGCACCGCATTGGGCGCCCGAGGCCCGTGGCGCCTTGGTGGGGCTGACCCGCGGCAGCAACCGCGCCCACATCGCCCGCGCGGCGCTGGAAGCCATCGCCCTGCAATGCGCCGACGTGTTGCAGGCCATGAACCAAGATGCCGCGTCGGCTGGCCTGGCCTTGCGCGAACTGCGCGTGGACGGCGGTGCTTGCGCCAACACCCTGCTGATGCAGATGCAGGCCGATTTGCTCGGCGTGCCCGTGTGCCGCCCACGCATGCGCGAGCGCACCGCTCTGGGTGCGGCGGCCCTGGCGGCCCGCCAGGCGGGGCTCACCGATGGCCGCACCGCCTGGGGCGAAGCACCGGGCGACGAGCGCCTGCTCCCCCAAGCCAGCGCGGCATCGCTGGCGCCCTTGCGGCAAGCCTGGGCCCAGGCCCTGCGCCGTGTGATGTGAGGGATGGATCGGCTCCGCATGAAAAACGCCGCCCTGGGGCGGCGCTTTGCTGGAGGGTGCTGCGGCGTTTACTGGGCTTTGGCAGGCGCCTTCTTCGTGCCGCCGGCCGTGGGGTGGGCGGCCATCACGGCAGCCGGGTCCAGGCTGGCCAGGTGCTTTTCGTACTGCCGGGCGCTGCAAGGCACGGGCTTGCCGGGCTGGACTTCACCGCGCAGGTGGCCTTGGTGGTACTGGAATTGGAATTCGTTGACGCCGTTCACCAGCACCTTGGGTGCGTTTTGGCTGGCGCAGTGGCTGCGCAGCTCGGTTTCGCTGGGGGCGGCCAGGGCCACCAGTGGGGTGAGGGCGAGGGCGATCAGGGCTTGCTTCATGGGGGACTTCCTTGGGGCGGGCGATGCGCGAGCGCCGGCCGGGACGGCTGGCCGTGAAGATCACGCGCATCCGTGAAAGGTTACCGATCGAAACACCGTTTGACCAGCCGGGTATCCCGGAACTGCGGGGGCGCTCAGGATCCGGAATCCGTGACATTTCGCACGAAATCAACGTCGCGCGGGGGATGGCATCAAGGGGCAAACCCCGGTCGCGGTCGGGCGCGGCTGCGGGCACGATGGTGGGCCGCTCGCCTTCGGGTCCCCGCGACATGCTTCCTTTCTTCCCGTCCCCCTGGTTGCGCGACGACCACCAAGCCCTGGCGGAGGCCGCCGCGCGCTTGTTCGCCGAGCGCTGGGTGCCGCAAAACGCCGCTTGGCGCGCCGCCGGTCGCGTGCCGCGCGAGGTGTGGCGCGAGGCTGGCGCGCAGGGCCTGTTGTGCGCCGCCATCCCCGAAGCTTATGGCGGCGCTGGGGGCGACTTTGGCCACGAGGCCGTGATCGCGCTGGAGCAGGCCAAGGCCAACATCAGCGCCTTTGGCGGCGGGCTGCATTCGGCCATCGTGGCCCCGTACCTGTTGCACCACGGCACCGAGGCGCAACGGCAGCGCTGGCTGCCGCGCATGGCCACGGGGGAATTGATCACCGCCATCGCCATGACCGAGCCGGGCGCCGGCTCCGACCTGCAGGGCGTTCGCACCGTGGCCCGCCGCGAGGGTGAGGAGTACGTGCTCAGCGGCAGCAAGATCTTCATCACCAACGGCCAGAACGCCCAGGGCGTGATCGTGGTTTGCAAGACCGACCCCACGCTGGGGGCCAAGGGCACCTCGTTGCTTTTCGTGGAGGTGGAGGACGCCCAAGGGAACCTGACGCCGGGTTTCTCGCGCGGGCGCAACCTCGACAAGATCGGCATGCACGGGCAAGACACCTCGGAGCTGTTCTTCGACGGCGTGCGCGTGCCGCTTGAGAGCCTCATCGGGGGCGTGGAAGGCCAGGGCTTCTTCCAGCTGATGAATGAGCTGCCGCAAGAGCGCCTGCTCATCGCCGTGCAGGCCATGGGCGGCATGGAGCGAGGGCTGGCCGAGGCCCTCAAGTACACGCAAGAGCGCCAGGCCTTCGGCAAGCGCATTTGGGACTTCCAAAACACCCGGTTCCAGCTGGCCGAGGTCCAGGCGCAAGTGCTGGCCGCGCGCAGCTTCGTGGACCAGGCCATTGCGGCGCACCTGGCGGGCCAATTGGACGCCGCGCGCGCGGCGCTGCTCAAAAGCTGGATCACCGACCTGCAGTGCCAGGTGCTGGACGTGTGCCTGCAGCTGCACGGCGGCTACGGCTACATGATGGAGTACCCCATCGCCGAGCTGTGGGCCGATGCGCGCGTGGCGCGCATCTACGGCGGCAGCAACGAGATCATGAAAGAACTGGCCTCGCGCGCCATGGGAGGGCGTGCGCCATGAGGACCGCCCCGGACGCCTACATCGTCGACGCCGTGCGCACGCCGCGCGGTCGAGGCAAGGCCGGTGCGGGCGCCTTGAGCGGCCTCACGCCGCTGTGGCTGCTGCGCGGCGTGCTGCAGGGCCTGCAGCGGCGCCTGGCCCTGGACACCGCCTTGGTGGACGATGTGGTGATCGGCTGCGTCACCCCCGTGGGCGAGCAGGGCGGCTGCATCGCGCGCACCGCGGTGCTGGACGCCGGCTGGGCGCGCAGCGTGGCGGGGCTCACGCAGTCGCGCTTTTGCGCCTCGGGCCTGGAAAGCGTGAACCTGGCCGCGGCCAAGGTGGCCAGCGGCTTCGAAAGCCTGGTGGTGGCGGGCGGTGTGGAGAGCATGAGCCGCGTGCCCATGGGCAGCGACGGTGGCGCTTGGCTGCACGACGCCCGCGTCGTCGAGTCGCTGGGCCTGGTGCCCCAGGGCATCAGCGCCGACCTGATCGCCACGCGCGAGAGGTTCACGCGCGAGCAGCTCGATGCCTACGCCGTGCAAAGCCAGCAACGCGCCGCGGCGGCGCAGGCCGCGGGTCGCTTCTCGCGCAGCCTGCTGCCGGTGCACGACGAGACCGGCGCGATGGTGCTGGACCGCGACGAAATCGTGCGCGGCGACGCCAGCCTCGACGGCTTGGCCACGCTCAAGCCCTCGTTCGCGGCCCTGGGTGCACAGGGCCTGGACGCGCGCGCGCTGGCCCGCTTCCCCGACACGCCCGCCATCCAGCACCTGCACCACGCGGGCAACAGCTCCGGCATCGTCGACGGCGCCGCCGCCGTGCTGGTGGCCAACGCCGCGGGCCTGGCCGCCTCGGGCCTGCGGCCGCGGGCCCGCATCCGCGCCCTGGCCGTGACCGGCAGCGACCCAACCTTGATGCTCACCGGCCCGACACCGGCCGTGCAAAAGGCGCTGGCCCAGGCGGGCATGTCCGCCAGCGACATCGATTTGTGGGAAATCAACGAAGCCTTCGCCGTGGTGCCCCTGCAGACGCAGCGCGCGCTTAACCTCGACCCGGCGAAGGTCAACGTCAACGGCGGGGCCATCGCGCTGGGGCACACTTTGGGTGCGACCGGTTCCATGTTGTTGGCGACGGTCTTGGACGAGTTGGAGCGTCGCGACGAAATCTGCGCCTGCGTGACTTTGTGCGTCGGCGGTGGCATGGGCATCGCCACGGTGTTGGAACGTGTGTAAAGCTGTCAACAAAGAATCAACGGGCGCCCTGCGGGTGCCTGCCAACTTGGGTGATTGGAGGCTGTGTCCATGAACAATTTCACTGTTGCTGCCCGCCTGTGGCTGATGGTGGCGCTGTTTGCCGCTGTGATCCTGGTGGGGTCCTTGATCGGGCTGGGCGGCACCCGCATGGGCGCCAAGGCGGCCGAGGGCATCTACCGCGAGCAAACGGTGCCGGCGGGCATCATGAGCGAAATCGAATCGAAGCTGCTCAACAACCGGCTGCACATCGCCTCGGCATTGCAAACGCCGAAGGAAGAGGTGCTGCAGCAGGCCATCGCCGACATCGGCAAGGGGCGCAAGGAGATCGCGGAGCTCATCCAGCGCTTCGACGCCATCCACCGCTCGCCCGAGATGGAGAGCGCCTACGGCGAGTTCAAGAAGGCCTTCGCCGCTTACGACCGAGACGCCACCGACCCGTCGCTGCAGTACCTCAAGGACTTCGACCTGGTGGAGCTGAAGGCCAACGTGGTCAAGGTGGCGCGCCCCACTTTCGCGGCGGTGAAGAAGCAGCTCGATGCCATCCGCGTTCTCAACGAGACCGAAGCGCGCGAGCAGTTCGAGGCGGCCCAGGGGCGCTACAACACCATGGTCACGGGCGTCGTCGTCGCGGTGGGCGTGGCCTTCGTGGCGGTCTTCTTTTACGGCCGGGTCTTGGTGCGCAGCATCATCACGCCGCTTCATGAAGCCGTGGACTTGGCCGAGCGCGTGGCGGCCGGCGACCTCACCTCCGAGGTGGACGCCCATGGCCGCGATGAGCTGTCCCGTCTGATGATGGCGCTGCAAGGCATGAACCACAGCCTGGCCCAGATGGTGCAGCGCGTGCGCAGCGCCGCCGACTCCATCGCCACCGGCTCGGCCCAGATCGCCACGGGCAACGCCGATTTGAGCCAGCGCACGGAAGAGCAAGCCAGCAACCTGCAGCAGACCGCCGCGTCGATGGAGCAATTGGCCACCACCGTGCGCCAAAACGCCGACAGCGCGCGGCAAGCCGACGCCGTGGCCAACGGCGCCAGCGGCTCGGCCCTGCAAGGGGGTGAGGCCGTGACCCGCGTGGTGGACACCATGCAGGCCATCAGCAGCAACTCCAAGCGGATCGCCGACATCATCGGCGTCATCGACGGCATCGCCTTCCAGACCAACATCCTGGCGTTGAATGCGGCCGTGGAAGCCGCCCGCGCCGGCGAGAGCGGCCGGGGCTTTGCGGTGGTGGCCGGCGAGGTGCGCAACCTGGCGGGTCGCTCCGCCGAAGCGGCCCGCGAGATCAAGACGCTCATCGGCCAGAGCGTGGAAACCGTCGAGTCGGGAGGCCGCCAGGCCAACGACGCCGGCAAGACCATGGGCGAGATCGTTCAGCGCGTGCAAGAGGTGACGGTGCTGATCAGTGAAATCTCCACCGCGTCCAACGAGCAAACCCAGGGCATCGAGATGGTGCGCGAGTCGGTCACCCAGCTGGATCAGGTGACCCAGGCCAACGCGGCCTTGGTGGAGCAATCGGCGGCCGCCGCCGAAAGCCTGCGGGTGCAGTCGTCGCAGTTGGTCGAGGTGGTGGCGGCCTTCCGCTTGCCTCGGGGCCTGTGAGAGAGGGCGGCTGGGGCTGACGGCGGGGGGCCAGCCTCGGCGCAGCCCGAACGCCGCGCCCGAACGCCGCGCCCGAACGCCTCGCCCGTTCAGACCCTTGGGCGCAGCATGCTCAGGGCGGTGACGCGCTGCAGCATCTCGCGGTCGTTCCAGGGTTTCTTGAAGATGCCGTACAAGCCCTTGGCATCGTGCACCTGCGCCTGCAGGGATTCGTGCCCCGTGATGGCGATGATGGGCAGGCTCTCGGTCAGCAGGTCGCCGCTGACGTGGGCGATGAGCTCGAAGCCGTCCATCTCCGGCATCTCCAGGTCGGTGATCAGCACGGCAAACCACTGTTCCGCCAGGGCTTCGAGGGCCTCTTGCCCCTGACGGGCCGTCCTCACGGCGAAGCCGTTGCTGCTGAGCAGCTTGCCCAACTTGGCCCGCACCACGGCCGAGTCGTCGACGATCAGCACCGGCACGGGGCCGCTCGCCGGCGCATGCGGGCCGCCGAGCCGGTCGGTGGCGCGGCGCCGGGGCACCACGGGGGCCGTGAACGGGCTTGCACCGTCGCTGGCGCGGCGTCGCGGGTTCAGCGCGGGGTGGGGGGCGTCTGGGCGCAGGGCGCTGGGAACGCGGGGCTCGTCCAGCGCCGAGGGCACGGTGGGAAGGTGGCTGGTGTCGGTCTCGGGCTCGGCCGCGGGCCCGCTGACTGGGGCGGCTGGCGCCGCTGGTGCCTCCGGCGTCGCAACCGCGGCTGGAGGCGCAACCGGGGTTGCAACCGGGGCTGCAACCGGTGCCGCAACCGGGGCCGCAGCCGGCGCTGGTGCCGACACTGGCACTGGCGCCACGGCTGGAGGCGCGGCGACCTGGCTTTCCGGGTCGGGCAGCGGCTTCAGCGGCAGGTCGGCGCGCAGCGTGGGCAGGGCTACGCGCTGGGGGCTTTCGGTGCCCAGGTGGGTGGTGCGGCTGCCGTTCAGCAACTCGTCCCGGCTTTGGGACCAAGGGTCTTCGCGCCGCGAGCGCAGGGCGATCAGCACGACGATCAGGCCCAAGGGCACCAGCACGAGCAGGGTCAGCAGGTGCTCGCGCAGCAGGGCGGAGAGGTCAAACGGCATGGGGCAGCTCCGTGGGGGGCGCGTTCACGGCGGCCGCGAACGGGCCACCGACTCTAGCGGCCCATCGCCAGCTTGGCTCTTGGGGGAACCTTGTGGGCGCGTGGCGCAGCGCCAGGCAACACCTGGCCCTGCGACGACGCCGGTGGGCGCAGTCCCAGCACCTGGGCCAGGGTGGGGGCGATGTCCACCACCTGCACGGGCGTGTCGATCTCGGTGGCCCGGGCCCACCAGCGCGGGCCCCAAAGGAGGATGGGCACGTGCTGGTCGTAGCGGTAGGGGCTGCCGTGGGTGGCCCCGGTGGCGCGGCCGCTGGCGATCCAGCCTTCGGCCAGGGTCACGACGACGGGCGGGCTCCGGTCAGGGTGCCAGCCCAGGCGCTGCGCCGCGAGAAAGACTTGGTCGGGCCGCGGTGGGGCCGTGCTGGCCAGATCGGCGCGGGTGTTGACCTCGACCACCCCGTCGATGCCGCGCAGGAAGGCGGCCGCCGCGTCGAACACGGCTTGCGGGGCCAGCCCCTGGGCGCGGAGGTTGGCTTCATCGAACACCAGGCCGTTGGTGGAACTGCCCACCACCGCCCGCGCCAGGCCGAAGCGCTCGCGCAGGTGGCCGTTCAGCGCCGATAGCGCGGCCGCCATGGGAAAGCGCTGCGCCGCTTGCCCCTGGTGTTGGCGCCATTCGGGGCTTTCGCTGAAACCGTGGTCGGCGGTGAGGGCGATTGCGACATGGTGGCGCCCGACCCACCGGTCCAAGTCCTGGAAAAACGCGCCCAGCAAGCGGTCGAGCTGGAGCAGGTGCTCGTGGGTCAGGCGAGATTCCGGGCCGAAGGTGTGGCTGATGTAGTCGTGGGCCGACAAGCTGACGGTCAGGATGTCGGGCACCGCGTCCTGCCCCAGGTCTTCTTCGCGCACCAAGGCACGGGCGAAGTCCAGGGTCAGCGCGTCGCCGAAGGGCGAGGTCAGCAGGTCGGTGTAGTAGCGGGGCCCGGGCTCGGTTTGGTGGGCGCCCATGGTGGCGGGCAAGCGGTTGCCGTAGCCGGCGCTGCCCATCCAAGGCTGCGCGTCCGGCGCCAAGCCCGCGGTCGCCGACTCGGGCAAGAGCGGCGTCCAGACCTGGCCCCAGTAGGCGTCGGCGGGGCGGCGGGCGTTGAAGGCATTCACCCAGGCGGGGTGGGCCGCCATGTAGTGCGTGCTGGAGGTGAAGACGCCCGACTCCGTTCGGTACATGTAGGCCACGCCCCGGTGACCGACCGGCAGGATGGCCCCGCGGTCCTTGCCCGACACCCCGAACACTTTGGCGCCCGGCCGTGCGGCGATCAGCACATCGCCCACCGTTTCGGCCTGGAGGTTTTTCGGGCTGGTGCCCGCGTCGGGGGCGGTTGGGCCGCCAGCAAGGTAGGCGTGCGCGCGGTCCTCGGTGCAATAGACGTTTTGCAGCGAGTCGGGTGACAACCACTCGTTGCCCACGATGCCGCTGCGCTGGGGGTAGGCGCCGGTCATCATGGTGGCGTGGCCGGCACCGGTCACGGTGTGGGCGTGGCGGTAATGGGCCTCGCGGTAGACGCGGCCGTGGTCCAGGAAGCGACGGAACCCGTCGGGGCCGAAACGGTCTTGCCATTGCAGGACTTTGCGCATGGGCAGCCCATCGATGGCCACCAACACCAGCAAGCGCGGGGGTGGCGCTGAAGGCGCAGCCTGGACCGAGGGCCACAGCCCGATGCACAGCGCCAGCGGGGCCAAGACGAAGGAGACGAGGCGAGAACGATGCATGGCCCAGTGCCTGGCAAGGAAAGCCCTTGATTGTGAGGCGGTGAAGGGGGCCGGCGCGGCGGTGCCGCGTTCAGGCGCTCAGCGCTTCGTCCAGCACCTCGATCCAATGCCGAACCGGCAACTCGGTACCCGCCTGCAGGTGCGTGACGCAGCCGATGTTGGCGCTGGCGATGACCGTGGCCTGCAGGGCCTGCAGGTGGTTCAGCTTGCGCTCGCGCAGGGCCAGGGCGGTGTCAGGCTCCAACACCGAGTAGGTGCCGGCTGAGCCGCAGCACAGGTGGGATTCCGCCGGCACCTGCAGGTCGAAGCCCAGGGCGCGCAGGCCGGTTTCCACACCACCGCGCAGGCGCTGTCCGTGCTGCAGCGTGCAGGGCGGGTGGTAGGCCACGCGCAGGCCCTGGGCACGATCGCCCAGGAGTTCGCGCAGGCGGTCGATGAAGCCGCTCTCGGGGTCGAACAGCCACTCGCCCAGGTCGCGCGTGGCGGCAGCGGTGCGCTTGGCGTCCGGATGGCCCGGCAGGGCCTGGGCGTAGTCCTTGACCATCACCCCGCAACCGCTGGCGTTGGACAGCAGCACCTCGACCTGCCCCAGGCGATCGGCCACGCGGCGCGCCAGCCGGCGCATGTCACGTTGCCCAGCCTCGTGCTGACCCAGGTGGTGCCGCAGCGCGCCACAGCAGCCGTCCACTTCGTCCACGCTCACGCCCAGGCGGTCCAGCACCCGGCGCGTGGCGGCGTTGATGCCCGGGCCCATGGCCGGTTGCACGCAGCCGGCCAGCAGCAGCACCTTGCGCGGGCGCGGCGTGCTGGGCAGCGGGCCGATGGGGCGCCGCTGTGGCACCTTGTCTTGGAGGCGGCGGGGCAGCAAGGGGCGCACCCACTGGCCCAGGCGCAGGGCGGGCGCGAAGGCGCGCGAGGTCAGGCCGGCGCCGAGCGCGGCGCGCAGCCAGCGCTCGCGCCAGGGGCGGGGCACCGCCGCGTCCACCAGCGCACGGCCCGTGTCCAGCAGCGCGCCGTACTGCACGCCGCTCGGGCAGGTGGTTTCGCAGGCGCGGCAGGTCAGGCAGCGGTCGAGGTGCTGTTGGGCGTCGCGCGTGGCGGGTGCGCCTTCAAGCACTTGCTTGATCAGGTAGATGCGGCCGCGGGGGCTGTCCAGCTCGTTGCCCAGCACTTGGTAGCTCGGGCAGGTGGCGGTGCAAAAGCCGCAGTGCACGCAGGCCTGGATGCGGCGTGCCGCGGCCTGGGCCTCGGGGTCGTCGCGCAGCGCGGGGGCGAGCTCGGTGTGCATGCGCGCGATGGTAGAGCGCGCCGTCACCGGTCGCCCTGAATTGCCATTCAGCCCGCGAGCCGTCCATCCGTCGCAAGGAGACGCCCAGGCGCCTCAGGGCGTTTTTAGAGTGCGCCCCTCACTTCCCTGGATCTTGCCCATGACCCAATTCCACCCACTGACCGTGCTTGCCCTCTGGATGGGTTTCGGCGCTTCGGCGCTGGCCCAGCGCATCGTCGTCGACGTGCCCCAGCCCGTGCTGGCGGGCGACCCCATCGCGCTGCAACTGGCCGACCTGAAGCCAGGCCAAAGCGTGCGCCTGCACGCCCAGCGTGCCGTGCAGACCTTCACCGGCCAGGTGGCGCTGTTCGAGTCCCAGGCCGTGTTCCAGGCCGACGCGAAAGGTCGGGTCGACCTGAGCGCCGCCGCCCCGCTGCCCGGCAGCAGCTACGAAGGGGCCGACGTGCGCGGCCTGCTGTGGTCCATGAAGCCCGGCGCAGGCGAGGTCAAAGGCAAGCCCTTCGGTCGCGTGGACTTCCGGCTGCACGCGGCCGATGCCGCGGCCGACGCGCCGCCGCTGGCCGAGGCCAGCCTGAGCTTTCGCAACGCCTTGCCCGAGGTGGTGACGCGCAAGGTGGAGGCCTTCCCGGGGGCCGTCTTTGCCAGCCTGCCCGGCGCTGCCAAGCGGCCGACCCTGATTCTGTTGGGCGGCAGCGAGGGCGGCTCGATGATCGCCCGCGACGCCGCGCCCTGGGCCAGCCGGGGCTATGCCGTGCTGGCCTTGCCGTACTACTCGCCCCCGCAGTGGGGCCCCACGGGCCCCACGGGCCCGATGGCGCCCGAGTTGCCCAGCCTGCCGGCCGAGTTCGTCAACATCCCCGTCGACCGTCTGGAGCAAGCGAGGGATTGGTTGGCGCAGCAGCCCGAGGCCGACGCCCGCCGCATCGGCGTGATGGGCACCAGCAAGGGCGCCGAGTTCGTGCTGCTGGCGGGGGTGAAGATGCCCTGGATCCAGGCCGTGGCCGCCATCGTGCCCACCGACGTGGTCTGGGAAGGCTGGGGGCCGGGCCCGGGACCCGTTGGCGTGCGCGCCAGTTTTGCCTGGAAGGGCGAGCCCTATGCCTTCGTACCCTACCAAGACTTCTCGCAAGAGTTCGCGGGCCTGAGCACGGGTCAGCCGGTGAAGATCCGCCGCCCCCACGACAAGGGCCGCGCCGCGGCCTCGCCCGAGGTGATCGCCAAGGCGCGCATCCCCGTGGAACGCATCGCCGCCCCCGTGCTGGTGGCCGGCGGCGGCGATGACCAGCTGTGGGACAGCGGCGGCATGGCCGCCAACATCGCCGCCACGCGGCAAAAGGCCGGTTTGCCAACGGTGGCCTTGGTCTTCCCCGAGGCCGGTCACTTTCTGGGCGGAACGGGCACCGGGCCCACCACGCACTACAACGACGGCCCGATGAAAAACGGCGGCACGCCGGCGGCCACCGCCCGAGCCCAGGCGGCCACGCACGCCGCGCTGCTGAAGTTCTTCGCCGACAGCCTGGGCCGCTAATCCGTGCGGCCGGCAGCCCCGTGCGCCTCCACGGCATTCCAGGCCGACAGGGCGGCGCGCAAACCCGCCAGCCAGGGGGTCAGGTCCGCCCCGACGCCCAAGGCCGGCACGTGGATGAAGCCGCTGCGCACCGCCGGCTGCCGCCGCAGGCGGTGCTGCAGGCCGAAGAAGACCTGGTTGCACACGAAGCTGCCGGCGCTCAGGCTCATTTCCACCGGGCAGCCCGCCGCCCGCGCCGCGGCCATTTGCGCCTTGATGGGCAAGGTGGTGAAGCGCGCTGGCGGGGCGCCGGCCAGCACGGGCTGGTCCACCGGCTGGGCGCCGTCGTTGTCGGCGATGCGGGCGTCGATCCAGTTGATGGCCACGCGCTCGAACGACAGCGCTTGGCGCGAGGCGGCCTGCCCCAAGGCCACCACGCAGGCCGGCCGGTGCCGCTGGATCAAGGCGTCCAGCGCGTGCAGCGACGACGCAAAGCGGCAGGGCAAGATGGCCGCGGCCACCTCCAAGCCGCCCAGGCGCTCGCCGTCCAGCGCCAGGGCCAACTGCTGGCTGGTGTTGACGGCCTCGCCGCCGAAAGGTTCGAACCCGGTGAGCAACAAAGAACCTGCTTTCATAGGGTGCCAGTATCCCGACCACAATCACCCGCCACTTTCCGACGCGCCCCATGGCCACTGACGCCCCCACCCCCGGTCTTCTCAAAATCCAACGCGGCGGCGCTGCCGATGGCGGCCCGCTGAGGCGCCGTCGCTGGCGCTGGGCCCTGCTGAGCGCCGCAGCCCTGGTCATCGGGGTCGTCGTGTTCAAGCCCAAGGTGCCCGAGGTGCAAACCGTGACGGCCTCGCAAACCACGCCCTCGGTGCAGTACCAACGCCTCACCGCCAGCGGTTTCGTCGTGGCCCAGCGCCGCGCCGCGGTGGCCAGCAAGGCCACGGGCCGCTTGATGGAGCTGACCGTGCGCGAGGGGTCGCGCGTCCAGGCCGGTCAGTTGCTGGCGCGGCTCGACGCCAGCGATGTGCAAGCCAGCCTGCAGGTGGCCCAAGCTGCTCTCGGCCAAGCCCAGGCGCTGGCGGCTCAAGGCCAGGCTTTGGTGCGCCAGGCGCAGGTGGAGCTCGGCAACGCCGAGGCCGAGTTCGAGCGCACGCGCCAACTGCGGGAGCACGGCTTCGTCAGCCCGCAGGCGTTGGATGCCGCCCAGCGCCGGCTCGACGCCGCCCGTGCCAGCCTGGCCAGCGCGCAGGCCAGCGCGGCCCAGTCGCAGGCCGGCATCACCCAGGCCCGTGCCCAACTGGGTGTGCAGCAGGTGAACCAGGGCTACACCGAAATCCGCGCGCCCTTTGACGGCGTGGTGCTGGCCAAGAACGCCAACGTGGGCGACCTGATCACCCCGTTTTCCAACGCGGCGGGCAGCCAGGGCGCCGTGCTGACGCTGGCCGATTTGTCCACCCTGGAGGTGGAGGCCGACGTGAGCGAGGGCAGCCTGGCGCAGGTGCAACAAGGCATGCCGGTGGAGATCACGCTCGACGCCCTGCCGGGCCAACGCTTCCGCGGCCAGGTGGCCAGCATCGTGCCCACCGTCGACCGCGCCAAGGCCACCGTGATGACCAAAGTGAAGTTCGAGTCCCTCGGTGCCGGCATCCTGCCGGAGATGAGCGCCAAGGTGCTGTTCTTGAAGCAGCGGCCCACCGACGAGGAGATGAAGCCCGTGCTGGCGGTGCCGGCCAAGGCCGTGGTCGACGGCAAGGTGTGGAAGCTCGTCACCCAGGGCGACGCCACCCGCGTGCAGGCTGTGGCGGTGCAGCCCGGCCGCGCCCTGGGCGAGGCCGTGGAAGTGACCCCGGCCGCGGGGGCTCAGCTCGCCAGCGGCGACCGCCTCGTGGCCGCGCCCCAGGGCCTGAAGGACGGCCAAGCGGTGAAGGTGAGCACGAAGTGACGACCTCGGCACCGGCGACCCCATCGCCGCCACCGCTCATCCGCCTGCGCGGGCTGGCCAAGAGCTACCGCCGCGGCGACCAGACCATCCCGGTGCTGGAGGGCATCGACCTCGACGTGCCCGAGGGCGACTTCGTGGCCCTGATGGGGCCCAGCGGCAGTGGCAAGAGCACCCTCTTGAACCTGCTGGCCGGCATCGACCAGCCCACGGCCGGCACCATCGAAATCGCCGGCACCGACATCGCCTCGCTCAGCGAGGGCCAGTTGGCCGACTGGCGCGCCGCCAACATCGGTTTCATTTTTCAGTTCTACAACCTCATGCCCGTGCTCACGGCGCTGGAGAACGTCGAGCTGCCCCTGCTGCTCACGTCCCTGAGCGCCCGCCAGCGCCGGGAGCACGCCCTGGCCGCGCTGAACTTGGTCGCCCTGGGCGACCGCCTGGACCACTACCCCAACGAGCTCAGCGGCGGCCAACAGCAGCGCGTGGCCATCGCCCGCGCGCTGGTCACCGACCCCACGCTCATCGTGGCCGACGAACCCACGGGCGACCTCGACCGGCACACGGCCGAAGAGGTGCTGTCGCTGCTCGACCGGCTCAACCGCGAGCTGAAAAAAACCATCGTGATGGTGACGCACGACCCGAAGGCGGCGGCGCGCGCGCGGCGGTTGGTGGAGTTGGAGAAGGGCGTGTTGGTGGCGGGGGCGCTGGGGTGATGGGTTCACCCTGCGATGCAGCCCGCAGGCGCTGTCCGCCCTGCACCCGGAGTTCCTTTTGTCTTGCCAAAAGGAACCAAAAGCGCCGCCCCGGCTCCAGCGCCCCAGCCTTCGGCTGGGGTTCCCTGCGCTGCTCGTTCCGGGGGGCTGCGGGATTG
>NZ_JAPZSY010000112.1 GCF_027532025.1 Inhella sp. | reverse complement strand
GACTGGCCTGGCCGTGTATGCCGCCGCCCTGACTCGGCCGACGCTCGGATCGCCTCAGGGCTCGGCAACTTGATCACCGCCCAATCCCCCGCCACTTCAACACCGCCTGTTCGGGTGGAACTGGATTTTGCAAGTCCGACTATGTCATCGAGCGATTCGATCGCCAGTTCGACCGCGTCGACTTCGCCCCCGAGACTGCCGCCCGGGCACCTGCCGTGCAGCGGGTGCACGTCATCGACGCGTGCCAGCTTCTCAACAAGTCACGCATGTTCAAGTACGGCGCCGGCGTTGAGGTGCTGCGCGAGTTGTCGCAGGCTTGTGCGGACCAGCTCACCACGCCGGTGTTGCTGTTCCGTTGGTTGGTGTTCAACCTGCTGGTGGCCAACGACGACTGCCACCTGAAAAACCTGTCCTTCTTGGTCACACCGGGCCGCGTGGACCTCGCGCCGCACTACGACCTGCTGGCCACCGGGGTCTATCACACCCGAGCCTTGGCGGACGAGCAGGGGCGCTGGCCGGCGGTGCCTTTGGCCGTGCACCTGTCGCCGGAAGTTGGGCGCTTTGACCAGGTCACGCCAGCAGCGGTGCTGGCCGCGGCAGCCACGCTGGGCGTGCCGGAAACACTCGCCCGCAGGACCGTTCGCGATGTGGTGACCAGGGTGTTGGAGGCCTTCGATGCGCTGTACGCCGAGCACATCCCGCAAGAGCAGGGCTTGATGCCGCAACTGAAGGCCAAGCAGTTCAAGGAGTTGAAGTTCGACGCCCTGGAGGACTCGGACAAGGCGGTACCGGATGAAGCGGCTGCCGACATTCCAGCCCAGGAGCGAGCCCAGCATCGAAAGCTTCTTCGCGTGCTGCGTCACATCGTCTTGCCGGACATGGTGAGCAGGGTCTGTTGACGCTCGCGCACAACCGACCCAAGGCGGCGAGGGCGGCCATCGCTGCTGACCCCAGCATCAGATCTCTCGCGACAAGGTCGGTTTGACCTGAGGGGTCTGCCGGGTGGCGTCGCGCAGCTCGACGGCACTCACGCCACACGAAACATGGAGGCCCCTCGTCGTTTCGTGCCGAGGTCGTACGCAGCGGCGCCGTGCTGGCCCGCTACGACTTTGCGGGCGACGAGCCCGTGGCGCTGTGGAGCGCCGAAGACGGCGCGCAACTGCTGCACGCCGACGCCCTGGGCTCGGTGGTACTCACCACCAACGCCGACGGCAGCGTGCAAAGCGAGGTGCTGTTTGACGCCTGGGGCCAGCCTTACCTCAAGCGCGGCAGCAGCAGCAACAAATTCGGTTTCACCGGGCACCCGATGGATGCCGAGACCGGGCTGCACTACTTCAAGGCCCGCTACTACGACCCCGAGCTGGGCCGCTTCATCAGCCAAGACCCGGCCGAAGGGCAGGAGCTGAGGCCGGCGTCGTTCCAGAAGTAGTCGGACTTGCAAAATCCATTTCCACCCGAACAGGCGGTGTTGAAGTGGCGGGGGATTGGGCGGTGATCAAGTTGCCGAGCCCTGAGGCGATCCGAGCGTCGGCCGAGTCAGGGCGGCGGCATACACGGCCAGGCCAGT
>NZ_JAPZSY010000059.1 GCF_027532025.1 Inhella sp. | reverse complement strand
GAAGTCGTCGGTGGCCATCGGATGCTGTCCTCGATCTCCCAGGAAATGCCGCCCATTGAATTGAATTCCGGGAGTTTCGACCATCCGAAATCACCCGAAAGTCATTCAAAAACAACGGGTTGGGTCATTTGCAGGTCCGACTACTTCGGCGCGCCGTCGCGCCTGACGATGGACACGGTGCACGCCGGCCCGCTGGCGGCCTACACCCTGGACGTGGCGACGCGCTTTGCCAGCGAGCCGGGAGCGCGCGCCGACGCCGACGAGGACTGCCGGCGCTTCAGCACTCCACGATGTTGACGGCCAACCCGCCGCGGGCGGTTTCCTTGTACTTGGTCATCATGTCGGCGCCGGTGTCGCGCATGGTCTTGATGACCTTGTCCAGGCTCACGAAGTGCGTGCCGTCGCCGCGCAGCGCCATGCGGGCGGCATTGATGGCCTTGACCGAGGCGATGGCGTTGCGCTCGATGCAGGGGATCTGCACCAAGCCGCCCACCGGGTCGCAGGTCAGCCCGAGGTGGTGCTCCATGCCGATCTCGGCGGCGTTCTCCACCTGGGCCGGCGTGCCCCCCATGACGGCGCAGAGGGCGCCCGCGGCCATGCTGCAGGCCACGCCCACCTCGCCCTGGCAACCGACTTCGGCGCCACTGATGGAGGCGTTCTCTTTGTAGAGGATGCCGATGGCCGCGGCGGTCAGCAGGAAGTCGATGACGCCTTGCTGGTTGGCGCCGTGCACGAAGCGCGTGTAGTAGTGCAGCACCGCCGGCACGATGCCGGCCGCGCCGTTGGTCGGCGCCGTCACCACGCGCCCGCCGGCCGCGTTCTCTTCGTTGACGGCCAGGGCGTAGAGGTTCACCCAGTCCATCACCTGCAGCGGATCGCGCAGCGCGGCCTCGGGGTTGGCCATCAGGTCGCGATGCAATTGGGCGGCGCGGCGCTTGACCTTGAAGCCGCCCGGCAGGATGCCCTCGGTTTGGCAGCCGCGCTTCACGCAGGCCTCCATCACCGACCAAATCTTCAACAAGCCCGCTTCGATCTCGGCGTCGGAGCGCCAATGGCGCTCGTTGCGGCGCATCACCTCGGCGATGCTCAGGCCGTACTTGGCGGTCAGCGCGAGCAGCTCCTCGCCGCTCTTGAAGGGGTAGGGCAGCACCGTGGCATCGGGCGCGATGACCTTTTGCTTGCTGCCGTCGGCCGCCACCTCGTCGCTGACGACGAAGCCGCCGCCCACCGAGTAGTACACGCGGTTGGCGATTTCCGCGCCGTCGGCGTCGAAGGCCAGGCAGCGCATGCCATTGGCGTGGAAAGGCAGGGACTCGCGGCGCTTGAAGACGAGGTCTTTGGCCTCGTCGAAGGCGATGTCCTTCATCCCCACCAGGTTCAGCGCGCCGGCGCGGATGGCTTCCAGCAGGGCAGGAATCGCCTCCACGTCCACCGTGTCGGGCTCGTGCCCGGCCAGGCCCAGCAACACGGCCTTGTCCGAGCCGTGGCCCTTGCCGGTGGCGCCCAGGCTGCCGTACAGGATGACCTGCACGCGCACCGTGCGCTCGAGGAGGCCCTCGCCGTTCAGCCGCAGCCCGAAGAGGCGCGCCGCCCGCATGGGCCCCACCGTGTGCGAGCTGCTCGGGCCGATGCCGATCTTGAAGAGGTCAAACACCGACACGGCCATGAGGCGCTCCTAGGGAATCAGGCGTTCTCGTACTCGGACAGGGGCACGCAGCTGCAGAACAGGTTGCGGTCGCCCCAAACGTTGTCCACGCGGCCCACCGGCGCCCAGTACTTCTGGCGACGCAGGGACGCCACCGGGTAGGCGGCTTCTTCGCGGCTGTAGGCGTGGGTCCAGTCGTTGCCGCCGCACACCAGGGCGGTGTGGGGGGCGTTGACGAGCGGGTTGTCGTCCTTGGGCACCTTGCCGGCTTCGACGTCGGCGATTTCCTGGCGAATCTGCAGCATCGCGTCGATGAAGCGGTCCAACTCGGCGCGGCTTTCGCTTTCGGTCGGCTCGACCATCAGCGTGCCAGCCACCGGGAAGCTCAGCGTGGGGGCGTGGAAGCCGTAGTCGATCAGGCGCTTGGCCACGTCTTCGGCACCCACGCCGCTGCTGTCCTTCAGGGGCCGCAGGTCCAAGATGCACTCGTGGGCCACGCCGCCGCCTTTGACGCCGGGGATGTTGCCGCTGAAGTGGATGTCGTAGGCGTCGCTCAGGCGGGCGGCCACGTAGTTGGCGCTCAGGATGGCGACTTCGGTGGCCTTCTTCAGGCCGTCCGGCCCCATCAGGCGGATGTACATCCAGCTGATCGGCAGCACCGCGGCGTTGCCCCAGGGCGCGGCGCTCACGGCGCCGATGTTGGTGTCCGCACCCATGCCGGCCGTGCGGTGCGCGGGCAGGAAGGGCACGAGGTCGTCGACCACGCACACCGGGCCGACGCCCGGGCCGCCGCCGCCGTGGGGGATGCAGAAGGTCTTGTGCAAGTTCAGGTGGCTCACGTCGCCGCCGAACTCGCCCGGGGCGGCCACGCCCACCAGGGCGTTCATGTTGGCACCGTCCACGTACACGCGGCCGCCGTGGCTGCGCACCATCTGGCAGATTTCCTTCACCTGAACGTCAAAGACGCCGTAGGTAGAGGGGTAGGTGATCATGATGGCGGCCAGGTTGGCGCTGTGCTGCTCGCACTTGGCCTTCAGGTCGACCAAGTCGATGTTGCCTTCCTTGTCGCATTTGGTGACGACGACCGTCATGCCCACCATCTGGGCCGAGGCCGGGTTGGTGCCGTGGGCCGACTCGGGGATCAGGCAGATGTTGCGGTGGGCTTCACCGCGGCTTTCGTGCCAGGCCTTGATGGCCAGCAGGCCGGCGTACTCGCCCTGGCTGCCCGCGTTGGGCTGCAGGCTGATGCCGGCGTAGCCGGTGCACTGGGTCAGCCAGCCGCGCAGCTGCGCGTCCAGCTCCACGTAGCCGGCCAGTTGGTCGATGGGGGCGAAGGGGTGTACGCCCGCAAACTCCGGCCAGGTGATGGGGATCATCTCCGTGGTGGCGTTCAGCTTCATGGTGCAAGAGCCCAGCGGGATCATGCTGCGGTCCAGCGCCAGGTCCTTGTCCGACAGGCCGCGGATGTAGCGCAGCATCTCTGTTTCGCTGTGGTGCGTGTTGAACACTGGGTGCGTCATGAAGGCGCTGGTGCGGCGCAGGTGGGCGGGGATCAGCGATTCGACGCCGGCGGCGTAGTCGGCCACGCGCAGCGTGCTGCCCGGGCTGAACCAGGTCCACAGGGCTTCCACGTCGGCGCGCGTGGTGGTCTCGTCCAGGGCCACGCTGACGTGCGTGGGGCTCAGCTTGCGCAGGTTGGCGCTGGCGGCCAGGGCGCGGGCCATGACGGCGTCGGCCTCGCACTCCACGGTGATCGTGTCGAAGGCGGCGGGGGTGACCACTTTGGAACCGAGCTGCTGCAGACCGGCCGACAGGATGGCGGTGTAGCTGGCCACACGCTGGGCGATGCGCTTGAGGCCTTCGGGGCCGTGGTACACGACGTACATGCTGGCCACCACGGCCGGCAGCACCTGCGCAGTGCAGATGTTGCTGGTGGCTTTTTCGCGGCGGATGTGCTGCTCGCGGGTTTGCAGCGCCAGGCGGTAGGCCGGGGCGCCTTGGGCGTCTTTGCTCACGCCCACCAAGCGGCCGGGCATCGAACGCTTGAAGTCATCGCGGCAGGCCATGAAGGCGGCGTGCGGGCCGCCGGCGCCCATGGGCATGCCGAAGCGCTGGCTGTTGCCCACCACGATGTCGGCGCCGAACTCGCCGGGGGGCGTCAGCAGCGTCAGGGCCAGCAGGTCGGCGCAGACGATGAAGGCGGCTTGCTTGGCGTGCGCGGCGTCGGCGTGTTCCTTCAGGTCGTGGATCAGGCCGGTGGTGCTGGGGTACTGGCAGACGACGGCGAAGTAGTCGTTCTCGGCCATCAGCTGCGGGGCCATCCCGACCTTGACCTCGAAGCCCAGCGGCTTGCAGCGCGTCTGGATGACCTCGATGGTCTGCGGGTGGCAGTCGCCCGCCACGATCAGGGTGTTGCTCTTGCTCTTGACCGAGCGCTTGGCCAGGGTCACGGCCTCGGCGGCCGAGGTGGCTTCGTCCAGCATCGAACCGTTGGCGATGGCCATGCCGGTCAAGTCGCACACCATCGTTTGGAAGTTGATGATGGCTTCCATGCGGCCCTGCGAGATCTCGGCCTGGTAGGGCGTGTAAGCCGTGTACCAAGCCGGGTTCTCGAGGATGTTGCGCAGGATGACGCCCGGGGTGTGCGTGCCGCTGTAGCCCTGGCCGATGAAGCTCTTCAAAACCTTGTTCTTGCCCGCGATGGCCTTCAGCTCGGCCAGGCCTTGCGCCTCGGTGATGGCCGCCGGCAGCTGCATGCCCGCGCTGCGGCGGATGCTGGCGGGCACGACGGCGTCGATCAAGGCCGAGCGGCTGCTCACGCCGATGGCCGCGCACATCAAGGATTCGTCCACCGCGTCGGGCCCGATGTGGCGGGCTTGGAACTCGGCGTGGTCTTCAAGGGTGGAGAGCGGCGTGGGCATGGCGGTCAACGGCAAGG
>NZ_JAPZSY010000070.1 GCF_027532025.1 Inhella sp. | reverse complement strand
CCTTTTGCGGGTTGGGGCTGCCGTCGGGGTGCACGTTCAGCAGGCCGTCGTTGAACCCGTACTGAAACTGCGTTTGGCGCGGGTGGCGGATGAAGGAGTTCAGGTTGAGCACCACCGTGTCGAGCCGCCCGCCCGCCAACGCCGACTGCAAGAAGCGTCGGTTTTCGTACGGGTAACCGCCAGACACGGCGTGGTTGAAGAAGGGCCGCCCGAGGAGTTGCGTTGTTTCTTCGTAGTCGAACGCGTCTCGCGCCCAACTGGCGCCAAAGACCGCCACCTGCGGTTGCAGGCGGTCGTGAATCATGGGCTTGTAGGTGCGTTCCCAGCCGACGTTGTTTTGCAGCAGGCGCTGGTTTTCCGGGGCGGCGATTAGGAAGAAGGCGCTGGCGTTGATGCCGATGGCCAGCGCCCAGCACGCGGCGGTCATGCCGAGGATCCAGCGCAGGTGTTGACGGGGCGCTTGCATCAGAACTGGAAGTACAGGAAGGGGCTGAGGTTGCTGATGGCGAACCAGCCCACGGTCAGGGTGAGCGCGGTCACCGCCGCCCAGCCGCGGGTGAGGCGGTAGCCAAACCCCTCGGCGGCCTGAGCCATGGCCGGCGCAAAGGCCTTGTTGGGCAGGTAGATGTGATGCCGCGCGAACAACTGCACCGTGTTCGGCAAGGCCCAAGCGATGAGGAAGTACAACCCCACGAATGTGACGATGCCGCGCGACGTGGGCGTGAACGACTCGGGCGCGCCCAGACCGAACATCGCCGCCACCATGCGGTTGGCTTCGTCCAAGCTGCCGGCGCGGAAGTAGACCCAAGCCACGCACACGGCGGCGTAGGTCAAGAGCACACCCGCGGCGTGGCGCCACCACGACAGCGGCGCGTCAAGATGGCCCACCCAGCGTCGCCAACTGTGGTTCAGCACCAAGAACAACCCGTGCAGGCCGCCCCAGACGATGAACTGCACGCCTGCGCCATGCCACAGGCCCCCCAACAGCATGGTGACCATCAAGGCCAGCATGGTGCGAGAGAAACCATGGCGGTTGCCGCCCAGGCGGATGTAGAGGTAGTCGCGCAGGAAAGTGGACAGCGAGATGTGCCAGCGCCGCCAGAACTCGATGATGTTGTGGGCTTTGTAGGGGCTGAAGAAGTTCAGCGGCATGCGAAACCCCCACAGGAAGGCCAAGCCGGCCGCCATGTCGGAGTAACCGCTGAAGTCGAAATAGATTTGAAAGCTGTAGCCGATGGCGGCCATCCAGGCGTCCAGCGTTCCGGGGGGCGTGGTTTGGGCCGTGGTGAAGATGGCGTCCGTGTAGCGGCCGATGTTGTCGGCCAGGACCGTCTTCTTGAACAGACCCATCGAAAACAGCGCCAGCCCCAGGCCCACATCCTGCGCCCGCAAGCGCCAGTCCACCTTGGCGTGCACCTGCGGCAGGAAATGGCTTTGCTGCACGATGGGGCCGGCGATGAGCTGCGGGAAGAAGGTGATGAACAAGGTGTAGTCCAGCACGCTGGGGCGCTCCACATGGCCCTCGGCCACGTCCACGAGATACCCGATCTGCTGGAAGGTGAAGAAGGAAATGCCGATGGGCAGCACGATGTGCTGCAGGGGCAGGCCGACGTCGAAGGCGCCGTTGAGGCCTCCGATGAACAAGTCCAAGTACTTGTAGTAGCCGATGAAGGCGAGGTTGGCGCCCACGCCCAGGGTCAGCAGCAGGCGGCGTCGCCCTTCGGGTTGCGGGCCAGCGAGGCCGGCGGACAGCACGTAGTTGAAGGCCAGCGACAGACCCAGCAGCACCAGGTAGGCGGGGATGGTCCAGCCGTAGAACAGCAGCGAGGCCAGCACCAGCGTGAGCTTGGCGTGGCGAGGCGCCCAGCGCGTGACACCGGCGTAAACCGCCAGCAACACCAGCATGAACACCAAAAAGGCGTGCGACGAAAAGACCATGAGATGGGTGCGGGCGCAGGCGGCGGCGCGCTAGACGTTCATTCGCGCCAGTGCTCGGCCACCCAGGGCACGGGCTTCATGCCGCTGAAGGCCTTGTTTCGCCTGCCAGCGATGGCGTCGGGTGGGTTCACCTCACCATGGAAGATGACGATGCGGCAGCCCTCGGGAATGCGCGCCTCTTGCCAGAAGGTGAGCGGCCAGCGTGGCAGGCACTGGTACTTGAAGCTGGCGCACCAGGCCTTGGGCCAGTACACCAGCTTCCCCTGCTCGTGCAGGTAGTGGCTCAAATATTCCTGCTCGTTGCGGTGCTTGGCGCGGATGTCGCTCTGGTGGGCGATGAAGTGCTCCAGAAGGTCCACGTGCGCACCCAAGGTGAAGCGGTACACCGACGAGTTGCCCGTCACGCGCCAGGGTCGCTTCCAGTCCTTGATGATGGGGAACTCGCCCGGGAACTCGAAGAAGGGCGTGATGTCGTCGACGATGACAACGTCCAGGTCCAGGAACAAGGCTTGACCCTTGAGCCCATACAGGTCGGCCTGGTAGCTGTTGAGCTTGCGCCAGCCGCCGTCCAACCGGCTCGCTTGCAGGGCCAATTCCGGCAGCGGGAAGCACTCGACTTCGGGGCGCACGCCGATGGTGTTGTCCGTGAAGCAGACGAAGCGATAGGCGCCACGCAGGTGGCGGCTCACCATGGCGTAGAGCCGGTTGACGTACTCGGGGCCGTACTTCGTGCCCCACTTCATGCAGATGACGAAACGATCGCCGGTGCTTGGGGTCATCAGAGTTCCTCCACGGGTCGGGGCGGGAAGCTGTCCCAACTCAGGCAGCCCGGGCATTGCCAGAAGTAGTGCGCTGCCTCGAAGCCGCAGGCGGCGCAGCGATGGCGCAGCAGGGGTTTGGCCGCCGCGTCGATGGCGCGCATCACGCCAGGGGCCACGGGCTCGTCCTGCAAGGCCAGCAGGTGCCGAGCCGCGTTCAGCGACGGTTGCCCTTGCAGGTGGGTTGCGAGGCGCTCGGCCGCCCGTTCGGGCGACAAGCGGTTGAGCGCCAGCAGCAGGGCCAGGGCAGGCTCTTGCTCGTGGTGTTGCGCCAAGGCTTCGGCGGCTGGCGCGACGCGGTCAGCCTTCAGGGCGGCTTCGGCGTAGGCCCCCGCCACCAGCACGAAGGCTTGCGGATTGGCGGCGCGCAGGCCGTCGAAGGCCTGCAGGGCCGCCACAGCGTCGCCCGACTGCAGGGCCCACTGGCCCTGCAACACCCGGGCCCGAGCGTGGCTGGGGGCCAAGGATTGGGCTTGGATCAACAGGGCCTGGGCCTCGTTGGCCTGGCCCTGCGCGTGCGCGCTCAACGCCTGTTCGCAGAGGTACTGAGCGCGGCGCATGGCGAAGCTCCCGGCGCCCCTGGCCTCCAAGGACGCAGCCACCTCACCGGCACGCGCCCAGTCGCGGCTGCGCTCATACAAGCTCAGCAGGGCCATTTCGGCGTCCAGGGCATGAGCCGTGCCGGCCAAAGCCCGGTACGCGGCCTCGGCTCGGTCGAACAGACCCGCTTTGAAAAAATCTTGCGCCAGCGCATGCTGCGCTCGGTCCCGCTCGGAGGCGGGTAGATCGCCGCGGGCCAGCAGGTGCTCGTGCACGCGCACGGCGCGCTCGGTTTCACCGCGGCGGCGGAACAGATTGCCCAGGGCGAAGTGCAACTCGGCGGTGTCGGGGTCGTGCTGCACGGCTTCGATGAAGGCGTCGATGGCCTTGTCGTGTTGCTCGTTCAGCAGCAGGTTCAAACCTTTGAAGTAGCTCTGCGGCGCGTCGCGCGGGTCCCGCTTGGCTTGTCGCAGGTCCAAGCGCGATGCCCACCACCCCAGCGCAAACGCGATGGGAATGACCAGCAGCAGCCAGCGAAGGTCAAAGGCCATCGCGGATCACCGGGGGTGGCGCATCCGGCGGCGAGCTGGGCTCACCGGCCGAGACCGAAGGGTTGGCTGGCGCTTGAGCCCGAGCGTGAGCCCGCCGCTGCCGCCACCACGCCGGCACCATGGCCACGATGCCAAAGGCCGCGCCCAAGCCAAATGCCACCAGGGCCACGATGACCAAGGGGCCTCGCCATTGGTGGCCGAAGAACCAGTGCACCGTCACGTCGTGCAAGTTGTTCAGCGCGAAGGCAAACAGCGTGAAGAAGAGGAAAGCTCGGACGAGCCAGGTCAACAGGCGCATGGCCGCATTGTGGGTGCGTGCCGCCTCAGTCGGCCTTCTTGGCGGGGAGGTCGAGGTGCTCCACGGCCTCGCGCAGCGCCTTGCCGGGCTTGAAGTGCGGCACGCGCTTTTCAGGGATGGGCACTTGCTCGCCGGTGCGGGGGTTGCGACCCATGCGCGGCGGGCGGCGGCTGACGCTGAAGCTGCCAAAGCCCCGGATCTCGATGCGCTGGCCTCGGGCCAGGGCATCGCTCATCGCATCCAGCAGGGTCTTCACGGCGAACTCGATGTCGCGCTGCGGGATCTGCGGAAAGCGCTCGGTGAGCAGGGTGACGAGGTCGGAGCGAGTCATGGCGGTCGTCGGACGAAAAAGGCCCGCTGCCGGGAGGTCAGCGGGCCGTGCAGGATAGCGCCCCCACGGCACAGGCCGCGGGGGTGGGGCGCGCTTAGTTGCCGCCCTTGTCCAGCTTGGCACGCAGCAGGGCGCCCAAGCTGGTGGTGCCGGCGCTTTCGCGCTCGGACGTGGCCGACAGGGCCTTCATCGCTTCTTGAGAGTCGGCGTCGTCCTTGGCCTTGATCGACAGCTTGATCGAGCGCGACTTGCGGTCGACGTTGATCACCAGCACGGTGACTTCGTCGCCTTCCTTCAGCACGTTGCGGGCGTCTTCGACACGGTCGCGGCTGATTTCGCTGGCGGGCAGGTAGCCCACGATGTCGTCGGCCAACTCGATTTCGGCGCCGCGCGGGTCCACGGTCTTGACCTTGCCGGTCACGGTGGCGCCACGGTCGTTCACCGCGGTGAAGTTGGTGAACGGGTCGCTGTCCATCTGCTTGATGCCCAGCGAGATGCGCTCGCGCTCGACGTCCACCGCCAGCACGATCGCTTCGACTTCTTGGCCCTTCTTGAAGTTGCGCACGGCGGCTTCGCCGGTTTCGTTCCAAGACAGGTCGCTCAGGTGCACCAAGCCGTCGATGCCAGCAGCCAGGCCGATGAAGATGCCGAAGTCGGTGATCGACTTGATCGGACCCTTGACCTTGTCGCCGCGCTTGAAGTTCTCGGCGAACTCTTCCCACGGGTTGGCGCGGCACTGCTTCATGCCCAGGCTGATGCGGCGCTTGTCTTCGTCGATTTCCAGGACCATGACTTCGACTTCCTGGCCCAGGGTGACGACCTTGGAGGGCGCGACGTTCTTGTTGGTCCAGTCCATTTCGGAGACGTGCACCAGGCCTTCGATGCCGGGTTCGATCTCGACGAACGCACCGTAATCGGCGATGTTCGTGACCTTGCCGAACAGGCGGGTGCTGTTCGGGTAGCGGCGGGCCACGCCCATCCAGGGGTCGTCGCCCAGTTGCTTGAGGCCCAGCGAGACGCGGTTCTTCTCGGCGTCGAACTTCAGGACCTTGGCGGTCAGCTCTTGACCCACCGTCACCACTTCGCTCGGGTGACGGACACGGCGCCACGCCATGTCGGTGATGTGCAGCAGGCCGTCGATACCGCCCAGGTCCACGAAGGCACCGTACTCGGTGATGTTCTTGACCACGCCGTTGACGATGGCGCCTTCGGACAGGGTTTCGAGCAGCTTGGCGCGCTCTTCGCCCATCGAGGCTTCGACCACGGCACGGCGCGACAGCACGACGTTGTTGCGCTTGCGGTCGAGCTTGATGACCTTGAATTCCATGGTCTTGCCCTCGAACGGGGACAAGTCCTTGACCGGACGGGTGTCGATCAGCGAGCCCGGCAGGAAGGCGCGGATGCCGTTGACCATGACCGTGAGGCCGCCCTTGACCTTGCCGCTGACCGTGCCGGTGACGAACTCGCCCGACTCCAGCGCGGTTTCCAGGCTCAGCCACGAGGCCAAACGCTTGGCTTTGTCGCGGCTCAGGATGGTGTCGCCGTAGCCGTTCTCCACGGCGTCCACGGCCACGGACACGAAGTCGCCGACGGCCACTTCGAGTTCGCCTTGGTCGTTCTTGAACTCTTCAAGCGGCACGTAGGCTTCGCTCTTGAGGCCGGCATTGACCACCACGAAGTTGTGTTCGACGCGGACGACTTCGGCCGAGACGACTTCGCCCGAGCGCATGTTGGCGCGCTGGAGCGATTCTTCGAACAACGCGGCAAAGGATTCGGCCGCGGCGGCGGTTGGGGTTTGGTTCATGGATTGGCTTTCAAGTCCGATCGGCTGGCCCTGAGGCTGCCACCGGGGTGGTTGCACAGGCGGGAGGCGCCTGCGGGTTGTTCAAACCCGCCGGGTTGCGGCAGGCTGCGAAAAAGGCCCAGGGTCGCCCCAGGGCCGGGGAACTTCAATCCTTGCCGGTGAAGGGGCGCGTCTCGGCCCACCACGCCAACACCTGCTGCACCGAGGCTTCGATGCTGAGGTCGGAGTTGTCGAGCCGCTTCGCGTCTTCGGCCGGCTTCAAGGGCGAGGCGCTGCGGGTTTTGTCCCTCGCGTCGCGCGCTTGTAAGTCAGCAAGCAAGCCCGCCATCGTAGTCGGAATTCCTTTGGAAATCAATTGCTTGTGCCGACGCTCCGCCCGTTGCTCGGCGGTGGCCGTGAGGAAAACCTTGAGCGCGGCGTCGGGGAAGATGGCTGTTCCCATGTCGCGACCATCGGCCACAAGGCCCGGCGCACGCCGAAAGCCCAGTTGCAGGGCGTGCAGGGCTTGGCGAACGCTTGGCAAAGCCGCCACGGTCGAGGCGCCCAAGCCGATGGCCTCGTCGCGCAGCGCGTCGGTGATGTCGTCTCCGTCCAACAGCACCCGCCCGCCAAGGAAACGCAGCGGCAGGGTGGCGGCCAGGGCGGCCACGGCGGCCTCGTCTTGCCAATCGATGCCCGTGCGTTGCGCCGCCAAGGCGGCGGCCCGGTAGAGCGCACCGGAGTCGAGCACCCAAAAGCCCAGCGCCCGCGCCACTTCGTCGGCCAGCGTGCCCTTGCCCGAGGCGGTGGGGCCGTCCACGCAGACGACGGGCACGTCAGCCGCATCGGCTTGCACCAAGCCGAAGAAGGTCTCGAAGTATTCGGGGTAGGTCTTGGCCACGCAGGCCGGGTCTTGGATGCGAACGGGAACCGGCGCGGAGGCGATCAGGGGGTTGAGTGCGGCCAAGGAAAAGCACATCGCCATCCGGTGATCGTCGTAGGTGTGGATGCTGGCGGCGCGCCAATCGCGCAAGGGGTGCACGCGCAGCCAGGTGTCACCTTCGTCCACCTGCGCGCCCAGTTTGCGCAATTCGGTGGCCATCGCGGCGATGCGGTCGGTTTCCTTGACCCGCCAACTGCCGATGCCCGTCAGCAGCGTCGGGCTGTCTGCGTAAAGCGCCATCACGGCCAAGGTCATGGCCGCATCGGGGATGGCGATGCAATCCCACTCGATGCCCCGCAGGGGCCAGCGGCCGCGCTGCACCAACAAGGCATTGGGCTCCAGGCGGATGTCGGCCCCCATGGCTGCAGCGGCGTCGGCAAAGCGCACGTCGCCTTGCAGCGCATCGCGCCCCACCCCGTCGATGCGCAAGGGTTCTCCTTGCGCGGCCAGTGAGCCCAAGCCGATGAAGTACGAGGCGGCGGATGCATCGCCCTCCACATGCACGACACCCGGCGCACGCAACCGGCAGCCGGCGGGCAGCGTGAAGCGCTGCCAACCCTCGCGCCGCACCACCACGCCGAAACGGGCCAGCAGGGCAAGGGTGATGTCGATGTACGGCTTGGAGATGAGTTCGCCCTCGACCTCGATGACGATGTCGCGCGTCGCCACCAGGGGCAAGGCCATCAGCAGCGCCGTGAGGAACTGGCTGGACACATCGCCGCGCACACGCACGGGTTGGTCCAGCCGCAATGAGCTTGGGCCGTGAAGCCGCAAGGGGGGGTAACCCTCTTGGGCCAAGCACTCGACGCGGCAGCCGAAGCCGCGCAGCGCATCGACCAGGTCGCCGATGGGGCGCTCGTGCATCCGGGCCACGCCGCGGAGTTGGTAGTCGCCACCGTCGCGCGCCGCCAGCAGCGCCAGCGCGGCTGCCAGCGGGCGCATGGCCGTGCCGGCATTGCCCAAGAAGAGCTCCGCTTGAGGCTGGGGCACCCGACCCGCCATGCCTTGAACGCTGACGACGGAGCCGTCGCGTTGCCATGCCACGCCCAGGCTGCGCAGCGCTGCGAGCATCACTTGGGTGTCGTCGGCGTCAAGCAACCCGTGGATCTCGGTTCGGCCCTCGGCCAGGGCCGCCATCAACAAGATGCGGTTCGAAATACTTTTGGAGCCAGGCAGGGTGACGCTGCCCAGGGCTGCACGCAGGGGCGGCAGGTCCAGGAAGGGGATCGTGTACATCAGAACTTGGAGCTGGGTTCGCCTTCGTCGCCCGTGGTGAAGGCCGGAGCCCAGGCGTTGCGGGTGTCGCTGATCGGCTTGAGCAAGGCTTCCAGGGCCGGTGCGTCCTGGGTGCGCAACAGGCCTTCCAGCCGGTCGAGGGACATGCGGAAGCGCTGGGCCTGATGCAGAACTTCTTCGCGGTTGGCCATCAAGATGTCGCGCCAAATGGCCGCATCGCCACCGGCGATGCGGGTGAAGTCACGAAACCCCGAGCCGGCCAACTCCATGTATTCGCGGCCAGAGGGTTGGCGCATCACAGCCTGCATGTAAGCGTAGGCCAGCAGGTGGGGCAGATGGCTCACGGCCGCGTAGGCGGCGTCATGGTTTTCAGGTGTCATGCGCAGCACCTTGCAGCCCAAGGCCGCCCAAGTGGCGGCGGCACGCTGAACCTGCGCGTGATCGTTTTCCGGCAGCGGCGTCAGGACCACTTGACGGCCCTGGAACAACAGGGGGTCGGCGTGTTGGACGCCCGAGTGCTCTTTGCCGGCGATGGGGTGCACCGGCACGAAGTGCGCCGACAGATCGCCGAGCACCCGCTGGGCGGCCTGGGCCACATCGGCCTTGGTGGATCCGACGTCCATGTAAAGCGTGCCGGGCGCCACCAGGTGGCGGATGGCACGCAGCGTCGCCTCCGTGGCTGCCACCGGCACCGCCAGCAGCACCAAGTCCGATCCCGACACCGCCAGCAAGGCCGATTCGGCCGCCACGTCGATGACGCCCATCTTCTTGGCCAATTCGGTCGTGGACGGTGACTTGCTGTAGCCCACCACGCGCTTGACGAGCCCGGCTCGCTTCATGGCCAGCGCGAAAGAGCCACCGATGAGGCCGCAGCCGATGACGCCGAGTTGCTGAAATTGGGGGCGGGGCAGGCGGGTCATGCAGTCGAATCAGGTCGTGGCGGGCTCAGTGGGTGTCCAGAGGATACGTGCCCAGCACCTTGAAGAAGGCGCAGCATTCTCGAAGCGCCTGCAAGGCCGAGGCCACACGGGGCTCGTCGGGGTGGCCTTGCAGGTCGATGTAGAAGTAGTACTCCCACTGCCCCCCCGAGCGAGCTGGACGCGACTCGAATCGGGTCATGGACACGCTGTGCTCTTTGAGCGGCAGCGTGAGGTCGTGCAAGGCGCCGGGGCGGTTGCGCACCGACACCACCAAGCTTGTGCAGTCGCGCCCACTGGCGCGCGGGCTGGGGTGGCGCTCGGGCTGCGTCAGCACGGCAAAGCGCGTGCGGTTGTGGGCGTCGTCCTGGATGGCGGGGGCCACCACGTGCAAGCCGTACTCGCTGCCAGCCCGGGTGCTGGCAATGGCGGCCAATCGAGGGTCGGCGGCAGCCAAGCGGGCACCCTCGGCATTGCTGGCCACCGGGCGCCGCTCCACATGCGGCAGGTGGGCCGACAGCCAAGCGTGGCATTGCGCCAGGGCTTGCGGGTGGGCGCACACGGCCTCGATGCCGTCCATGGTGTCGAGCGCGCGCAGCAGGTTGTGGCGCACGAACAGGCTGGTTTCGCCAATGATGAACAGCGGCGTGCTGAGCAGCAAATCCAAGGTGCGGGCCACGCCGCCCTCGGTGCTGTTTTCGACCGGCACCAGGCCGAAATCGGCGGCGCCCGCGCTCGTCACGCGGAACACCTCGTCGATGCTCGTGCAGGGCACCTTGACGATGCTGCTGCCAAAGTAGCCCAGCGCGGCCTGTTCGCTGAAGGTGCCGGCCGGCCCCAGGTAGGCCACCCGGGTGGGCGTTTCCAAGGCCCGGCAGGCGCTCATGATCTCGCGCCAGATGGGCGCGATGTTGTCGTTCAGCAGTGGCCCCGGATTGTCGGCCTTGAGCCCGCCGATGACTTTGGCTTCCCGTTCGGGTCGGAAGACGATGGCACCCTCGCGCCGCTTGATGTCGCCCACGTCCTGAGCCAGCCGGGCGCGACGGTTGAGCAGACCCAACAGTTCGCGGTCGACGGCGTCGATCTGCGTGCGCAGCGCCAGCAGGGCCGCGTCATCGGCCGCCGGCACGGGGGAGGGGGAATCAGCCATGGCGTCGCTCAAAGTCCTTCATGAACGCAACCAAGGCCTCGACACCGGCCAGCGGCATGGCGTTGTAGAGCGAGGCACGCAAGCCGCCCTTGCTCTTGTGGCCCTTGAGTTGCAGCAACCCGGCGGCCTTGGCTTCGGCCAGGAAGATACCCGTCAGTTCTTCGCGCCGCAGGAAGAAGGGCACGTTCATGCGCGAACGCGCAGCCGGGGTCACGCGGTTTTCGAACTGGCCGGAGGCGTCGATGGCGCTGTAGAGCAGGGCGGCTTTGTCGATGTTCTGAGCTTCGATCGCGCCCAGGCCCCGCAGACCGCGGTACTCGAACTGCAAGGCCCACTCGAACACCAGGCCTGCGATGTAGATGGCGTAGGTGGGCGGCGTGTTGAACATCGAGCCCTCGCGCGCCACGCGGGCGAAATCGAATGCGCTCGGGCAGGCTGCATCGGCGCCACCCAGCAGGCTACGACGCACGTACACCAAGGTGAGCCCCGCAGGACCGATGTTCTTTTGGGCGCCGCCGAAAGCCAGACCGATTCGGCTCCAGTCGAAGGGGCGCGACAACTGGTTGGACGAACAGTCCACCACCAACGGGGCCTTGGAGCCCAATGCGCGCAGGTCGGGCAGGTCGTGAAACTCGACGCCGTCGATCGTTTCGTTGCTGCACAGGTGCAGGTAGTCGGCGTCGTCGCTGAGTCGCCACGTGGCGGGATCGGGCAGCGACGTGAAGCCGTCGCTGCTGGTGTCGAAGACGCGGCGCACCTCGGCATAGCGTTGGGCCTCGGCAGCGCTCTTGGCCGACCATGCGCCGCTCACGCCGACGTCGACGCGCCCGTGGTGGGCCAGGTTCATGGGCACCAAAGCGTTCTCGGCCAGGGCGCCGCCTTGCATGAACAGCACCGCGAAGTCGTCCGGCACCTCAGCCAGTGCACGCAGATCGCGCTCAGCGCGAGACATGATCTCGCCGAACTCAGCCCCGCGATGGCTCATCTCCATCACCCCCATGCCGCAACCGTGCCAGTCGGTCATTTCGGCAGCGGCCCGCTCCAACACAGGCAGGGGCAGGGCCGCAGGGCCCGCTGAAAAGTTGTACGGACGCGGCGGCATGGTGGTCAGTGGTGGTGCAAGGGTCAGGGCTGCTTGGGGGCGTCGGGGCTGGCTGGGGGAGGGGGCAGCGCCGCGTTCACCAATTGCACCAGTTTCTGGTCCAGGGCCTTCAAGCGAGGCTCAACGGCCCCCTTGGTGTCGTTGGCAATCGCTTGGGCCAAGGCCTGCTGCATCTCGGGACCCACTTGGTTGAAGCGACGCATCGTGGGCGACTCCAACACCTGGGCGATTTCCTTCAGTTCGGCCACGCTGAACTTGCCCTCCAGGGTGCTGCCAAAGCTGCTCTGGGCGTGCTTCATCGCACTGGCCTTCAGGGTGGGCGTCAAGTCCTTCAGAGCGGCTTGCGCTTCGCCCACCATGGCTTTGGCGGTGGCTTCTCGCTTGTCAGCGGGCACCCGCGCCATGACCACTTGCTCGGCATTGCGCAGCATTTGCTGCATCGGTCCCTGAGCCAGGCCGATGGCGAACTGTTCGATCCCCGGTTGTTGGGCCTTCAAGATCTTGGCCACCAGGGCTCTCTTTTCCGCTTCAGCCCCTTGGGCTTGGACGCCGCCGGCCAACAGGGCCAGCGCAAGGACGGTCAGGGCTTGGCGCCCGAGTTGGTGTTTCATTCTTGGCTTTCTTCGCCTGGGGTGTCGTTGGGTTCGGCATCGCCGCCGGCATCGTTTTCGGCGATGCGCTGCAAGCCGCTGAGTTTGGCGCCCTCGTCCAGCGCGATCAGGGTGACGCCCTGGGTGGCGCGTCCGAGTTCGCGGATTTCAGCGACGCGGGTGCGCACCAGCACCCCCTTGTCGGTGATGAGCATGATCTCGTCTTCCGGCCGCACCAGCGTGGCGCCGACCACCTTGCCATTGCGCTCGCTTTGTTGGATGGCGATCATCCCTTTGGTGCCGCGGCCGTGGCGGGTGTACTCCACGATGGACGTGCGCTTGCCGAAGCCGTTCTCGGTCGCGGTCAAGACGGATTGGGACTCGTCCTCGGCCACCAGCATGGCGATGACCGACTGACCGTCTTCCAATTGCATGCCCCGTACCCCGCGGGCTTGGCGACCCATGGCGCGCACGTCGTCCTCGTCGAAGCGGACCGCCTTGCCGCCGTCGCTGAAGAGCATCACGTCGTGGTGGCCGTCGGTCAGGGCCGCGCCGATGAGCACATCGCCTTCGTCGAGGTCGACCGCGATGATGCCGGCCTTGCGCGGGTTGCTGAACTCGTTGAGCGCTGTCTTCTTCACGGTGCCTTGCGCTGTGCACATGAACACGAAGTGGTTGTCAGGGAAGCTGCGGAATTCACCCGTCAAAGGCAAGACCACATTGACCTTCTCGCCGGCTTGCAGCGGGAACATGTTGACGATGGGCTTGCCACGCGAGTTGCGCGAGCCTTGCGGCACTTCCCATACCTTCAGCCAATACACCCGACCGCGGTTGCTGAAGCACAAGATCCAGTCGTGGGTGTTGGCGATGAAAAGTTGGTCGATCCAGTCGTCTTCTTTGGTGGCGGTGGCCTGTTTGCCGCGACCGCCGCGACGCTGGGCGCGGTACTCGCTCAGGGCCTGGCTCTTGATGTAGCCACTGTGGCTCAATGTCACCACCATGTCCGTGGGAGTGATCAGGTCTTCGGTACCCAATTCCAGCGCGTTGCGCTCGATCTGGCTGCGGCGCGCACCCAATTTGGTTTGGCCGAACTCTTGCCGCAGGGCGGCCAATTCGTCACCGATGATCGTCGTCACTCGCTCCGGCGTGGCCAGGATGTCGAGCAAGTCGGCGATCTGCGCCATCACGTCTTTGTACTCGCCGACGATCTTGTCTTGCTCCAGACCGGTCAGGCGCTGCAGACGCATCTGCAGGATCTCGTTGGCTTGCGTGTCGCTGAGGTGGTAGAGGCCCGACGGCTGCAAACCGAACTCGGGCTCCAACCCATCGGGGCGGTAGGCGGCGGCGCCGCCTGGGTTGGCCGCTTCGGCACGCGACAACATGTCGCGCACCAGGCCGCTGTCCCACCCCTTGGCCATCAGGGCGGCCTTGGCCACGGGCGGTGTCGGCGAGTTCTTGATGATCTGAATGAACTCGTCGATGTTGGCCAGGGCCACCGCCAAGCCTTCCAGCACGTGGCCGCGTTCGCGCGCCTTGCGAAGCTCGAACACGGTGCGCCGGGTGACGACTTCGCGGCGATGCTCCAAGAAGACCGAGATCAGGTCCTGCAGGTTGCAAAGCTTGGGCTGGCCGTCCACCAGCGCCACCATGTTGATGCCGAAGCTGTCCTGCAGTTGCGTCTGCTTGTACAGGTTGTTCAACACGACTTCAGGCACTTCGCCGCGCTTGAGCTCGATCACCACCCGCATGCCCGACTTGTCGGACTCGTCCTGGATGTGGCTGATGCCTTCGAGCTTCTTCTCGTGGACCAACTCGGCGATGCGCTCCAACAGGGTCTTCTTGTTGACCTGGTAGGGAATCTCGTCAACGATGATGGCTTGGCGTTGGCCGCGGTCGATGTCTTCGAAGTGGACCTTGGCCCGCATGACCACGCGGCCCCGCCCGGTCCGGTAGCCCTCTCGGACGCCCTCCAGCCCGTAAATGATGCCGGCAGTGGGGAAGTCGGGCGCCGGGATGAAGGCCATCAGGTCATCGACCGATGCCTGCGGGTGACGCAGCATGTGCAGGCAGGCGTCCACCACCTCGTTGAGGTTGTGTGGCGGAATGTTGGTGGCCATGCCCACCGCGATACCCGCCGATCCATTGACCAGCAAATTCGGCAACCGGGTGGGCAAAACCAGGGGTTCTTTTTCCGAGCCGTCGTAGTTGGGTCCGAAATCGACGGTTTCTTTGTCGATATCGGCCAACATTTCATGCGCGATTTTCGACAAGCGGATTTCCGTGTATCGCATCGCCGCCGCGTTGTCGCCGTCCACCGAGCCGAAATTGCCCTGACCGTCGACCAGCATGTGGCGCAGGCTGAAATCCTGCGCCATGCGAACGATGGTGTCGTATACCGCGCTGTCACCGTGGGGGTGGTACTTACCGATGACGTCGCCCACGATGCGCGCCGACTTCTTGTAGGGCCGGTTCCAGTCGTTGTTGAGTTCGTGCATCGCGTACAACACGCGACGGTGTACCGGCTTGAGGCCATCCCGCGCATCGGGAAGCGCGCGTCCCACGATCACGCTCATCGCGTAGTCGAGGTAGGAGCGGCGCATCTCCTCTTCGAGGCTGATGGGCAGGGTTTCCTTGGCGAACTGGGGCGAAGTCATGGGGGGCGAGCACCCTCTGAGGCGCCGGTGCGCGTCAGGGTGGCTGGAGGGGCGGCGAAAGGCGAGATTCTATGAGGCGCGGGCTGTCGTTCTCGAGCAACAAGCCGGCGGAACCGTCATGGGCCGCCCGCACAATGCATTGGTGGAAAGCCCCATGGCAGAATCTTCCGGTCACTGGAAGCTCTGTGGTTTTCGGGCATCCCTTGAGAGGTTTTTGCAGACCATCCGCGCGTCGACATCGCGCCGTCCTTGAGAGGAGAACTATGAAGAATTTGACCCGTTTGGCCTCGATGCTCGTGTTGGCATCGCTGGCTTCGACCGCGGCCGTTGCTCAGGTGAAGGTGGGCGGCGACAACTGGCGCGCCACCGATGGCACCGTTTGGAAGAACGGCACCAACGAATACTGCTGGCGCAATGCTGTTTGGACGCCGGCCACCGCAGCCGCCGAATGCGACGGCGCTGCCAAACCGAAGGTGGAAGCGCCCAAGCCCGCCCCGGCTCCGGCCCCGGTGGCCGCGCCTGCAGCCCCGGTCGCGCCCAAGGCTCCGCCTGCTCCGCCCAAGCCCACCATCGAGAAGGTGAATTTCGCTGCTGACGCGTTCTTCGACTTCGACAAGGCCGTGCTGAAGCCCGAAGGCAAGGCCAAGCTGGACGATCTGAGCAGCAAGCTCGGTCGCATCACGCTGGAAGTCATCATCGCCGTGGGTCACACCGACAGCGTGGGTTCGGTCGAGTACAACCAGAAGCTGTCGGCCCGTCGTTCCGAAGCCGTGAAGGCCTACTTGGTCAGCAAGGGCATCGACGCGAACCGTGTGTACACCGAAGGCAAGGGTGAGAACAGCCCGGTGGCCGACAACAAGACGGCCGAAGGCCGCGCGAAGAACCGTCGCGTGGAGATCGAAGTGGTCGGCACTCGCACCATCCAGCCCAAGTAAGGCCCGGCTTGCTTGAAGCAAGAGCCCCGCCTCGGCGGGGCTTTTTCATGTCGCTTTCCAAACTCGGACCGGCAAGAGGCAAAGAAAAAAGGCGCCCAAGTGGCGCCTTTTTTACTGAGCAACGGCCGGTGCCGTTAGACGCGCTTGCGGTACTCGTGCGTGCGGGTGTCGATTTCGACGTTGTCGCCTTGCGCCACAAAAATGGGAACCATGATTTCGAAGCCGGTCGCGATCTTGGCGGGCTTCAGCACCTTGCCCGAGGTGTCGCCCTTGACGGCCGGTTCGGTCCAGGTGACTTCACGCACCACGCTGGTCGGCAGTTCGACCGAAATGGCCTTGCCGTCGTAGAACACCACTTCGACTTCCATGCCGTCTTGCAGGTAGCTGATGGCGTCGCCCATGTTTTCGGCTTCCACTTCGTACTGGTTGTACTCGGTGTCCATGAAGACGTACATGGGGTCGGCAAAGTAGGAGTAGGTGCACTCCTTCTTGTCCAGAATGATCTGGTCCATCTTGTCGTCGGCTTTGAAGACGACTTCCGTGCCCGAGTTGTTCAACAGGCTCTTGAGCTTCATGCGCACCGTGGCGGCATTGCGGCCGCCGCGGCTGTATTCGGTCTTGAGCACGACCATCGGGTCCTTGCCCTGCATGATGACGTTGCCGGCGCGGATTTCCTGGGCGATTTTCATGGGGGTTGCCTTCGCGTGTGGGGGCGCTGGCGGCGGTCGGTCCCCTCGCGTTCCGGGGGCGTCGCTGGCGCAAAGCCCTCCATTCTAGCTTGGAAGCCTGGGGGCGCCAGCGGACGCCCAGTCGCACAGGGTCTGCACGAGGTCTGGCAGTCGGACCAAGCGCGAACGCCAAGCTTGGGCATGTTGGAGTGGCAGTGGATCGCCGAGCGTGGGCAGGCCGTCCCACTGCGCCTGCGCCAAAACTTTAGGCGCTCGTAGGCCATTCCATGCCTCTGCGCTGGCGCGCCAGCGGGTTTGGGCCTCGGGTTCCAGTCCGCTCAGCCAGGTCTCGAGGAAGGCCGCCAGTTTGGCGGCGTGGCTGCCATCGTCTTGGGCGTAGATGTGCCAGAGGAAGGGGCGCCCGGCCCACTGGGCGCGCACGAAGGAGTCTTCCCCCCGCACCACGTTCAGGTCACAGTCGGCCAGCAACGCGTCGTACTGGGCCTGGTTCAGCCAGGGGACGGCGAGGCATTGCACTTGTTTTTGAACGCGTGCCGGGGCGGCGCGCCAGGCCGCGTCCAGTTGCGCCTGGCGCTCGGGCCCGCCGAGCACCACCAGTTGGGTGGGTTGGTGGGACAGGCGCTGCAGCAAGGCGCCCAGCGGCGCATGGGGGTAACAGAACAAGCTGACCCGCTGTGCTCCTGAGGGGCGCGCGGGCAAGCCATGGTCGCTGGGCGCCAGGGGCCTTGGATCGGGCCCCAGCAGACCGCCGGTGTTGGCGACGAAGCCGGGGTAGCAGAAACGCTTGATCAGCCCTCGAGCCGGGCCGTCCATGATGGGCGATGGCAGCCCGTGGGCGCGCTGCACCCAGGCCTCGGCGCTGAGGTACTCGAGATTGATCCACGCCCGCGGCGGCTGCGCGGCCAGACGGGCTTGCACGGTGTCCGGCAGGTGACAGCCGAAGGTTTCCACAGCCACGTCGGTGGGCGGTTGAGGGTGCCAGTCGCCGTCGGGCCAGTGATGGCACCACCCGCGTTCGGTGGTGTTGAGTGCCATCCATTCGAGTGCACTGGGCTCGTCAACCCAGAGGCGCGGGGTGAGGTCGCGGGCGCTCAGGTGGCGCGCCAAGCGCAAACAAACGCCCAGGTCGCCGTGGTTGTCGATCACGCGGCAGAAGATGTCCCAGACGCGGGGGGGAAGGGCTGGCATGGCGCCATTATTGGGAGGGGCCCGCACAATCTGGTCATGTCTGCTCCCGACCCGAACATCCCCGCCTCGGTGGAAGCCTTGGGCGCCGAGGCAATGGCCGACTGGGCGGCTCGCCGCGAGGCGCAGCAACAGGCCGAGGCCGCCGAGTTGGCGAACCTGGAGGCGCTGGCCCGAGACCGGCGCGAGCGCTTGTTGGCCGAGGTGGCGGCGCTGCCGTCGTTGCCCGGCGTTTACCGCTATTTCGACGCCAAGGACCAGGTCTTGTACGTGGGCAAGGCCAAGGCGCTGCGTCGGCGCGTCAGCAGCTACTTTCAGAGAGACCACAGCGGCACCCGGATCGGCATGATGGTGGCGCGCATCGTTCGCTTGGAAACCACGGTGGTGCGCACGGAAGCCGAAGCGCTGCTGCTGGAAAACACGCTCATCAAGCAACTGAATCCGCGCTTCAACATCCTGTTTCGGGACGACAAGAGCTACCCCTACCTGCGTTTGACGCCGCACCGATTTCCGCGAGTGAGTTACTACCGTGGCGCGGTGGACAAGCGCGGCCGCTACTTCGGCCCCTACCCCAACGGCGGAGCGGTGCGCCAGACGATCGAGCTGGTGCAGCGGGTGTTCAAGTTGCGCACCTGCGAGGACGCGGTGTTCAACCACCGGAGTCGGCCGTGTTTGCTGCACCAGATCAGGCGTTGCACTGCGCCGTGCGTGGGACTGGTGACTGAAGTCGCGTATGCGCAGGACGTGGCGCAGGCGGAATCGTTTTTGCGTGGCCGCACCGACGAGGTGCTGCAGGGCCTGCAGCAGCGCATGCTGGCGCATGCCGAGGCGCTGGCCTTCGAGCAGGCGGCGGAGTTGCGCGATCAGATCGCCGCCTTGTCCCAAGTGCTGCAGCAGCAAGTGGTGGAGGCCAGCAGTGCCACGGGTGCTGAGCGGGATGTCGATGTCTTGGCGGTGCAGGTACGGGGCGGGCGAGCCTGCGTGAATCTGGCCATGGTCCGAGGGGGACGCCACTTGGGGGATCGGGCCTTCTTCCCGAGCCATGTGGACGATGCGCTCGGCGACTTGGACCGTCCTGCCCAGGATGTGGCGCAGCGGGTGTTGGATGCCTTCATGGCCCAGCACTACGCCGGTGATGCCAGCCCGCCGCCGTTGGTGTTGGTGAGTCATGCCGTGGATTCGCACCTGGTCGACCTGCTGGCCACCCAGGCTGACCGGCGCATGACCGTGCAGGACCAGCCGCGGGGGCAGCGGCGCATTTGGCTGGATCTGTGCATTCAGGGGGCCGACCTGGCGCTGGGGCGGCTGCTGGCCGAAGAGGGCTCCCAGCAGGCGCGCACCCGTGCTTTGGCCGAGGCGCTGGGGTGGGATGGCGACGCCGACTTGGCCTCGTTGCGCATCGAATGCTTCGACATCAGCCACACGGCCGGCGAAGCCACGGTGGCGTCGTGCGTGGTGTTCGAGCAGCATGCGATGCAGAGCAGCCAGTACCGTCGCTACAACATCGAGGGCATCACGGGCGGTGACGACTACGCGGCCATGCGACAAGTGCTGCAACGTCGCTATGGCAAATTGGCCGAACAGGGCGAAACGGCGCGTTGGCCGGACGTGGTGCTCATCGACGGTGGCAAGGGTCAGGTGTCGACGGCGGCGGCGGTGTTTGAGGCCTTGGGGGCCGACGTGTCTCGTTTGGTGGGCGTTGAAAAGGGGGAAGGTCGCAAGGTTGGCTTGGAGGAGTTGGTGTTCGCCGATGGGCGCTCCAAGCTCAGCTTGGGCTCGACCTCGGCGGCGCTGATGCTGGTGGCCGAGATCCGTGACGAGGCGCATCGCTTTGCCATCACGGGCATGCGAGCGCGGCGGGCCAGCGCGAGGCTGCAAAGCTCGCGCTTGGAAGACCTGCCCGGCATCGGGCCGAAGAAGCGTGCCCAACTCATGCAGCGCTTCGGCGGCCTCAAAGGCGTGGCGGCAGCCAGTGTTGAAGAATTGGCCGGAGTCAAAGGCATTTCGCGCGAGCTCGCGCAGGAGATCTATCGTGCATTTCGTTGAACGTGCTGTTCGTCCTTGGCCGTGGCTGGTGGGCGCTGGGGTGTTCCTCTCGGCGTGCAGCACGCCTCCCGTGGCGCCCGTCACCAGGCCGGCCCCGAGTCCCCCGCCGCCCGCCCTGACGGCCACAGAGCCCCCCATCGCGACACCGGAGCGCCCCCCACAACTGCGCACGCAGGCCGCGCTGGAGCGACACGCGGCCCAAAGGCTGGCTGAACACAATCCGGGGCGCGTTTACCTCAGCAAGCCTCCCGACATCCTGCTCGCGATTCCCGTCTTGCGGGTGGACCTCACCGCCGACGGCCGGGTGCGCCGGGTCTTGGTGCTGCGCGAGCCCCGCCAAGCCAAGGACACGGTGCAGTTGGCCATCGACGCCGTGCACCGCGCCGCCCCGTATGGCGACCTGTCGCGCTTGCCCGAACCCCGTTCGTTCGTCGAAACCTTCCTGTTCGACGATGCCCGACGCTTCAAGCCGCGCGGCCTGGACTGATCGACCCGCACAATCCCGGTCCATGTTCCTGACCATCCCAACCCTGCTGACTTGGGCTCGCATCGTGGCCATCCCACTGATCGTGGGCGTGTTTCACTTGCCTTTGTCGAGCGAATGGCGCAACGTCTTGGCAACGGGCTTGTTCGTGGCTGTGGCTTTGACCGACTGGCTGGATGGCTACTTGGCTCGGCGATTGAACCAGTCGTCGGCGTTCGGGGCCTTTCTCGACCCAGTGGCCGACAAGTTCTTGGTCTGCGCCTCTTTGTTGGTGCTGTTGGAACAGGGGCGTTTGGGGAGCCTGGGCGCTTTGTTCGCTTTGGTGATCGTGGGGCGGGAAATCGCCATCAGTGCCTTGCGCGAGTGGATGGCGCAACTCGGGGCTTCGGCCAGTGTGGCGGTGCACCGGGTGGGCAAGTTCAAAACGGCTGCCCAGATGGTGGCCATTCCCTTCCTGTTGTTCGACGGCGTCTTGTTCGGCGTGCTGCCGACTCGGCCCTGGGGTTTGGCCTTGCTCGCGGTGGCGGTCGTGTTGACGGTTTGGTCGATGGTGTACTACCTGCGCAAGGCGATTCCGGAGATCCGAGCCCGCGCGCGCTGACCCCTGCACACGGGGGGCCTCGGTGTTTGCGAGGGCTCGGACGCTGGCGATGCCGCGCCTAGAATTCGCGCCCTTCGCCGGCCTGAAGTCACGGCCGCCGAACCCCCGACACCGAGAGAGGAACCACCGTGAACAAGAGTGAAATGATCGAGCACATCGCCAAACAGGCGGACATCTCCAAGGCCGCCGCCCAGCGAGCGCTCGAAGCCTTCGTGGTGGGTGTGCGCACCACGCTGAAGAAGAACGGCACCGTGTCCCTGCTGGGCTTTGGCAGCTTCAGCGTCGTCAAGCGCAAGGCGCGCACGGGCCTCAACCCCAAGACCAAAGAGCCCATGAAGATCAAGGCCAGCAAGTCGCCCAAGTTCAAGCCGGGCAAGGCCCTGAAGGACGCATTGAACTGATCGGCGGGTGCTTAGCTCAGTTGGTAGAGCGGCGCCCTTACAAGGCGTAGGTCGGCGGTTCGAGCCCGTCAGCACCCACCAAGCAGCGCAGCCTTCGTGCCGCGCCTAAAATCCACGGTTGGTCAAGAGGCGAACTCCGGTTCGCCTTTTTGTTGTTTGTGCTGGCCCCAGCGGCCGGACTAGAGGAATCGGCATGTTCGAGTTTGTGCGTCGCAACACCCGCTGGCTCATGGGCGGCATCTTGGTGCTGCTGGTGATCGCTTTCGCGGCCCCGACGGGTTACACCAGCTTCATGGAGGCGTCGGCGGGCTCTGTGGCCAGCGTGGATGGCCAAAAGATCACCCAGGTGGAGTGGGATGCGGAGCACCGTCGCTATGCCGACCGCATGCGCAACCAGAACCCGCAGATTGACAACAAGCTGCTGGACGGCGACGAGGTCAAGATGCAGTCGCTCAAGGGCTTGGTCGATCAGCGGGCCTTGCAAGCCGCCGCGCAGCGCCAGGGCCTGGAGGTGGACGACGCTCGCGTGAAGGCTGCTTTCGAGCGCGACCCGCAGTTGTCGGCTGCATACCGTGTGGATGGCAAGCTCAACAAGGCGCTGCTGGCTGCCCAGGGGCTGACGGAGCAAGGCTTTGTGCAATTGCTGCGCAAAGACATCCAGTTGCGTCAGGTGCTGGCACCGGTCGCGACGCCGGCTGCGGCCGAGGGCGCGTCCAGTCGACTCGGCGAACTGACCCTGAACACCTTGCTTCAGCAACGCCAAGTGCGCTGGCAAGCCTTCCGCCCGCAAGATTTTGCTGCGCAGGTGCAGGTCAGCGACGCGGAAGTGGAGACCTATTACAAGCAGGCCGAAACGCAACGGCGCTGGCAGCGCGCGGAATCGGCCGACATCGAATACCTGGCTTTGGACTTGGCGGCGCTGAAGGCGCAGATCCAGCCCAGCGATGACGATTTGCGCAAGGCCTACGAGAGCAACAAGAGCCGCTTCACGGCGCCCCAGGAGCGGCGTTTTGCGCACTTGTTGCTTCGTCTCGATGCCAAGGGCGGGGCGCAGGCCGAGCAGCAGGCTCGAGAAAAGTTGCAGGCATGGCGTGCCGAAGTCCAGAAGGACCCCAAGCGCATGGCGGAGCTGGCGCGTCAGCATTCCGAGGACGAGGCGTCCAAGCCGCAAGGGGGCGATTTGGGTTTCACCGCGCCGGGCGCTTTCGATCCGGCTTTCGAAGCGGTGGCGCTCAAGCTCAAGGACGGCGAGGTCAGCGACGTGGTCAAGACCGAGTTCGGGCTCCACATCATCCAAGCCGTGGAAACCCGCGGCGGCAGCGTGCGCGGCTTTGACGAGGTTCGGGCCGAACTGCTCGATGAACTCCGCACCACGGGGGCTCGTCAGCGCTTTCAGTCGCTCAGCGAGCAGTTCACCAACACGGTGTTCGAGCAGCCGGCTTCGCTCAAGCCGGCGGCGGACAAGCTGGGCTTGAGCATCCAGACCGCCACGGTGGCCCGCCAGCCGCGCCCGGGGCTTGTCGGACCTCTGGCCTCAGCCAAGCTGCTGGAAGCGGTCTTTGCGGCCGATGCGGTGCGCTCGCGCAACAACACCGAAGCCATCGAAACCGCCCCGAACCAGTTGGTGTCGGCCCGTGTCCTTCAACACCGTCCGGCGGCTGCACCGCCCTTGGAAGAGGTTCGCGCCTTGGTCCAGGCGCAGTGGGTCTTGGAGCGTGCCACTGGATTGGCCAAAGCCGCGGGCGAGAAGCGGGCCCAGGAGGTGGGGGATGCCGGCTTGGGAGAGTCGCATTGGATCTCGCGTGCGCAACCCGAACGGCTGCCCAAGGATGTCTTGGAGGCGGTGCTGCGCGCCGACGCCCGCAAGCTTCCGGTGACCATCGGCCAGGACGCCGGCGCCGACGGCTACTGGGTGCTGCAGGTGCAAGCGATCGACAAGCCCAAGGAAGGCATCATGAGCCCACAGGACGCCACGCGTCTGTTGGCCCAAAGCTGGCTGCAGGCCGAAAGTGAGGCGTTCGTCGAGGCTCTGAAGCGCGACGTCAAAGCGGTCGTGAAGGTGAAGGCGCCCCCCAGCAGTGGCAGCAAGCCCTGATCGAGCTGGGTAAAGCCTGCTATACTGGCGGGCTTCCAACGGTGGCTGTAGCTCAGTTGGTAGAGTCCAGGATTGTGATTCCTGTCGTCGTGGGTTCGAGTCCCATCAGCCACCCCAAGTGATTCACGCACTTAGCCCGGTCCGCAAGGCCGGGCTTTGTTGTTTCTGGGGCTCGCCAGCGCAGTTCGCCGCTGAGACTGCGGAGGTGTTGTTCACCGCAGGGGCTCGGCGGGGCCGTGATCGCGATCCGGGCGGTGCCAGGGGTCGACGTGGGTCATCACGTTCAGCACGCGGTGCCGCAGCATGACGCGGCGGCGGCCCTCGACGGCGATGTCGTGGCCGGCTTCGACGGACAAGGTGGCGTCCACTTCGATGTGAGCGTCAACCACGACCATGTCCCCCATCTTTCGGGTTCGGACGTCGTGGACGCCCATCACGCCCGGCGTCTCTTGCAGGGTTTGGCGAATGGCCGCGACTTCGTGGTCGTCCACGGCGCGGTCCATGAGGTCGTGAAGGGCGTCCCAACCGAAGCTCCAGCCCATCTTGCCAATCATGAAGCCCACGATGGCCGCGGCGATCGGATCCAAGATGGGGTAGCCCGCCAAATTGCCGACGATGCCCAGCGCGACGACAAGGGATGAGGCGGCGTCCGATCGCGCATGCCAAGCGTTGGCCACCAGCATGCTGGACTTGACCCGTTTGGCCACGGCCAGCATGTAGCGAAAGAGCAGCTCTTTGGCTGCCAGCGCCCCCAGGGCCACCCACAGGGCCGCCAGGTGCACTTGGGGGATGGCGTCGGGTGCTTGCAGCTTGCCCACGGCCGATGCGAGCATCCCAGCGCCCACGGCGAGCAACAGCAGCCCCAACACCAGCGCGGCTGCGGTTTCAAAGCGGTGGTGACCGTAGGGGTGGTCCGCGTCGGCGTCTTTCTGGCTGTGGTGGTTGGCGAACAGTACGACAAAGTCGGACACCAGATCGGAGAGCGAGTGCAGGCCGTCGGCCACCAAACCCTGTGACTTGGTCATCACGCCCGCCAAGATCTGCACGGTGCTCAGCACCAAGTTCACGCCCACGCTGACCCAGGTGCTGCGCGAGGCGGCTGCCGCACGCTCTTGAGGGCTGTGCTCGGTGTCTTCGGGGTCGTCGGCGGGGCGCAGCCAGTCGCTCATGGTGAGGATCTCCCTTGGTGGTCGTGCAGAGAAGGGCGCGTGGCCAGGTAGACCCCGGCCAAGGCCAACACGAGGGCCACGCCGTGCTGCAGGGTGGCCGTTTCACCCAGCCACCCGATGCCCACGGCTGCGGCGGCCAGGGGCAGCATGACGGTGAACACGCCTGCTTGTTGGGCGGGTACCCCTTGAAGGCCGCGCATCCACAGCCACACGGCCCCCATGCTGGCGGCCAGCGCGTAGAACACCAGCAACACCCAATCGGAGGGGCGGGTTTGGGCGGCATCGAACTGCGGCCATTGCCAAAGGGCCAGCGGTGCCACCAGCAGAAGCCCCCAGGCGTTGATGAGCGCGCTGATGCGTTTGGGCCCCAGCTTGACGGAGAGGCGTTTGCCAACGACGACGTAAGCGGCCTCGCACACCACAGCGCCCACCAGCAGGGCGTAGCCCCACCAGGGTGCTGAGGCCGCGCCGGGCGTGTGGCGCGCGAAGGCCAGCAGACCGATGCCCACGCCAGCGCAGGCGATGGCCGCCCACAAGCGGGCGTTCAGGCGCTCACCCAGGAAGAGCCAGGACAGCAAGGCGACCGTGGCCGGAATGCCCGCCATCACCACGCCGGCGGCCAGGGCCGAAGTGGCTTGCACGCCGTACAGCATGCAGATTGAGAACAGGAAGTTGCCCAGGAAGCTGCCGAGAAACAGCACGCGATGGTCGCTCGCATTGAGGGGGGGTTCATCCCTGGGCTTCGGCGTCCACGACGCCATGGCCACGGCCGCGATGCCGAAACGAAGCCCGGCCAGCACGAAGATGGGAAACACCACCACGAGGGCCTTGGACAAACCAACGTAGCTGCCCACCAGCGTCATGCTGGCGGCCAGCACCAGGTAGCTGCGCCAGGGCGCAAGCTGATGGGGGCTCATGGCACAGCACCCAGCGAAGGGCCGCTCCCGAGCGGGTGCCGGCCCCCTTGGGGGGTGGCGAAGGCCGGCACGGCCGGAGACCGGGGGTGAACCCCCATACCCAGCGAAGGGCCGCTCCCGAGCGGGTGCCGGCCCCCTTGGGGGGTGGCGAAGGCCGGCACGGCCGGAGACCGGGGGCTCACGTTCACGCCGGTCGCCGGACCCAGCGCTGATGCAACAGGGGCAGCAGTTGCACCATCAGCAGGGCGCTCAAGATGACGGCGCAGCCCAGCAAGCCCGAGTGATTCAGGCGCTCGCCAAGCAGCCAAGCGCCAAACAGCGCGGCAAAGACGGTTTCACTGCTCAAGATGATGGCGGCGTCGGCCGCCTGCGCGTAGCGCTGGGCCACCACCTGGGCGGTGAAGGCAAGGCCCACGCTGATCAGGCCGGTGTAGGCGATGGGTCCAGCGCTGGCCGTGACTTGGTGCCAGGTGAAGGGTTCGAACCACGTCGCCCACAGCAGGGTGAGCACCCCGACGGCGGCGAATTGCGCGCAAGCCACCAAGAACGGTGCATTCAGGCGGTCGGCCACGCGGCCGACGAACAGCACGTGCAGGGCCCAGGGGATGGCGGAGGCGATCACCCAGGCATCGCCCGTGTGCAGCACCAGGTCGTGGGCGCCACTGAGCAAGAAGGCACCGAACAGGCAGGCCGCACCGCCGGGCCACACGCTCCAGTGCGGCGGTTCACGCAGCAACAGCATGGAGAAGATGGGCACCAAGGGCACGTAGAGCGCGGTGAGGAAGCCGGCGTTGGTGACGGTGGTGCTGACGATGCCGATCTGCTGCATCACGGCACCCAGACCCATCAGCACGCCCAGCCCGACACTCAGGGGCAGCCAGCGGCGCCAGGGCAGCGGCGGGCCGCTGCGTCGGCGCCACTCCCAGACTGCCAGTGGCAGAACCAACAAGGCCCCCAGCAGGAAGCGCACCCCGGTGAAGGCCACCGGCCCCATGGTCTTCATGCCCTCGGCCTGGGCAACGAAGGCTGAGGCCCACACGATGGCGATGGCCGTGAGCAGTAGGTTGGCTTGCAGACGGGTCATGGGGACAAGGGGCGGGTTCAAAGGGCCTGAGCATCCAGGCGCTGCAGTTCATCGGCGCTGAAACCGGCCAGCGCTCGGGCGCCCAAGTTGAGCGGGCGGCGCGGGCGGGGGGCCCCGTAGCGGTTGCATTGGGCGGCGAAGTCGCTGTCGGGGTCGACGCCATCGCGGTCGCAAGCCCAGCGGTACCAACGGTTGCCGATGGCGACGTGACCGATTTCGTCGCGCAGGATGATGTCGAGGATGTCGACGGCACGGGAGTCGCCTGCCGCCGCCAACTTCTGTTGCAGGGGCGGCGTGGCGTCCAGGCCTCGGGCCTCCAGCGTGCGGGGCACCAGGGCCATGCGCGCGCGAAAGTCATGGCGGGTGGCGTGGCACATCTGCCAAAGCCCATCGTGGGCCTCGAAGTCGCCGTAGTCGGCCCCCAGGCTGTGCAGGTGGTCGCGCAGCAGCGTGAAGTGCAGGGCTTCCTCGGCCGCCACGCGCAGCCAGTCGGCGTAGAAGTCGACGGGCAGGTTCGGAAACCGGAACACGGCGTCCAGCGCCAAATTGATGGCGTTGAACTCGATGTGCGCGATGGCGTGCAGCAACGCAGCGCGCCCTTCGCGGGTGTGGGGGGAGCGAGAGCGCTGCGACAAGCGGCTGGTCAGCACCGGACGCAACGGCCGGCCAGGCACGCCCTCGGGCTCGGTCCAATGGGCCTCGACGTCCAGGCTCAGTGCGCCAGCTTGCCACGCTTGCCACAGGCGGCGTGACGCCGCCGCCTTGCGGGTGGGATCGGCCTCGCCCAGCACGGTCAAGGCCAGGCAGCGCAGATCCTGGAGCATGGGCGCGGATTATCCTTGTGGGCTTTTTTCAAGGGAGAGAGTCACCATGAGCGTGTACCGACTGGGCGAAGGTTCGCCCGAGCTTCCGGCCAGCTGCTGGGTGGCTCCATCGGCCAGCGTGGTGGGGCGCGTGACTTTGGGTGAACGATGCTCCGTGTGGTTTGGCGCCGTCTTGCGTGGCGACTCCAGCACGCTGAACCTGGGCGATCGCGTCAACGTGCAAGACGGCGCTGTGTTGCACGCCGACGAAGGCTTCCCGCTGCACATCGGCGACGACGTGACCATCGGCCATCAGGCCATGGTGCATGGCTGCACGGTGGGGGCGGGCAGCTTGATCGGCATCCAGGCCGTGGTGATGAATGGCGCCGTGATTGGCGAGGGCAGCTTGGTGGGCGCGGGCGCCCTGGTGACCGAGGGCAAGGTGTTCCCGCCGCGCAGCCTGATCGTGGGTCGTCCGGCCAAGCTGCTGCGCGAGCTGACCGAAGAAGAGGGCGCCAAGTTGCGACTGAGCGCCGCGCACTATGCGCGCAACGGCGAGCGCTACGCCGCCGAATTGGATGAGATCCGATGAGCGACTTTCAAAAATTCCTGTTCGAAGGCCTGCCCGTGCGGGGCATGGTGGTTCGCTTGACCGACAGCTGGCAGACCTTGCAGGCTCGGCGAGCCGATGCCCTGGCCCCCGAAGTGATGTCTCTGCTGGGCGAGATGAGCGCTTGCGCTTTGCTGCTGCAAGGCAATCTCAAGTTCGATGGCGCGCTGGTGATGCAGATGGCGGGCGATGGGCCGGTGAAGCTGGCCGTGGCCGAGGCCCGCACCGACCTCAGCTACCGGGCCACGGCCACTGTCGTGGGCCCGGTGCCTCCGGGTGCCCATTTGGCCGATTTGCTCAATGTGCACGGTGGCGGTCGTTGCGCCATCACCTTGGACCCGGTGGGCCGGCCCCCGGGCGTGCAGCCTTACCAGGGGGTCGTCCCGCTGAACGACCCTGAGGCGCGCCGCTTCACGCGTTTGCAAGAGGCGGTCATGTACTACATGAAGATGAGCGAGCAGTTGGACACCCACATCGTCCTGGCCGCCGACGCCGATGCGGCGGCGGGCATCCTCATCCAGCGCTTGCCCTTGGAAGGTGAGGCCAATTTGGAGGGTCAGATGGGCGCCGAGCGGGCGGCGGAGCTGGAAGATGCCTTCCCTCGCATCGCGATGAAGGTCGGCACGCTCACCCCAGACGAGCTGCTGCATCTGCCCATCGACACCCTCTTGCATCGCCTCTTCTGGGAGGAGCCCCTGCGCCGTTTCGATCCGGCGGTGCCGCGCTTTGCTTGCACCTGCTCGCGGGAGCGGGTGGGTCGCATGCTGGTGGGCTTGGGCCGCGAAGAGATCGACGACATCCTGGCCGAGCGGGGCGATGTGGAGATCTCTTGCCACTTCTGCGGCGCGCCCTATCGCTTTGACGCCGTGGATTGCGCGCAGTTGTTCGAAACCGGTGGTGGCGTGGAGCCGCCGCCGGCCGAGCGGCACTGAGCGGCCGCCGAGTCAGCGCAAGCGAACCACCCGGTCCATCGCGGGGGCGCTGATCGGGCTGTGCGCTTTGATGTGGCGCTCCAGCGCCTCGACGTCGGTGGGGCCAGTGTCCCGCTGTCGTCCGTTTTTCAAGATGACGAAGCCATCGCCGCCTTCGGCCATGAAGTTGTTCACCGTGACCCGGATGTCTGCGGCGGGGTCGATGGGCTTGCCGTTCAGCATGACAGTACCTGGCACCAACCTCTCGGCCGGCGGCCGGCGTTCGTCAACCGTGTAGCGCAGGCCTTGCGACACTTGCACGCCGTTGCAGGTCTTGCCGGCTTCCCACTGGTTGGCCAGCAGATCGATCAGTTCCTGGCCCTTCAGGGTCATGGTGATCAAGGTGTTGTTGAAGGGTTGGGCGGTGAAGATGTCGCTGAATCGAACGATGCCGCCCGTGTT
>NZ_JAPZSY010000078.1 GCF_027532025.1 Inhella sp. | reverse complement strand
GGGGGGGGGGGGGGGGGGGGGGGGGGGCGGCGCGCGCCCCCCCACCCGCCCCACCGATCCCCTGAATGCGGGTGTCGATGGGCCTGACACCTGACCGTGCTTGGCCCCGGGGCATGCCCAGCGGGTGCCCGAGGGGCTTGGACTTTTCCGGGTCGGCACGCAAGGTGCTACAAGCTGTAACGCTGTTGACCCCCTCGCTTCATCATGTCCATCGCCGGTTTTCACTCCCTCGTCCTGCGCGCGCGCCGCGCTGTGAATGTCCTCGTGGCCGCCTTTGCGCTCGGCGCTGCGGCCAGCGCCTCGGCCGCGCCAGTGCTGGGCGCCCAGCTGTACTGGCAAGGGGGAGACGTCACGGTGGAGGTGCAACGCGCGACGGCCGCCTACAACAGCGAGTTGCGCCTCTACCACCCGGACAGCACCTACACCTTCATCGCCTACAACGCGCCGAACCGCAACCCGGTCGGCACCACGATGGCGCTGGGCGCCGCGTGGCTGGATGGCTTTTACAACGTGGGCGATGAGCTGCTGTTCGGCATCCATGTCTTGAACACCGGCCACACCTTCTGGATGGGGCCTGCGCTGCGCAACGCTGATCGGCAGTTCCACGCCACGGTGAACGCGACGGCGCGGCCGGGTTGGTACCGCGTGAGCTTTGAAGACTTGTACGGCGGCGGCGACCGCGACTACGACGACAACGTGTTTGACTTCCGCGGCAGCATTCGCCCTCAGGGGCAAGTCAGCGAACCGGCGGTCTTGGGCTTGGCGCTGTGGGGCTTGGCGGGTGCGGTGGCGCTGCGTCGCCGTCGCCCCTCGGCCGTTTGAGGCTCTGGTGCTCTTCTTGCAAACGGCCCTTCGGGGCCGTTTGTCATGGTGCCATCAACTCAGCAGCCACCAGCCCAACAGCATCGCCGCGGTGATCACCACCCGGAAGCGCCAAGCCCAGGACAGCCAAGCCATCGGATCGGGTGGATCGGGGTGTTCCGGCGTGAACATCCCTTCCATCGGGCCTTCGCGGCGCATCCAGTGCAGCATCCGCCCCAACTGGGTGTTGTGGTGGTCGCCCTTGCGCCGCTCGCGCGTGACCAGCTGCGGTCGGCGGCGTGCGGCCTCCAGCCGGTGGCGCACGTCGGCGTCCAGCCAGCGGGCCTCGGCTTGATCCAGCAGGGGGGTGAGGTCGTTCAGCGAAGGCGCGATCGCCGGTTGCCCGCAGGCCTCGCAGGCGGTGTCGCGGTTGGGGTCCATCGGGGCCCCGCAGGCCACGCACGACCAGGCAAAGGGTTGCCCGTCGGGGCGGGGCGTGGTGCCCTTGTTCGCCTGCGCGTCGTGGCGCAGGCCGTGCATCAGTCGGGGCACGTCGATGACCACCAGGGGACTGTCGCAATAGGTGCAGCGTTCGGTTTCACCGCGGGTGGGCGCGCCGCAGTTCAGGCAGTTGAGCGGGTGCTCGCGCGACGACCAAGCGTGGCGCTCGGCCGGCAGCAAGCCCCGCACAAAACCGCGTTCGGCCAGCACGCCGCTGTGGCTGTGAAGGTGCCCGTGGCGGCTTGGGCATTCCAGCATCACGAACTGACCGAAGCGGCTGCGGTTGTGCACGGCTTTCAGCGGGACGGCGCAGCGCGGACAGCCCATGGGCCTGGGGCGGGCCGGCGGCAGGGCCAGGCCGGCGCCGTCTTGCAGCAGGCGCAACAGCATCACCCAGCCCAAGCCGGTGAGCGAGACCGACTCAAAGGCATCGAACCACACCAGCCGGCAGCCGCCGCAATGGTCCACCTCCACCACGCGCTGGTGCCGCACCGGCAAGAGGCGACGGTCCATGCGGCTGTCGCAGCGCGGGCAGCGCAGCGTGGTGGGGTCGGCGGTGGCCATGGAATTGCTGGTGCTCATGCGGCGATGATGCCCGGATGATGGACGTGAATCAGGCCCTGCAGGGCGCGCTGCGACCTCATTCCGGTGTCGCGCAGCCGGCACCCGGGCCGGCCCTCGTGCTGGGCGCCGGGGGGTGGCTGGGCGCGGCCTTGCTGGCGCAGGTGCTCGCGGCGGGTCATGGTCCGGTCGGGGTCTGGGTGCGGCAGCCCATGGCCAGCACGCACCGGGGCTTGCTGAGCCTCACCGAGCAGACCCTGGCTGCACCCACGCCAGCCGACCGCCTGCGTTGGCAAGGCGGCACCGCGGTCGTGGTCCTCGAGCGCGCGGGGCTCGTCGGTGCGCGCGATGGAGCCTTCCTGGCGCCCGAGGTCGCCGACTTGAAGGTGCTGGCCGCGCAGTTGCTCGACCTCGGGGTGATCCGCTTGGTCGTGGTGGTACCGCATGCGGCGGCGAGCCTGCCGGCGGCCTTGCGGCAGGGCTTGGCCCACCCGGACGAGGTGGCGCTCGTCGCGATGGGGTTCAAGCAGGTGCTGCTGGTGCGCAGCAGCCGAGACGCCCTGGATGTGCCTGCAGGCACGCCCTGGTGGGAGCGAGTGGCGGCCTGGTGGTGGGCTCAGCTGCGTTGGATGGTGCCCAGCGACGAGCGCCCCCTGCGCTCGGTGGCCCTGGCCCGAGTGGTGGTGAGGGCGGCGCGATTGCTGGGGGAGGTGCCTCAAGGGGTGTGGGTGCTGCCGCAGGATGTGGCCAGCCGTGCGGCCCACGCCCCAGCGGGCCTCGACTGCGTGCTACGACCCTGGCTGGACGGGGCTGTCGGTTCTCACTGAATGCTGAACTCGAGTATCCTTCAGATCAATGACTTGCGCGGCCACGTGTCATGGACTCCTGAACTGGCGTCTCACTCAAGTCTGGATTCCTTGCAAAGCGTCGCACTCAACTCTGAACTCGCGCTCGTCGGCTGCGGGTAGGAACCGCCGTCCAGCCTGCACGCACGGTGCCACAAAGGCGCTTCGTTCCAATGGGAGCCTTGCCATACTTGATTTGCAAGCCCCCGGTGAGACCTCTGCGAAAGCATGCCCGAGGGGCAAGTTCATTTCCGAATTGATGGCCAGCGGGACGTGCCGGTGTTCGGGCGGCGCTGGCGGCTCTAGCCTCAAGTCACACCAGCCCCAGTGAGGGGCTCCGATGCACGGCAGGGCTTCATCCGCTCGCCAGCGATCACCGAGATGGCGCAGCGATGCTCCGGTCTCTTGTCAAAGACGCAAAGGTCTTTCGGTAGTCTCTCGGTGAGATGGTCAGCCGTTCTCGAAAGTGGTGCCTGAGTACTTGAACACTTCCAAAGCCCACCTCCGCTGCGATCCGCTCCACCGATAGCGCCGTGGTCTCGAGCAATCGCTGGGCTTGGGCAATTCGCTGTTCGATGAGCCACTGGCCTGGGCTAAGGGATGTTGCCTCGACGAAGCGCCGCAAGAAAGTGCGGGGACTCATCGCAACCAGTGAAGCCATGCGCTCGACGGTCCAGTCCGTACTCAACTCCGCCCGGATTGCGTCGAGTGCCTCGGTCAGACGGTGCCAACGGTCCGCTGGGACGGCCCGCTCGATGAACTGAGCCTGTCCTCCACTTCGATGTGGCGGCATGACCAAGCGGCGAGCGACCGAGTTGGCCGCTTCCACGCCGTAGTCCTGCCGAATGATGTGCAGCATCAGATCAATGCCGGCAGCGCTTCCCGCCGAGGTGAAGATCCGATCCTCCTCGACGTACAACACATCAGCATCCACTGAGATCTCGGGGTGACAAGCCTTGAGCTTAGCGGCATACCGCCAGTGAGTAGCGGCCCGGCGCCCGTCCAGCAGCTTGGTGGCTGCGAGTACGAATGCGCCGGAGCAGATCGAGGCGAGGCGAGCGCCGCGCTCCCACGCGTTCCGAAGCTTTTCAGCAAGGTCGTCAGGAACCGGGACGCCGGCGCCCTTCCAGCCCGCTGCCACGATCAGATCGGCCTGATCGAGCAACTCGAGGCCACCGGCCGTTGTGAACGTCAGGCCTCCGTGTGCTCGCAGGGGACCGGGCTCCACTGCCGCCGTCGCGAATCGGTACCAGTTGCGCCCCATCTCCGGTCGGCTCAGTCCAAACACCTCCGCCACGATCGCGAACTCGAAGGTGCAAAGACCATCGTGGGCGAGCGCCACGACCAGGGGACCGGTCAAGTCGTCGAGGGGTTCCATGTGCACGAACTGCAGAGCTGGCGAGAAATTGGCGATAAGTGTCTTTTACGCCAATTGTTGCATCCGTCATTGATCGACACCATGACGACTCCCAATCAACGGAGCCTGAAGTGCCCACTGAAGTGACTGCCATCCCTGCCGCCCCGTCCGCCGTTGCTGAAGCCCACTTTGCAGCGGAGTTCACGTTCGAAACCGACTGCTGGGATGTGCACGAAGGCCTGGAGATCGGAGCGGACTTCGTCCTACTCGATGTCCGTTCGCCGGCCATGTACGCCAAGGGCCACGTCCCTGGAGCGATCAATCTGCCCCACGGCAAGCTCGTACAGAGCAAGCTCGCGCAGTGGCCTGACAACACGTTGTTCGTGACCTACTGTGCCGGGCCGCACTGCAATGGCGCCGCACGCGGAGCCTTGCGCCTGGCCAAGCTCGGTCGCCCGGTCAAGATCATGTCGGGCGGGATCACCGGCTGGATCGACGAGGGCTTCGAACTGGCAACGATCGAGAGCGGCGCCTGACTCCATGTGCCTGTCGTCATCGGCATTCGAAGTGACGCTGGTGACTCATCGGGGGTTGCCGGAGGGCGCTCCCGACGACGTTCTCTTGGCGAACATGTTGCGGGAGGCCGGTCTGAAAGTCAGTACGACGCCGTGGAATGCGCCAGCCCACGATTGGTGAACCGCCCCGGGTTTCGAGGAGGCTCAACAATCTGAAAGGATTGAGCCATGAGCAAGTCGAACAAGTTTTCGCCTGAGGTGCGTGAGCGCGCGGTGAGGATGGTGCAAGAGCACCGCGGGGAGTACTCGTCGCTGTGGGCGGCCATCGAGTCCATCGCGCCCAAGATTGGCTGTGTGCCGCAGACGTTGAACGAGTGGGTCAAGCGCGCAGAGGTCGATGCTGGTGTGCGCGATGGCGTGACGACCAGCGAAGCCCAGCGCGTGAAGGACCTCGAACGCGAGGTGCGTGAACTGCGCAAGGCCAACGAGATCCTGAAGCTGGCCAGCGCGTTTTTCGCCCAGGCGGAGCTCGACCGCCGCATCAAGTCCTGAAGGGCTTCGTCGACCAGCATCGCCAGCAGTTCGGGGTCGAGTCGATCTGCCGCGTCTTGCAGATCGCCCCGTCGGCGTACTGGCGCCATGCCGCCCGTCAGCGCAACCCGGTGCTGTGCTCGCGTCGCGCGCAGCGTGATGCCAGTTTGGTGCCGCAGGTCCAGCGCGTTTGGCAGGCCAACATGAAGGTCTATGGCGCTGACAAAGTCTGGCGTCAGCTCAACCGTGAGGGCGTCGCAGTGGCGCGCTGCACTGTGGAGCGATTGATGCGCCGGGAGGGCATGCAGGGCGTGCGTCGCGGCAAGGCGGTGCGCACCACCGTTCCTGATCCCAAGGCGCCATGCCCGCTGGACCGGGTCAACCGGCAGTTCCGCGCCGAGCGGCCCAATCAGCTCTGGGTCTCGGACTTCACTTACGTCTCAACCTGGCAGGGCTGGGTCTACGTGGCGTTCGTCGTGGACGTGTTCAGCCGGCGCATCGTGGGCTGGCGCCAGAGCAGTTCGATGCAAACCGAGTTCGTGCTCGATGCGCTGGAGCAGGCGCTGTACGACCGCAAACCATCTGACAACGGCAGCCTGACGCATCACTCCGACAGGGGCTCGCAATACTTGTCCATTCGCTACAGCGAGCGATTGGCCGAAGCTGGCATTGAGCCTTCAGTGGGCTCCAAGGGTGACAGCTACGACAACGCGCTGGCCGAGACGATCAATGGGCTCTACAAGGCCGAGGTGATCCACCGGCGCGGGACATGGAAGACCAAGCAGGCGGTGGAACTGGCGACGCTGGAATGGGTGGCTTGGTTCAACCATCACCGACTGATGGAACCCCTGGGCTACCTACCGCCAGCCGAGTTCGAGGCCAACTACCATCGACAACGCGCTGGTCAGGCCGCGACCGTCTGACTTAAACCAACGGGCCCCCGCGAAACCCGGGGCGGTTCA
>NZ_JAPZSY010000001.1 GCF_027532025.1 Inhella sp. | reverse complement strand
GATGTCGGGGGCTGCGGTGGGCAACAACCTGTCGGCCTTCAACATCTTGCGCCAGTTCCATGGCGGCAAACCCAAGGAGCAATTGCTCCGCGCCTACGACCGGCGCGACTTCGGCACCCAAGGCGAGCGCTGGCAGCACTGGCAGCGGGTGCTCGCCGGTGCGGCCAGCGGCGAGGGTGAGCCCGAGGCCTTCGACGCTGCGCAGCTGGCCACCCACTTGGATGAACTGGACCGCGCCCTGGACATCGCTTGCGGCCGGGGCGTGCGCGTGCATGCGTACTGGACGGTGTCGCATCCCGTGATCCTGCCGCGCGCCGTGGACCAAGCCCAGCTCAAGCTCGCGCTGTGGGATTTCCTGGCCCGCTGGCGCACACGCTGCCCGGGCGGCTTGAGCTACTGGGACTTTGCCCACCCCAACGCCATCACCTTCGAAGCCCTGCGCCAGGGCGATGCCGCGACCTCCCGCTACTTCCGGGCCGATGGCCACCCCCGACCCAGTGCCGGCCAGCTGATGACGGCCACCATGTTCGATCGCTCGTTCCTGCCCACCCCACTTCGAGACCTGTCCACCGATCTGATGCGCTTGGAGCGGCCGCAAGCCCAAGCCTGGATCGCCGAACGCGAGGCGCGCTGGCGCGGCGTGTGGGCACCCGGCGCGCGCGAAACTCTGCTGCAGGACCTGGAAGCCAGCAGCCAACACGCCAAGCCGTAGCATTCAGGCTTCACCGGAGCACCCCCATGAGCAGCACCCTGCGCCTCGACCGTTTCGCCGACACCCCGCTGCAACGCGAGCCCTACGAGTACCTGGTGGTCAGGGACTTCCTGACCCCCGAGGCGCTCGACGCCGCCCGAGCGGATTACCCCAAGGTGCCGGGTCCGGGCTCGCATCCCCCAGGGGGACTCACCATCCAGGGTGGCTTCAAGACGCTGATCGACGACTTCCACAGCCCCGAATTCCGGCAGGCGATCGAACACAAGTTCAACATCGACCTGACCGACCGACCCCTGATGTACACCGTGCGCGGCCACTGCCGGGCGCGAGACGGCCAGATCCACACCGACACCAAGAGCAAGATCATCACGATCCTGCTCTACATGAACGACGACCACTGGGACAACGCCAACGGTCGCCTGCGCATCCTGAAAAACGGCACCGACCTGCACGACTTCGTCGACGAAGTCGAGCCCGCCGGGGGCACGCTGCTGGTGTTTCGCCGCTGCGACCACAGCTGGCACGGCCACACCAGCTACGAAGGCCCGCGCCGGGCGCTACAGTTCAACTATGTCACCGACCAGTCGGTGGTCGAGCGCGAACAAAGTCGTCACGGCCTCTCCGCGTTCTTCAAGAAGCTGATGGGCCGCGACACGATGATGATGTGACGGCCATGAACGCCGACAGCGTGGCCAACGCCGACTCCGACGCCGCCTACCGCTTCGACCCGTCCAGCCTCGACGTCCCACGTCCTGCGGGCATCAGCGCCGTCATGCGCATCAAGAATGGCGCCGACTACCTGCGGCTGGCCATCGAGTCGCACCTGCCCTATGTGGACGAGGTGGTGGCTTGCTACAACGACTGCAGCGACGACACCGTCCCCATCCTGGAGCAACTGGCGGCCGAGCATCCGGGCAAGGTGCGGCCCATCGCGTACCGGCCCCAGGTGCACCCCATCCTGAGCGCTGCACACGCCGCCGCGCCCACGGAGTCGGTGCACTCCACCGCGAATTACTACAACTTCGCCCTCAGCCAAGCGCGCTACCGCTACGCCACCAAGCTGGACGACGACCACCTCGCCATCGACGTGCACCTGCGCCCCGCCATCGCGCTGGTACGGCAGGCGCTGGCCGAAGGACGGCGCGAGCTGTTCACCTTTTCGGGGCTCAACTTGGTGCGCAACCCCGACGGCCGCCTGGGCGTCTACACGCCCCAGCCCTTCGTGGGCACGGGCGATCACCTGTTCTTCCCGGTCTGCTCGCAGATCCATTTCGTGCAAGACCCGCGCACCGAGGTGTTTCGCTTTGGGCGCCTGGAGGGGCGGCGCATCCCCAAGCGCTATGTGGGCCTGCTTTACATGCACCTCAAACACTGCAAGCCCGGCGCCGGCTTCCACAACCTCGCCCCCGAGGCCCTGCAACAGGCCCAACAACGTTTCGGCCAAGACTTCGGCTGGATGGCCTTCGAGGACTTTGCCGCGCCCCGTCACTTGCGCCGCTTTCGCCAAACGGTGAACCCCCTGGAGTACTGGCTTCGCACCAACCCCGTGAGCCAAGGTTTGATCCATGCGCTCTCCGGCCGCCACGCGCCTCAAAAAATCGCCCGCTTGGCGCGCTTGGAAAGCGACTTGGCCGCCATCAACTTTGCCCGCGACGTGGAAGCGCGCGTCGCGGTGCTCTGAGCGGATGAGAGGACGTCGTTCATGGCTGCGGTGCGCAGGCCGATGCCCCACAACGCCCCTTCCGGCCGTCCCGTGCGGCAGCCGCTCGCTTGAACCGACCTGAGATGCTGCCCATCCTCTACATCAACCTGGACCGCGACCCCCAGCGCCGCACGGCGATGGAGCGCTCGTTCAACGGCTTGCCCCTGCAGCGATTCAGCGGCGTGCTCTGGACGGCACTGCCGCCGTCCGAGCAGGACGCGCTCTACAGCCCAGCCCTCAGCGCCCGCCAGTTCCACAAGCCTTTGGTCAATGGCGAGAAGGGTTGCTACGCCAGTCACATCGCCGTTTGGCGCTGGCTGCTGGCGTCGCCCCACGCGGGCGTCATCTTGCTGGAAGACGACGTTCGCCCCGCACCCGGTTTTGCCGTGGCTTGCGAAGCCTTGAGCCAGAACCCCGAGGACTGGGACATGGTCAAGCTGATCGGTCGCCCCGGCTTGGGCAAGCCGGAGAAGCTGCGGCGTCGCCAGCCACTATGCATCGGCTTCGAGCGCGTGGATTACCGGCGCGTGCCCAGCCTGACGGCCGGCTACGCGCTGAGCCGGCGCGGAGCCGAAAAACTGCTGGCCCACCGCGTGCCCTTCGGCCGCCCCATCGACGTGGACCTGCGCCACTGGTGGGAATGCGCCCACCTTCGTGTCCAGGGCCTCGAGCCCGCCGCCATCGAACTCGACGACACCAGCCTGGACAGCAGCATCGGCGCCAAGGTGGCCGAGCGCTCGCTGGCCGACAAATGGCGCAAGTTCCGTCACAAACTGAACTACTCGCTGGGCAATGCTTGGCATGGACGCGGCCGATGAGCACCGCCCTCACGCCCGCCAGCGCAACCAGCCCGGGCAGCCCCACCCAACGCCCCTTGGTGCTGGTGTCGTGGCACGGCGCCCAGGCGCCCTTGCCTTGCCTCCACCTGGACGCGCAGGCGCAGTTCGACTGGCTGCTGTTCGACTACACCGGCAGCCAGGCCAGCGGCGAGCGTGAGGTCAACGGCTTGCCGGTCACCGTGCTGGCCGAACCCACCGAGTGCAAGGGCGACATCTTTCAGGCCCTGTGCCGCTGGCTGCATCAAACCGGCCGCTGCCCTGAATACGTCGGCTTGATCGACGACGACGTGTGGATCGGGGTCAGCGACATCAACCGCGCCCTGCACTGGGCTCGCTGCGAACGCTTGGACGTTTTTTCGCCCACGCTGATGCACGACAGCCACTACACGCACCGCTGGATGCTGACCCAGCCACACCGGCTGTTCCGGGCGGTGGACTGGGTGGAAGTGATGATGCCCTTCTACCGCGGCGACCTGTTCCTGTCGGCGCGCGAGCACCTGGACGGCAACGTGTCCAGTTGGGGTCTCGACAAGTACCTGTGGCCCACCCTGCAGCAGTTGCGAGGGCAAACGCGCACGGCGCTGATCGACGCCGTCACCGCCAGCCACCGCCGCCCCATCACCAGCGGCAACAAAACCTACCGCACCGGCCGAACCGCCTTTGACGAGTTGCAGGCCATGCGCGAGCGCTCGCTGCAACTGTTGACAGCGCAACGCCCCGACCTCTTGGGCAGCGACTGGTACCGGCGCCTTTTCGAGCAACGGCACGTGCGCTCGCGCTGGCAACAGCTTTGGACGGCCCTGGGTCGGCCGCTTCGGCGCTGGCTGGAGCAAAGCACCTGAGCCCACGGGGACTTGGCGACAAGCGCAGCATCGGGGCTTTGGAGGACCCACCCATGCGCTCAGCCTACTCGCTCGTGATCGCCGCCGCCCTCGGCAGCCTGACCCCCAGCGCCCACGCCATCGAAGAGCCACGCTTTGACACCTTGCTCCAGCAAGGCCCGCTCGAAGTCCGCCGCTACGCGCCATACATGGTGGCCGAAGTGCGGGTGGGGGGCGAGTTCGAGCAAGCCGGCAACCGCGCCTTCCGGCTGCTGGCCAACTACATCTTCGGCGGCAACCAGGGTCAGCGTCAGATGGCCATGACCGCTCCCGTCATCCAGGCCCCAGAGCCCGTCAAGATGGCCATGACCGCTCCCGTGACGCAAAGCGCCACCGACGGCGGTTGGCGGGTGCAGTTCGTGCTGCCCTCCAACATCACCCCCGACAACGCCCCCGTGCCCAACAACCCGCAGGTGACCGTGCGCGAGGAGCCTGCCCGCACGGTGGCCGTGGTGCGCTACAGCGGCATGTGGACGGCCGGCAACTACGCCGAGCAAGTGGCTCTGTTGAAGTCCAGCGCCGCCCAAGCCGGCATCGCCCTCCAAGGCGAGCCGGTGCTGTCCCGCTACAACGGCCCCTTCACCCTGCCCTTCCTGCGCCGCAATGAGGTGTGGATGGACGTGGCCCCTGGGCAAACGCTGGAGAAACTGTCCAGCGCCTCGCAGGCCGGCAGCCTCAGATGAGGCGTCGCAGCAGCGCGTCGTAGCGTTGGCGCATCAAGGGCAGGCCGTGGGCCTGCAGCGCCTGCTGACGCGCCGCGTGCCCCAACCGCGCGCACAACAGCGGGTCAGTCAGCAGGCGACGCAGCGCTGCCGCCAACAAAGCCGGGTCCTCCGGGGGCACCAGCAGGCCGGTCTTTTCGTGTTCCAGCACCCCTTCGACCCCAGGCACCAAGGTGGCCACGCAGGCGCAGCCGGCGGCCATGGCCTCCACCAAGGCCAGGGGCATGCCCTCCCAACGGGTGCTCAGCACGAACACCCGGTTCCTCATCAGCAACCGCGCCACTTGAGGCTCGTAACCCAAAAACTTCACCTGCCCCCCCAGGCCCAGGCGCTCAACCAGGCGCTGCGCCTCCTGCTGGTGATGCTCTCGCCCACTGCCAGCCAGGTGCAAGGTCGGGGTCAGCTCATGCTCATCGCGCAGCAAAGCCAAGGCGCGGATGAGCGTGGGGTGATCCTTCTGCCGCGCGAAGCGTGCACTCATCACCACATCCGGGGCACGAGCGGCCATCGGATGCTCGTCCGCGCTGGCGAACTTGTCCACGTCCACGCCGTTCGGGATGGCTTGCACCAGTTCGGGGGGCATGCCCAGGCGCAGCAGCGCGCCCGCCACACCCTCGCTCACGCCCACGATGGCGTCGGTTCGGGCGGCCAGCTTGCGGGCTTGCCACAAACGCCAGCGGGTGTAGCGCTCGCGCGAGTTGTGTTCCACATGCACGCGGCGCGGAACCCCAGCCCACAAGGACGCCCAACGGCCCAACAGGTGCTCCGGAAAGCCGTGCGCCACCATGACGTGGGGCTGAAAACGACGACAGAGCCGGGCCAATGCCCAAAGAGTGGCCAAGTGGCTCCAGCCCGGCACGATCTCCAGGGCCAGGCCAGAGTCACGGAGTCTTTGCACCCGCTCGGGGTCGGTGCTTCGCTTGCGCCGCAGCACCAGCAGGGGCTCGAACTCGGTGCCTTGGGCCTGAGCCCGGGCCAGGTCGATGGCCACTTGAGTGGCGCCTGAGAAGCCGCCGGTGACGAAGTGGATGACGCGAATGCGCTGCGAACTCATCGGCCAAGTTTAGGAGCCCCGAGAATCCGCGCCAGCCATGAGTTCGACGCACCCCGACCCCATCCCCCTGAAGCCCACCGCGCAGCGGGTGTTGGGTTTCGTGACCCCTCACCGCCGCGGCCTGTTCGCGGCCATCGGCGCTTACGTGCTGGCTGCCTGCACCGAGCCTTTGATCCCGCAGTTGCTGAAGGTCGCTCTGGACGACGGCTTCTCCAAAGAAGCCCCCTTCCCCCTCTGGTGGGTGCCGGTGGTGCTTATCGGCTTGTTTGCGCTACGAGGCGTTTTCAGTTTTCTGGGCCAGTACCTGCTGCACTGGACCATTGGCCGCACGGTGGTCGACCTGCGCCGGGCACTGTTGGACGCCTTGCTGCGCGCCGATGCCAAGGTCTACACCCAGATGAGCGGCGGGGCAGCCGTCACCAAGGTGGTGGGCGACCCGCAGCAAAGCATCCAGTTGCTGGGCACGGCCTGCATCACGGTGCTGCGCGACGGACTGCCAGCGCTCGCCATGCTGGGCTACTTGCTCTACATCAATTGGAAGCTGACGCTCTTGACGCTGGTGACCCTGCCGGTGATGAGTTGGGTGCTGAAGAAAGTGAACCGGCGCGTGCGGCAGACCGGCACCCGGGCCTACGACGCGCAGATTCACCTCTCGGGTGTGGTGGACGACATCGCCCGCGCCTGGAAGCTGGTGCGCAGCTTCAACGCCGCTGCCTTCGAGCGCGAGCGTTTCGCCCAAGCCGCCGCTGCAGTGCGCCTGAACGCCTTGAAGCAAACCGCGGCCAACGCGCTGGCGCAGCCGCTGTCGCAGATGGTGGCCTCGGTGGGCATCTCGGTCATCGTCAGCATGGCGCTGTACCAGGGCCGCGAAACCGGTGCCACGCCGGGCGAGTTCGTGGAGTTCGTCGGGGGCTTGCTGCTGTTGATGAGCCGCGCCCGCCACTTGGCCGAGGTGGCGCAGCCCATCACCAATGGCTTGATCGTGGCTCGCGGCTGCATGGACCTGCTGGACACCCCGGCCGAAGCCGACCCCGGGAGCACGGTGCTGGAGCGGGCCCGTGGCGACTTGGACCTGCAAGACCTGCAGCTGACCTACCCCGGCGCCAACCACCCCGCACTGAACGGCCTGAGCCTGCGCATCCAGGCCGGGCAAACCGTGGCCTTGGTGGGCCCCTCGGGCGCGGGCAAGAGCAGCGTCATTCACCTGCTGCAAGGCTTTGCCGAACCCCAGGGCGGACGCTTCTTGGTGGACGGGGTGGATGCCGCCAGCCTCACCCGGGCCAGCCTGCGCTCGCAGTTTGCGGTGGTCAGCCAGGACATCGTGCTGTTCGACGACACCGTACTGGCCAACGTGGCCTACGCCCAAACGCCCGACCCCGCCCGCGCCGAGGCCGCGCTGCGCGACGCCGCGCTTTGGGACTTCGTGCAAACCTTGCCCCAGGGCCTGCACACGCGCATCGGCAACAACGGCAGCACGCTCAGCGGCGGGCAACGCCAGCGCCTGGCCATCGCCCGCGCGCTGTACCGCGACGCCCCGATCTGGATTTTTGACGAGGCCACCTCGGCGCTGGACACCGAAAGCGAACGCGCGGTGCAAGAGGCCTTGGCTCGGCAACAGGGGCGCAAAACGCTCATCCTCATCGCCCACCGCCTGAGCACCGTGCGCCATGCCGATGCCATCCATGTGCTACAGGCCGGCCGCGTGGTGGAAAGCGGCACGCATGCCGACCTCATGGCCCTTGGGGGCGCCTACGCGGCGCTGGTGAGCCTGGGGGACGAGGCCTAAGATCGACCCATGCTCCAAGGCGTGCGCACCCTGCTGCTGTTGACCCTGCTGCTGGCCTTGCCGCTCAAAGGCATGGCCGCCGTGGGGTTCATGGCCTGTGCCCCGCTGCCCACCCCGCCCTCCGCCCTGTCGGTGGCGATCGCCGTCGCAGCACCGGCGCCCTGCCACGGTGAGCACAGCCAGACCATGGCGCCCCAAGACAGCGATGCACCGGCCCCTGAGCTTGCCGCCAGCGGCAAGCCCGGTTGCCAAACCTGCGCGCCCTGCTGCACGCCGGCCATGCCCGCGCCATGGCCGCTGCTGCCCACCGCCCCCAGGGAGCAGGCCGCGCCCGTGGCCGCGCTGCCCACCGGGGCCACCGACGCGCCCCACCCGGCCCTGGACCGCCCTCCGCGCAGCGCGCGCTGACCGCCTCGTCCCGCCCCCACCGCCTCGCGGTGGGCTGGCGCACCGCCCACCCACGCCGGCGGTGCGCGCCTTGTCAGCGCATGCCCCATGACTCCCCTGCCTTGCCCGCCGCCGCTGGTGGCCTGTGTTCTGGCCAGCGTCTTGCTGGCACCCATCGCCACCCCCCACGCCCAAGAAGCGCCCCCCCACGCGGGCGCCGTCCCACCCAGCATGGCCAGCGTGTTGGATGCAACCGCCCCCGTGCCACGCCCCGTCACGCGCGAGGCCTGGCGCCGCTGGTCGGCGCTCGGCCTGGAGCCCCTACCGCCCCTGGATTGGCGGGCGGCCAACGCCCAAGTGCTGCGCGTGGGCGGCTGGCGCACCTACGCCCGCGAGCCCCTGCCGGGCACCGAGCTGCAGCCCACGCCAACCCCCAAGGGTGAGCCGCGATGAAGGCCCGCCGAGCCCACCGCTGCCGCTTGGCGGTCACCCTGACTCTGGCCATGGCCCTGGGCGGGTGCGCCACCGCGCCCCCCGAGGCGTCGGCCCCCTGGGTGCACGCCGAAGTGAACCGGCGCCTACCGCCCGGAGCAGCCAGCACCGAGCCCCCCGCGCCCTTGAGCGACACCGCGCTGCGCGAAGCCCTGGCGCAGCCCCTGGACGCCGACGCCGCGGTGCGCCTGGCCCTGCGGCAGCACCCCAGCGTGCACGCGCGCCTGCACCGCCTGGGCGTCGCCGAGGCCGAGGCCTGGCAGGCCCTGCAATGGCCCAATCCCGGGCTGTCCCTCGGCCGCCTGAGCCAAGGCGGCGCCCTGAGCTGGGAAGCCGGCCTGCACCTGGACCTGGTGCGCCTGCTGATGCGTCCTCAACGCCAGCGCGTAGAAAGCGCCAAGCTCCAGGCCGAACGGCGCGAAGCGGCCGCCGAGCTGCTGCGCTGGGCCCACGCCACGCGCCGCGCTTGGGTGCAGGCCGTGGCCGCCCAAGAAGCCTGGCGCTACCAACGCCAAGTCATGGACGCCGCCGAGGCCAGCGCCGAATTGGCGCGCCGCATGGAAGCCGTGGGCAACTTCAACGCCCTGCAGCGGGCCCGGGAGCAAACCTTTCTGGCTGAGGCTGCGCTCGGTCTGGCCCGGGCGGAACAACGCCGCCACCAGAGCCGCGAGCGGCTGGTGCGGCAACTGGGCCTGTGGGGCGAGTCGGTCGATGCGCTGAAACTGCCCGACCGCCTGCCCCCCTTGCCTGCCACACCGCCCCCCTCGGCAGGGCTCGAAGCCCGCGCGCTGCGCGAGCGGCTGGACATCGACGCCGCGCGCTGGACCCTGACCCAGAGCCAGGCCGACGCCGACCTCGTGCGCGGCACCCGTTGGGTCGATGCGCTGGCCTTGGGCCGCAATTGGCACCGGGGCCACGACGAACCCACGGAAACCGGCTGGACGCTGAGCCTGGCCTTGCCCGTGTTCGACGGCGCTGGCCCCCGCGTGGCCCGCGCCCAAGCGCTGCAAGCGCAGCGGCTCCAGGAACTGGCCGCGCTGGCCCTGCAAGCGCGATCGGAGGTGCGCGAAGCCGACCTGCGCCTGCAGCACGCCCACGACATCGCCCGCCTGCACCGCGACGCCCTGCTGCCCTTGCGTCAACGCATCGCCGACGAGCAACTGCTGCGCTACAACGGCATGCTCACCGGGGTGTTCGAGTTGTTGGCCGACACCCGCGCCCAAATCCAGGCGGTGGCCTCCACCATCGACGCCCTGGAGGCCTACTGGTTGGCCCAGACCGACCTCGACCAAGCCCTCATCGGCAGCCCTGGCGCCAGCGGTGCGGAGCCCCACGCCGCGCCCACTGCTTCGTCCTCCTCGCCCTCCCACGCCGCCGTGACGGCCCCCCACTGAAAGCCCGCATCCCATGTTTCAACGACGCTTTTTCCTGGGCGCCGCCAGCGCGGTGGGCGCCGCGGCCGTCAGCCGCCCGGCGTTGGCCGGCCTGCCCGAACCGGTTCTGCAATCGCGCCCCGACACCATGCCGCCGCTGGAGCCCCCCAACGGCCGCCCCTACCGCCCCGTCCTCACGTTGAACGGCTGGACCCTGCCCTGGCGCATGAACCAAGGCGTCAAAGAGTTCCACCTCGTGGCCGAGCCCGTGGTCCGCGAAATGGCGCCCGGCTTCAAGGCCCACCTCTGGGGCTACAACGGCCAAAGCCCCGGCCCCACCATCGAAGTGGTCGAAGGCGATCGCGTCCGCATCTTCGTCACCAACAAGCTGGGTGAAGTGACGAGCATCCACTGGCACGGCCAGCGCCTGCCCAACGGCATGGACGGGGTCACCGGCTTGAACCAACCCGGCATCCCGCCCGGCAAAACCTATGTCTACGAGTTCGTGGCCCGTCGGCCCGGCACCTTCATGTACCACCCGCACGCCGACGAAATGGTGCAAATGGCCATGGGCATGATGGGCTTCTGGGTCACCCACCCCAAAGGCCGACACCCCCTCATCGACGACGTGGACCGCGACATCTGCTTCCTCCTCAACGCCTACGACATCGACCCCGGCAGCGCCACGCCCAAGATCATGACCATGCTGGACTTCAACCTCTGGAGCTGGAACAGCCGCATCTTTCCGGGCATCGACCCGCTGGTGGTGGGCTTCAAAGACAAGGTGCGCATCCGCATCGGCAACCTCACCATGACCAACCACCCCATCCACCTGCACGGGCACGAATTCCAGGTCACCGGCACCGACGGCGGCCCCACACCCAAAAGCACCCGGCGCTTCGACATCACCGAAGACGTGCCCGTGGGTGCCATGCGCCAGATCGAGTTTCTGGCCGACGAAGAAGGCGACTGGGCCTTCCACTGCCACAAAGCCCACCACACCATGAACGCCATGGGCCACAGCGTGCCCACCCTCATCGGCGTGGACCACACGGGCGTGGCCGGCAAGATCCGCCAACTCATCCCCGACTACATGGTCATGGGCGAGCGCGGCATGAAAGACATGACCGAAATGGAAATGCCCCTGCCGGCCAACACCGCGCCCATGATGGCCGGCCAAGGGCCCTTCGGTGCCGTGGGCATGGGCGGCATGTTCAGCGTCGTCAAGGTGCGCAAGGGCCAAAAAAGGGGCGATCACACCGACCCCGGGTGGTACCGCCACCCACCGGGCACCGTGGCCTACGAGTACCAAGGCCCCCTGCCGCAGCCAGCCCGCTTCCAGGCCGAAAGCCCTGGGCTCATGCCGCGGGTCCAGCGCCCCAGTGCCGACGTCGAAGTCACCATCCGCAAGCCGGGCGCGCACTCCGGCGGCGGCCACCACTGACCCCTACAACCCACCCACCCCTCCAAAGGAGTCATCGCCCATGGTCCCCCTCCGCCCCATCAGCGGCTTCATCGTGGCCTGCACCGGGCTGCTGTCCCCCGCCCTCCATGCCGCCGACGGCCACGGTAACGGCCACGGCCATCACCCCAGCCCAAGCACCACGGCAGCCTCGGCGCCAGCCGTCGTCGACACCACCGAGGCCGAGGTGCGCCACATCGACCGCGAGAGGCAACGGCTCACCCTCCGCCACGGCGAACTGCAAGGCCTGAACATGCCCCCCATGACCATGGTCTTCCGGGTTCGCAACCCGGCCCTGCTGAACGGCCTGCAGGTCGGCACGCGGGTGCGGATCCAGGTTGTCAGCGAGGGCGGCTCGATGGTCGTCACCGACCTTCAAGTTTTGCCCTGAGGGGGCTTACCCGGATGGGCCTCAGCCGTTGACAGGAGCGTCCCGTGGGGGTTTGAACGAACCGATGGGCGGCCGCGCTGGAAACACCGCGTCCAGGAGACTCCCCCTACCGGCCTACCCCATCAGCGGTACACCCACTGCGCGCCGATGCCACTGGCGCGCAGGTCGGCGAGGGCGTCGTCGCTGGGCCAGTGCAGGGAGGCGGGCCCCAGCTCGGCCACGGCCTGCACGTCGGGCAGGCGCAGGGGCCAGCGGATGGGCAGGCCGCGCCTGAGGGTGTCGCCGTCGTCGGTGGCGATTTGCTGCGGCGGGTGGCGGTCCACCCAGGCGCGCACGGCTTGCACTTGGCCCGCGGTGGGGCGCGGCAGGTCGATTTCCAGCGCCTTGGCGTAGCGGCTGCGCACGCCGGCCAGATCCCACACCTGGGCGCCCTGGGCGCGCAGGCCGCCGCTGAAGCGGTCGTTGCGCACGTTGGCCTGAACGAAGACGAGGCGGTCTTCGGTGAGCAGGGTCTTGTGGGCCTCGTACAGCTCGTCGTTGAGCACGACCTCCAGGGCGTCGCTGCCGTCGTCCAGCTTGAAGATGCACACGCGGCCGCGCTGGCCGTTGACGATGCGCAAGTCGCCCACGATGCCGGCCAGCAACTGGGGCTCGCGGCTGTCGGCCACTTCGCTAATCTGCTTGGGCTGCAGCCGGCGCACCTCGGCGGCTTGCTCGTCGAACAGGTGGCCGCTGAGGTAGAAGCCGATGGCCAGCTTTTCGTGGGTGAGGCGCTCGCGCACGCCCCAGGGCTTGGCGTCGAGCAAGTCGGGCTCGCTGGCTGGGGTGTCGGCGAAGTCGAACAGGCCGCCTTGGGCGGCGTTGGCTTCGAGCTGCTCCGCGTGCTGGAAGGCCAAAGCCACGGATTCGAGCACGCGCTCGCGCTGGGGGTGCAAGCGGTCGAAAGCGCCCGCCTTGACCAAGGCTTCGACCGCGCGCTTGTTGACGGCACGCCGGTCCACGCGGGCCGCAAAGTCGAACAGGCTCTTGAAGGGGCCACCTTCTTGGCGCGCGCGCTCGATGGATTCGATGGCGCCCTGCCCCGTGCCCTTGATGGCGCCCAGGCCATAGCTGATGAGCTTGGGCCCCAGGGGCACGAACTTGAGCTGGCTGCGGTTGACGCAAGGGGGCTGGAAGTCGATGCCGAACTGTTTGGCGTCGGCCAACAAGATCTTGAGTTTGTCGGTGTTGTCCGACTCGATCGTCATGTTGGCCGCGAAGAACGCGGCCGTGTGGTGCACCTTGATGTAGGCCGTGTGGTACGCCAACAAAGAGTAGGCGGCGGCGTGCGACTTGTTGAAGCCGTAGCCGGCGAACTTCTCCATCAGGTCGAAGACCTCGTCGGCCTTGTCCTGGTCGATGCCCTTCTCGGCCGCGCCCTTGCGGAACAACTCGCGGTGCTGGGCCATCTCCTCGGCCTTTTTCTTGCCCATGGCCCGGCGCAGCAGGTCGGCGCCGCCCAAGCTGTAGCCGCCCATGAGCTGCGCGGCCTGCATCACCTGCTCTTGGTACACGAAGATGCCGTAGGTTTCGGCCAGCACCTGCCCCAGCAGCGGGTGCGGGTACTCGATCTTTTCTTTGCCGTTTTTGCGAGCGCAAAAGCTCGGGATGTTCTCCAGCGGGCCGGGCCGGAACATGGCGTTCAGCGCGATGAGGTCTTCTAGGCGCGTGGGCTTGGCCTCTTTGAGCATGCGTTGCATGCCCGTGGATTCAAACTGGAACACCGCCTCTGTCTTGCCCTCGGAGAACAGCTTGTAGGTCTTGGCGTCGGTCAGCGGCAGCTTGTCGTAGTCGAAGCCGGGGACCTGGGGGGTGATGTAAGCCTTGGCCAGCTCCAGGATGGTGAGGGTGGCCAGGCCCAGGAAGTCGAACTTGACGAGGCCGATGGCTTCGACGTCGTCCTTGTCGTACTGGCTCACGGCCGAGTCGCTGCCGGGCTGTTGGTAGAGCGGGCAGAAGTCGGTGATCTTGCCCGGCGCGATGAGCACGCCGCCGGCGTGCATGCCGATGTTGCGCGTCAGGCCCTCGACCTGCGTGGCCAGGGCCAGCAGGGTGGCCACTTCTTCTTCGTTCTTCTCGCGCTCGACGAGCTCGGGCGCTTCCTGGCGGGCGTAGATGACGCCACCGTCGGGCTTGTCGGGCACGGGGGCAAGGGTGACGGTCTTGCCCGGTGGCGCGGGCACCAGCTTGGCGATGCCGTCCACGTGCCCGTAGCTCATGCCCAGCACGCGGCCCACGTCGCGCAGCGCGGCCTTGGCGGCCATGGTGCCGAAGGTGGCGATCTGGCTCACCGCGTCGCGGCCGTATTTGTCCTTGACGTAATCGATGACGCGGTCGCGGTTGCCCTGGCAGAAGTCGATGTCGAAGTCGGGCATCGACACGCGCTCGGGGTTCAGGAAGCGCTCGAACAGCAGGTTGTAGGCCAGGGGGTCGAGGTCGGTGATGCCCAGCGCGTAGGCCACCAGCGAGCCCGCGCCCGAGCCGCGGCCGGGGCCCACCGGGCAGCCGTTGTTCTTGGCCCAGTTGATGAAGTCGGCCACGATGAGGAAGTAGCCCGGGAACTTCATCTTGATGATGGTGTTCAGCTCGAACTCGAGCCGTTCGGCGTAGCGCGGGCGCGCGGCGTCGCGCTCGGCTTCCACGGGAAACAGGTGCACCAGGCGCTTGGCCAGCCCCTCGAAGCTGAGCTTGCGGAAGTAGTCGTCCATGGGCATGGGCGAGCCGTCTTCCAAGAGCGGCGTGGGGAAGTCGGGCAGTTGCGGCTTGCCCAGCACCAGGGTCAGGCTGCAACGCTCGGCAATAGACACGGTGTTGGCCAGGGCCGAGGGGAGGTCGGCAAAGCGCTCGGCCATCTCAGCCTGGCGCTTGAAGTGCTGATCGGGCGTGAAGCGCTTGACCCGCTTGGGGTTGTCCAGCGTTTCGCCTTCGGCCACGCAAACGCGCGCCTCGTGCGCGTCGAACTCGTCGGACGCCATGAACTGGATGGGGTGCGTGGCCACCACGGGCAGGCCGCACTGGGCGGCCAGTTGGGCGCTGGCGCGCACCAGCCGCTCGCGGGGCAGGCCTTGCACGCGCTGCAACTCGACGTAGAAGCGGCCGGGGAAGGCGGCCGCCAGCTCTTGCGCGGCGGCCGTGGCGCGCGCCGGGTCGGTGTCGGCCATGGACAAGGGGCCGTGGACGAAGCCGGAGAGGCAGATCAGCCCCTCGCCCAACTCGGCCAGCCACTCGCGCTTGAGGCAGGCTTGGTTGCGGATGACGTTGTGGCGCCAGCCTAGGCTCAAGAGCTCGCACAGGTTCAGGTAGCCCTGCGTGGTTTGCACCAGCAGCAGCACGCGTGGTGCAGGGCCCTGGGGCGCCCCGGGCATGGCGGCGCCGTCGGGCTCCAGCCAGCAGTCGGCGCCGATGAGCGGCTTGACGCCTTTCTTGCGCGCCGCCTTGTAGAACTTGACCGCCCCGAAGAGGTTGCCCAAGTCGGTGAGCGCCATGGCCACTTGGCCGTCCTTGGCCGCGGCCTTGACGGCGTCGTCCACCCGCACGATGCCGTCGACCACCGAGAACTCGGAGTGCACGCGAAGGTGACAAAACGGGCTGGGCGGGGCAGGGGCGCGGTCGTCGGCGGGGCTCATGGGGGCATTGTCGCGGGCTCGTCGGGCCCGTCGGGCCGGAACGGACCCAGGCTGTGGGGGGCTGGCGAGGCGTGCTCGGCGCTGTTCCACCAGTAACGCCGCTCCCGCCCGCGCCAGCACCCCTGGGGCGATGGGGCGCCGTGCGCCGACCACCACTCGAACGCGCCGCACGCCGCGCTGGTGAGCAAGGGCACATCCGCCACCGCATAGCGCTGGCGCACCACCAGGGCCGGATGGCCATGCCGATTGCGGTAGCCGCTTTGCGCCAAGGCCAAGCGGGGCGCCACGGCCTCGATGAGGGCGGGCGTGGACGAGCTGGCGCTGCCGTGGTGGGGCGCCAGCAGCAGATCGGCCCGCAGTGCCCCCGGGACGCTGCGCTCCAGCATCTCGCGCTCTTGGGCGGCGGGCAAATCGCCGGTGAGCAGGGCGGCGCGGCCGGCGCGGTCCTGCACGTGCAACACGCAAGAGGCGGCGTTGTCCCAGCCCGGCGTGGCGGCCGTGGGGTGCAGCCATTGCAGGCGCACGCCGTCCCAGTCCCACGCCGTGCCAGCCACGCAGGGCTGCAGACGCTCGTGCAAGGGGTGCGTGGGCGCCACCCGGCCCCACCAAGCGCGCACCGGCAGGCCCTGGGCCACGCTGAGCGCGCCCCCGCTGTGGTCGGTGTCGCCGTGGCTGAGCACCACGGCGTCCAAACGCCGAACGCCCTCGGCACGCAGCAAGGGCAACACGGTGCGGGCACCGGCATCCTGCCCCGCAGGGCCCCAGCGCGGGCCGGCGTCGAACAGCAGGTCATGTCGGGCCGTTTGCACCCACAAGGCACTGCCCTGCCCCACGTCCATGACGGTGATGCGGAAATGCCCGTCCGTGGGGCGATCGGGCGTCCACAGCAGCAGGGGCGCCGCCGCCAGCCCACCAGCCCAGCGCCAGCGCCACGGCAGGCGCGTCAGGGCCGCCGCCACGCCCACCAGCGCCAGAGCCATGGCCCACGAGGGCGCCTGGGGGTGTGTCCATACGGCACCGGGCCAGGCGGTGGCCCAGCGCATGAGCGCCCACAGCGCGTCGGTCAGCCACTCGGCCACGGTCCACAGGGGCGGCAGCAGCAGACCCAGCAGCGACAGGGGCGTGAGCGCCAGCGACACCAAGGGCACGGCCACCAGGTTCACCACCACCCCCGCGACCGACACCTGGCCAAAGAACAGCAGTGACAAGGGCAGCAAACCCACGGTGATGAGGGCCTGCGTGCGCACGAGCTCGCGCAGGGCCGAGGCCAGGCGAGCGCCCTCTCGCGCCACGGCGCCGCCATGCATCAGCACCGCCACGGCCACAAAGCTCATCCAGAAGCCGGGCTGCACCAGCGCCCAGGGATCGGCGGCGCCCACCACGGCGCCCGCCAACAGCAGCGCCACCGGCCAGGGCCACTGCCGACCGGCGCTGCCCAGCAGGGCCAGCACGGTGATCAGGCCCACAGTCCGTTGGGCCGGCACGCCCCAGCCCGCCAACAAGGCGTAGGCCAAAGCAGCGGCCCAACCCAGCCAGCGCGCCGCCGACGGCGCGGGCCAGGTCAGCGCCAGGCCGGGCACCGTGCGCCACAGCCGCCGCACGGCCAGGCTCGCCAGCCAGGCAAAGGCCGTGATGTGCAGGCCGCTGATGGAAAACAGGTGCACCACGCCGGCATCGCGCAGCAAGGCCCAATCGCCGGCAGGCAAGGCGGCTTGGTCGCCCAGGACCAAGCCACCCAGAACGGCGCGGTGGCGCGGGGCCTCGACGTGGCTCGCGATGGCGTCGCGCAGCCGTTCGCGCAGCGCCACCAGGCTGTGGGCCGGCGCGGGCTGCAGCTTGACGCCCCCGAGCACGCTGCCCTGCGCCCTGATGCCGCGCTCGAGCAGCCACAGCTCGGCATCGGGCAGGTGGGGGTTCTGCGGCAGGTGCACGCGCTTGAGGCGCAGCGTCCAGCGCCAGCGCTCACCGGCGCGCGGCTCCAGATCGCGGCCGGCACCCGCAAACCAGTTCAGGCTGAGCCCGCGCGGGATGGGCACGGCGTCGCCGCTGATGGGGTCTCTCGCTGGGCCTTCGGCCTCGACCATGAGCCGCCAACCGTCCACCCCGCCAAAGCCGTCCACCGCGGTGGGCAAGCCGACCACCTCGCCCTCCACCACCAGGTCGTGCCCTTCCCAAGCGGGATCCAGGCCCGATGCCAGCCGGACGTCGGCCCGCCAACCCGCCCAGGACAGGCCCAGCACCAGCGCTGCCACCCCAACCCCAAGGCCCGAGCGGCGCCACGCGGCCGCCACCAGCAGCGCCAGGCCCAGGGCCGCACCCAGCGCCGGAGCGCCGTTGGGCCAAGACGGCACGAACTGCAGACCGGCCAAACCCACCATCCAGGCGGCCAGCATCCCACCCCATTGCCAAGCCGACCCCACACCCAGCCGGGGCGGCGCAGTGTTGGAGGCTTCGGTCGAGCGCATGCGGGGCATTGTTGCGGCCGCTACGATGCCGCCCCTTTCCCTCAGTTCCAGGAGTGGCCATGAGCGCTGCCGCCATCCAACAACGACTCGACGAGCTTGGCATCACGCTGCCAGCCGTGGCCGAGCCCGCCGCGGCCTATGTGCCCTTTGTGCAGACGGGCCAACTCGTGTTCATTTCAGGCCACATCGCCAAACGGCCCGATGGCGAACCATGGACGGGGCAACTGGGCTTGAACATGGACACGGCCACGGGCCAACAGGCCGCGCGGGCCATCGCCATCGACCTGATGGGCACCCTGAAGGCCGCCTGCGGTGGCGACCTGGGCCGCGTCAAGCGCATCGTCAAGCTGATGAGCCTGGTCAACAGCACGCCCACCTTCACCGAGCAGCACCTGGTCACCAACGGCGCCAGCGAGCTGTTCCAAGCCGTGTTCGGCACCGAGGTGGGCTCGCACGCACGATCGGCCTTCGGGGTGGCGCAAATCCCGCGCGGCGCCTGCGTCGAGATCGAGCTCATCGCCGAGTTGGCCCCGTGATCAGCGAAGGCCTGATGCGCCACACGCCGCGCCTGATGGTGCTGCTGGGCTTGCTTTGCCTGGCCAGCTTGGGGGTGGCCCTGGTGGCGCAGTACCAGTTTGGGGTGAAGCCCTGCCCCTGGTGCATCCTGCAGCGGGTGCTGGTGATGGCTTTGGCGGCGGTCGCCCTGGTGGGCGGTGGGCTGGCCTGGGGCCTGAAGAAGTCGGGGCGCCTGCGCGGAGCGCAAGTCGCCTCGCGGGTGCTGGCGGTGCCGGTGGTGCTGTTGGCACTGGCCGGGGTCGTGGCGGCCACCTACCAGAACGCCGTGGCCTCGGACAGCGCCAGCTGCACCATGACGGTGGCCGACCGCTTGATCGCCGCCACCGGTCTGGAAGACCTCTGGCCCGCGGTGTTCATGATCACGGCCAACTGCGCCGAGGCGCATGCCTACCGGCTGCTGAGCCTGCCCTACGAGGTGTGGAGCGGGCTGCTGTTCGCGTCGGCCCTGGGCGTTGGGCTGATCGCCCTGCTGCGCGGCAACCGAGGCTGAGCCGCCGGCAGTGCTACAGCGGTCGGGCCCAGACGGGCCCGCCGTCGTCGATGCGCAAGTGGCGCCAATCGGCAAAGCCAGCGGCCTGCAGCGTATGGCGCCAAGGCTGTGTCGAATCGGCGGCGCGGCCCAACACCGCCTGGGTGGCAGCCGGCAACAAAGCGCCGTGCACCGGCTGCCGGGGCAACAAGGGGCCCAGGTGCGAGGTGAAGGCCGGGCCCAAGCGCTCCACCTGGCCCGGCGCCACCTGCGGCGCGAAATGCCGCACCAGCCCTTGCCAGAAGGGGCTGTGCCCCTGCGGGTCGCGCCAGCCGGGCAATTCCGCCACCACCAGGGTGCCGGCCGGACGCATGGCCCGCAACACCGACAGGGCGTGCTGCACCAAAGCCGGCCACAAGCTTTCATCCCCGCCCCAAGCGCTCAGCTCGGCTTCACCCGTGGCGTCGTGACCCAGCAGCAGCAGGGGTTGGACCTGGTAGAGGCCCAGCTCGGATGCGGCGTGCACCACGCGGCCGAGGTGGAAGTGGTAGCGGGGCCGCGACCGCCCCATCTCCGGTTGAACGTGCAGCCAGGCGTGGCGGTCTTGGGACTCGGCCCACCACCATTGGCCGCCGGTTTCTTCGTGAGCCACGGCGCCCTGGGGTGCCTGGGGCAAAAGGCGAAACGTCGGGCTCATGCTTCGTCACGCTCCAAAGGGGTGATCAGGCCACCTTCGCCCCAAGTGGCTGGGGCTGTCCCCCACAACACGCGGGCCTCGAAGCCCTCGCGCCGGCCATGGCAGGCGATGACGGGCACGGGTTCTGCACGGGGCGTCCGCGCCCGGGCCGCGCGCACGCTGCCCAGCGCATGCAAACGGCCTTCGGTGATGGGGCCGCCGTCGAAGAGGTCGATGTAGGTCTCGGCGTCGAAGCCCTCGTCCTGCAAGATGGCGAAGGGCAGTTCGCCATCGGGGTGCAACTGGCCGATGGCGCGTTGCGCCGCCTCGGGCAGCAAGGGCACGTACACGGGCGAGGTGGGCATGAGTTCGGCGATGAAGGCCTTGCTGCGCCCCCCGGCCAAGGCCTCGGCTTGCGGGTAGTCCATGGCGAAGAAACGGCGCCCCACGGCATCCCAGAAGGGACTGTTGCGCTGGGCATCGAGCCAACCGGGGTGCTCGGCCACGATGCGGTCCGAAAAGCGCTGGCTGAATTGCCGGATGAACAGCAGGCGGCCGCGAGACAACAACTGCGGCGCCGCGCCCTCGGCCCACTCGGGTTCGATGTAGAACGAGGTGAGCAGCGTGGTGCCAGTGAGGTCGTGGCACAGGTGCAGGGTGTGGGTGCGCTGCGTGATGCCCAGGCCAGCGCTGCTGGCCACCACGAATTCGTTGCGGTAGCTGTAAAAGCGCGAGCCGTACCCGGCTCGCGCGGTGATGCCGCTGCAGCCCACCAGTCGATCGGTGGCTTCGTCGTGCAACACGAACAGGTAGCGCTCCTCGCCGCTGACCTCGTCGTCATCGGTGGCAAAGGCCTGCAACGAGTGCTCGATGCGTTGGGCCAACCAGGCGGCATCGTTGCGCAGCGAGCCGATGCCGGGGCTGGCGCCCGCTGCCAGGCGCTGCAGGCCGTCGAGGTCGTCGCGCCGCACGGGGCGCAGGCACAGGGTGGGTTCAGAGGTCATGCCGCTCTCACGTCGCGGTGGCCAACGGCACCGCCCAGCTCTTGCTGGCGGTGCTCGCGCCACCCGGCGGCTTCACGGGCGCGCTCTTCGCGCGGCGTGCAGCCGAAGGTGGCCTTGTAGGCGTTGGAAAAATGGGGGCCGCTGGAAAAGCCACACGCCAAACCCACCTGCAAGATGGACTGGCCGGTGCGCTGCAGCAATTCGCGGCTGCGGTTCAGGCGCAGCTCCAGGTAGTAGCGGCTGGGCAGCGCGTCCAGGTGTTGCTTGAACAGCCGCTCCAACTGCCGGCGCGACAGGCCCACAAGTCGGGCGATGTCGTCGGTGGGCAGCGGCTCGGCCAGGTTGGCCTGCATGAGGGTCAAAGCCTCGGCCAGCTTGGGCGGCATCAGCGCGTGGCCTTGGGCTTCGCCCAGCACGCGTTCGTCGCGCCCGCGCAGGCTCGACAGCCCCAAGCGCCCACCCAACTGCCGGGCCAGCGCATCGCCATGTTCGCGCGCCAGCCATGCCAAGAGCAGGTCTGGCAGGGCCAGCGGTCGGGCGCAACTGAGCACCGGCCGGGGCGGCAGGTCGATCTCGTAGAGAGATTGGCTCCACACGGCATCCGGATGCTGCTGCTGCAGGTGACCCGTCAGCCAATCGATGGCACAGGCTCGACGTCCGTTCAACAGGCCCGCCGCGGCCAGCCACAACACGCCCCCCTCGACTGCGCCCAGCAGAGCACCGCGCTGCGCCACGCGCTGCAGTTGGGCGGGCAGTGAGGCCAAGGCGTCGCTGCTGGCCAGGAGACGCCAAGGCGCCAGCACCCACACGTGGGCCCAGTCGCGCTGGGGATCGAAGGCCTGCTCCTGCGCGGGGCCGACCGCGCACCAATGCGGCCGAAAGGCCGGCTCGGGCAGCAGGGCGTTGGCCCCCTCCAGCAGCTCCACCAGGAGCTGGCCGCCCAGGCGCGAGGCACCCGGCAGCTGGAGGATGGCCACGTCCTGCATGCGCCCTACTTCAAGCCACCCGACAGGAAGGCTTTGAGTCGTTCCGACTGCGGATTCACCAGGATGTCCTTCGGGTGCCCCGCCTCGATGACCTTGCCTTGGTGCAGGAACATCGTGTGGTTGGACACCTCGCGTGCGAAGCCCATCTCGTGCGTGACGACGATCATGGTGCGGCCTTCGGCGGCCAGGTCGCGCATGACCTTGAGCACCTCGCCCACCAGCTCGGGGTCGAGGGCCGAGGTGGGTTCGTCGAACAGCATGAGCTCCGGCTCCATGGCCAGGGCGCGGGCGATGGCCACGCGCTGCTGCTCGCCCCCCGAAAGCTGGGCGGGGTAAACGTCCTTGCGGTGCGCCACACCCACGCGGGCGAGCAAGGCCTCGGCCTTGTCCAGGGCTTGGGCCTTGGGCACGCCCAGCACGTGCACGGGCGCCTCGATCACGTTCTCCAGCACCGTGCGGTGGGCCCACAGGTTGAAGCTCTGAAACACCATGGCCAAGCGTGCGCGCCAACGCTGCAATTGCTTGGCGTCGGCCGCCTTGAGGCTGCCGTCGCGGTCGGGCACGAGCTTGAGCTCTTCGTCGCCCAACTGCAGACGCCCCTGGTGGGGTTGCTCGAGCAGGTTCAGGCAACGCAAGAAAGTGCTCTTGCCGCTGCCGCTGGAGCCGATGAGGGTGATGACATCGCCCTTGTTCGCCGTGAGCGACACGCCCTTGAGGACCTCGCGGTCGCCGTACTTCTTGTGCAGGTTGTCGACGGTCAGGCTGTGCATGGGCGAAAAGGTCCGATCAGGCGCTCAGGAGCTTGCCCGTGCGCTTGGCCTCGAACCCAGCCACCCGGGCCAGCTTCTGGCCCGCCTGGGCCCATCGCTGTTGCTCACGGGCGTAAAACAGCCCATCGACGGGGCTGCGCAGGAGGGTGGATTCTCCGCCGATCGGATCGATGACCTCGACCATCGCTTGCCCTGCCTTGACTTCGGCCCCCGGCTCGACGTGGTAGACCAGCACGCCGGCGTGCGGCGCATTCAGGGGCAGCGACCCCGCCAGCGGGCGCAGGCTGCAGTCGAAGGGCTCGGTCGAGCCTACGTCGCCCTGGATGAAGCCTTGGCGGGCCAGGAAGCGCAGCAATCCGTCGGCGTCTTGCGCCGCCAGCGCGTGGCTGACGTCGGCCTCACCCCGGTGCTCCACCGTGGCTGCAAAGCAGGCCAGGTCGACCGGGTGCCCAGGCAACAGGGCCTGCAGCTTGGACCACACCATGGAGCAGGACTCGTCGAACGGGAAGTCGCCACTCTCCTCGGCGATCAGTGCCAGGGGGGCTTGCAGGCAGCGCCCCAGGTCTCGCGTCACCTCGGGGTGGTGCGGCGTGGTGTAGAGGTGCATGACCGCCTGGTTGTCGCAGTGCAGGTCCAGCACGATGTCGGCGTCGATGGTCAGGTCCAGCAGGGTTTGGCGCAGCGACTGCAACTCGGTCTCCACCGTGCAGGCCGCGAGCGCCGCGTGCATCGCGGCACGCAGCAACCGGGTGTTGGTGCGGGCGTCGTCGCTCAGGCGGCCTTGCACCCGCTCCGCCGCAGCCGCAGCCAGGTCGGGGTAGTGGCGGTTGAAGTTGTGGCCGCTGTTGATCTCAAAACGACCCTGATGCCGCCCCCACAGGTGCTGCGCCAGGCCGATGGGATTGGCGGCCGGCACCAGCACGACTTCGTGCTTGAGCTGCCCTGCGGCCTCCAACGAGGCCAGACGCTGGCGCAGGTGGTAACCCACCAGCAGGGGCGGGATTTCGTCCGCGTGCAACGCGCACTGCAGCAAGGCCTGCCGGCCGCTGTGGGCTGGCCCAAAGTGAAGGCTGAGCAAACTGCGCTGCGTGCCGCTGGGGCTGCCGCGCAGCACGTGGTGTTGGGATCTCATGGAATCGTTCGGTCGGAGGGTCAACGCGCGTCGGCGGCGCGGTTCGGGGTCAGCGCTTGGTACAGCGGGGTATTCAGGCGCACCGGGGTCACGTCCAGCCGGATGCGGGTCACGGTGTAGTCCTCGCCGCCCCAGGCACCGGTGAAGTAGCCGCGCGAATCGGCCGCCTTGGACAGTCGGAACTCGAAGCCCAGCGTCGGATCGAGGTCGTCGGCCGCTGCCTTGCTGCCTTGCGCCAGCGCCCGCCCGTTGAAGGCCAGGCCCAACAACTCCTCGTCCGGGCTGTCCACCAACTGGGCCATGGCGTTGGCGATGGTGCTGTCGCCCAACATGTCGGGGTGGAAGGGGGCGCGCTTGAAAAAGGGCTTGAAGTCGGGGCTGCGGGGGTTGATGGTGCCCGCCAGCTTCTCCGGTGCTGGGGTGGTAACGCCGGTGGCGAAGTCGTGGCGATCGCCACGCTCCAAGTAGCTGAGCAAGGCCCCTTGCACGTTGAAGGCCGACAAGTCGGTGCGACGCTGGGCCGCGCTGAGGTCCACCACCAAAACACCGCGCGCCCCGATCACCTCCACTTGGTGCCCGCGGATGATGGCGCCGCTGTTTTCTTCCACACCCAGCCCCCAGCGGTAGCCCTTGGCCTGCATCACCGGCAGGATGCGACCGATGCGGCCCCGCTTGAGGAAGTGCTGGTCCACGAAGATGTCCGGACCGGCGAAACCCAGGCCGCGGTCGATTTCCTGCCCCTCGCGCATGCGCCCCTTGAGCACAGCCAAGGTGTCTTGCGCATCGCGAAACATCCACTCGCTCATGATGGCCGCGCCGGCGCTGGTACCCGCCACCACCCCCCCGCGCTCCAAAACCTGCCGCACCGCTTGCAAGACGGCCGTCGAGCGCCCATCGGGGCGCAGGGTGCTGGTGATGAGCTCTTGCGCACCGCCGCTGAAGAAAACGCCTTGCATGCGCGAGACGCGCTGCGCCAGCGCCGCGTCGTCGCGCAGCGCCTTCCATTCCGTGGTGGGCAATCGTGGCGCCACCGGAATCACCTCGGCCTTGGCACCGGCGGCATTCAGGGCCTGGGCGATGCGCTCCCCGCTGCGCTCAGGGTTCTCGGCGGCGGTGGCAAACACGGCGAACGTCGCCCCTCGGCCGCCGGCCTCCTGCACCAAGCGTGACCACACGGCCGTGTTGTCGACCTTCAACGCGCCCCCGAGGGCCACGACAGCACCCGGCGGACGCGGCGCCGGTGGGGTGGCCACCGCCCATGTGGCGACCAAGGCCAGGCCCAAAGTGAGGAAGGTGCGCAAAGAATTCATGGGAACAGGGGATGGCAAAACGGGAAAGGCCCCAAGGCCCCAAGGTCCGGGTCGGGCCCTTGGCATGCGATGGATTCTGGTGGGCCCAGGGCCCAGGGCGTCTGCGGGAGCACCCGCAACGCACCCTGCGGGTGCAAGTCCGTGTCGCATCGAGGCAATCCGTGCGGCGGCCGCGCCACGCCGGTTGTCGCCAAGCGACACCGATTTGCACGCATGCGACTCCTGCTCCAGAACCCGCTCCTGCGCGCCTTGCCGAGCTTCCTAGAGTTCAACCCGTCACTTCCACCGCTGGACCCCTGCCATGCCTCTGCACCCCACCCTCCGCCTGAGCCAACTCGCCCAGGCCAGCCTCCTGGCGCTGACTTCCGTGGCCAGCGCCGTCGCGCTCGCCCAGACCGCCCCACCACAACAACTCGACCGCGTAGAAGTCACCGGCTCCAGCATCAAGCGCATCGACGGCGAAACGCCGCTGCCGGTGCAAATCGTCAAGCGTGCTGACATCGACAAGGCCGGCGTGACCACCGCGGCTGAATTGCTGCAGCAGCTGACGGCCAACGTGGGCGGCCTGACCGACGGCGCCAGCATCACCGACACCGCGGGCAACCAGCGCGGCTTCAACGGCGCCAACCTGCGTGGCCTGGGCGTGTCCAGCACCCTGGTGCTGCTCAACGGCCGCCGCCTGGCCAACTTCGCTTCGCCCGGTGACAACGCTGGCGTCGACTTGAACAACATCCCCTCCGGCGCCATCGAGCGCGTGGAAGTGCTGAAGGACGGCGCCTCCGCCATCTACGGCACCGACGCCATGGGCGGCGTCATCAACTTCATCACCCGCAAAGACTACCGTGGCGTGGACTTCCGAACCTACGCCCTGGCCACCCACGAGGGCGGTGCCAGCAAGAAGACCTTCTCGGCCTCGGCCGGTGTGGGCGACTTGCGCACCGACCGCGCCAATGCATTTGTGGCTGTGGATGTCCAGAAGCTGGGCGCTCTGAACAGCAACCAGCGGGACTTCATCCTCGAGTACGACCTGGCCACGCGCCTGCCCCAGCAGCTGTCCAGCAACACCTTCCCGGCCAACATCGACCTGAGCACCGCCCAGCGCACCACGCTGAACAACTTCGTGCTCGCCAACCCGACCACGGCGCTGCGCGGCTCCAACCCCGACGGCACCTGGGGCGCCCGCCGCGTCAACCTGGACAAAGCCAGTTGCACGGGTGGCCTGAACCCCAACTCTCGCGCGCCCACCGGCCCCGGCGGTCTGGAAGGTTGCTCCTACAACTACATGGGCGACGCCGAGATCTACCCGGCCTCCGAAAAGCTCGCCCTGGTGGGCCGCGCCACGGTGCAGTTGGCCGATGACCACCAGTTCTTCGCCGAGGCGCTGCTGAGCAAGACCTCGACCGATTACGCCGCCTCGCCCGCCACGGCCCGCTTCCGCACCAGCTCGGGCATCCGCCTGCCGGCCTCCCTGCAGGCCGTGACCGGCGTGACCACGCCGATCGACTTCCGCTTCCGCCTGACCGACGCCGGCAAGCGCACCAGCCGCGTCGACAGCGAAGCCACCCGCCTGGTTGCTGGCTTGACGGGCACCTGGGGCGATTGGGACTACGACACGGCCCTCAACCACAGCGTGAACAAGGCCACCGACACCAACCTGTCGGGCTGGGTCTCGTTCAGCCGCCTGGAGTCGGGCATCCGCGATGGCCTGTACAACCCCTTCGTGCGCAGCACCAACCCGGCGGCCGGTCAGGCCTTCATGAACTCCATCCGGCTGGACGGCGCTGCCCGCATCGCCGAAGGCAGCTCCACCAGCTGGGACGGCAAGCTGACGCGCGCCATCGCCTCTCTGGGCGGCGGCGATGCCGTGTTGGCCCTGGGCGCTGAAATCCGCCGCGAAAAGACCGAGTTCTCGTCCAGCGCCGTGCTCAAGAGCAACGACGTGAACGGCGACCGCTCCAGCGCCGGCGCGCTGTTGGCCGACACCTCGCACAGCCGCGACGTGGGTGGTTTCTTCGCCGAACTCAATGCGCCGTTCACCAAGGCATGGGAAGGTCAATTCGCCATCCGCCACGACCGCTACGACGGCGTGTTCGACGCCGCCACCGGCCGCACCTCGCCCAAGCTCAGCACCACCAACCCCAAGCTGGGCTTGAGCTTCCGCCCCAGCAAGCAACTGCTGGCCCGCGCGTCGTATGGCACGGGCTTCCGCGCCCCGTCGGTGTCGGAGATGTTCCGCCCCCTGCGCTCGGGCATCACCGCCAGCTTCGTCAAGGACCCCGTCTCGGGCGAAGTGGCCCAGATGCCCATCGACCGCGCCTCCAACCCCGAACTGCAACCGGAAAAGTCCAAGCAGGCCAGCCTGGGCGTGGTGTTCGAGCCCAACCGCAGTTTCAGCGGCGCGATCGACTTCTGGACCATCCGCAAGACCGACATCATTTCGGAAATCGGCGAAGAAACCATCTTCACCAACCCGGTGTACTACAACAACCCGGCCATCGTGGTGCGCTTCTCGGACGGCTTCGTCAACTACGTGAACGTGAAGAAGGAGAACCGCGGCAAGCTGAACACCTCGGGGGTGGACGTCAACCTCAGCTGGCGTGGCGAATCCACTGCGGTGGGGCGCTTCGGGGCCAGCATCAACGGCACCCTCGTCACCGAGTACAAGTTCAACACCGACCCCCGCTCGCCGCTGGTGGACGGCCTGGGCAAGTTCCGCGATGACAAGGCCGTGCAGCGCTGGCGCCACAAGCTGAACATCGACTGGGACTACGGCGATGTCGGCCTCACGCTGGGCAACACCTTCATGTCCGGCTACCGCGACCAAAACGTGGACGGCCTGTCGGCCCCGGCTTGGAGCAACCGCGACGTCAAGGCCTACTCGCTGTGGGACCTGACGGGCAGCTACCGCTTCAACCAGAACCTGCGCTTGCGTGCCGGCGTGCTGAACCTGTTCAACACCGCGCCGCCGTTCACCAACCAGTCGCGCTACTTCCAGGTGACCTGGGACCCGACCTACGGCGACCCCCGCGGCCGCAGCTACTTCGTCAGCCTGAACTACGCCATCAAGTAAGACGGGCCCGACGACCCAAAGCCCCGCCGGCTCGCGCCGTGCGGGGCTTTGCTTTTGGGCGGCGGAAGCCGCTTAGCCGTCGGACTTCGGCCGACGCTCGTGCCGCAACTGGTCGGCCATCTCCTCGCGGCTGATGACCTTGACGCCCTCGACGCGCCCTTTGACCTTGTGTGGGATACGCGAACCTGTCAGCGTCAACTTTGTAGGCGCGTCGGCATCCACCGAGGCGGTTTGCGATGAAGGTACGGCACAAGCCGTCAAGCCCAACGCAACGAGCAGGGACATGAGGGCGAGTTTGGGGCGATAGGTCATGAAGTGATCCCAGAGCAAACGCGAAGCGCTTAGTTTCCGCTCAATCCCTGACTCGCGCCGTGCGGGGCTTTTTCATGCCAGCGACGCCAGCCCGCCCGCTCGGCGCCAGGGCGGCAACGCCGCCCCTCGGTCCATCGCCTGGGCCACCGCATGGTCGGCCGCCGAGTCGTGCAGGCCCTGACGCTCGCACCAAACCGCGTCGAAGCAGGTCTCCCGGTAACGCTCACCGCTGTCGCACAGCAAGGTGACGATGGAGCCGCCCTGGCGCTGGGCGGTCAACTGCTGCGCGCACACCAAGGCCGCCAGCAAATTGGTGCCCGTGCTGGGCCCCACGCGCCGACCCAAGCGCTCGGACAGCAGGCGCATGGCCGCGACGCTCCACGCATCGGGCACCTTCACCATCGCGTCGATCACGTCGGGCAGGAAGGAAGCCTCGACCCGAGGCCGACCGATGCCCTCGATGCGAGAGCCGCAATCCAGGGTCAGCGCGAGGTCGCGGCTCAGGTAGTGGTCGAAGAAGACCGAGCGCTCCGCGTCCGCTCCGCACACCCGCGTGGCGTGTCGGCCGTATCGCACAAAGCGCCCCAGCGTGGCCAAGGTGCCACCCGTGCCGGCGCTGCACACCAGCCAAGCGGGCACCGGGTGCCGCTCGCGCGCCATCTGGGTGAAGATGGACTCGGCGATGTTGTTGTTGCCCCGCCAGTCGGTGGCCCGCTCGGCGTAGGTGAATTGGTCGATGTAGTGGCCCCCGCCTTCGCGCGCCAGGCGCGCAGCCTCGGCGTACACCTGGGTCGGGTCGTCCACCAGGTGGCAGCGCCCCCCCTGGAACTCGATGGCCTGGCGCTTGGCCTCGCTCACCGTGGCCGGCATCACGGCGATGAAGGGCAGGCCCAGCAAGCGCGCAAAGTAGGCCTCGCTCACCGCCGTGGAGCCACTGGAGCTTTCCACCACCGGCGCACCCTCTTTGAGCCAGCCGTTGCACAGCGCGTACAAGAACAGCGAGCGCGCCAGCCGGTGCTTCAGGCTGCCGCTGGGGTGGATGGACTCGTCCTTGAAGTACAGGTCCACACCGGGGAAGCCGGGCAAGGCCAAGGGGATCAAGTGCGTGTCGGCGCTGCGCTGGAAGTCGGCCTCGATCCGCCGCACGCATTCGGCCACCCAGGCCCGCGCGCCGCCGCTTGAACTCATTCGGTCCACCCCTGTGCGGCCATCAGCCTCGCCACCTGGGCCTTCAGCGTTTCCACCTCGGCGCGCAAGGCGCTCAGCTCGTCGCTGGCGGCTGGCGGTGCCGAGGCGTCGACGGTCACAGGGCCGCTCAGCAGTGCCGCCCAGCGCGCTTCGCGGGCGCCCGGCGCTTTGGGCAGCTTCACGGCCAGGGGCGGTTCGCGCTCGGCCAACTCGTCGAGAAAGCCTTCGACGGACGAGATGTCCACAAAGCGATGCAGGCGCTCCGTGTTCAGCCGCAACTCGGCCGCCGTTTGCGGCCCGCGCAGCAACAGCACGGTGAGCAAGGCCTCGGCTTGGCCCGGCACGCCGTACACGCGCTTGAGGTTGTGCTCAAAGCGCGTGACCCGCGCGCCGCTCACCTCGAACACCAAGCTCAGGTCTCTGAGTTCGATCAACGCGGCCAGCACCTCGGCGTCGCTCAGGGCCATCACCGGGTCGCGCGCCGTCTTCTGGTTGCAGCCCTGGGTCAGGGCGTTGAGCGAAAGCGGGTAGGTGTCGGGCACCGTGTGCTGCTTTTCCACCAGCACGGCCAGCACGCGGGCTTCCGTCGCAGTCAAATCTCGAATCACGTCAGTCCTGTTGTTTCGGGCCTTGGGCCGCGTCGGGGGTGCGCGTCAAACGCCAAAGCCGTCGTCGGCCTGGATGATGGCGCCGTTGATGAAGTGGCTCTCGTTGGCGCACAGCATCAGCAGCGTGGTGTCCAGGTCTTGCGGCTGGCCCACTCGCTTGCGCGGCAGCATCTCGATGAGCTTCTTGCCGTGCTCGGTGCCCCAGTGGTGGTGGTTGATCTCGGTGTCGATGTAGCCCGGGCAGATGGCGTTCACGTTGATGCCGTACTTGCCAAACTCCAACGCCATGGCGCGCGTCATGTGCACCACGCCAGCCTTGCTCATGGCGTAGATGCCGATCTGGCTCAGCACCCGCAGGCCCGCCATGCTGGCGATGTTGACGATGCGACCGCCGGTGAAGCTGCCGGGCGCTGCGCCCTTGGCCCGGGCCAGCATGCGCTTGGCCACTTCCTGCGCCACGAAGAAGGCGCCGCGCAGGTTGGTGTTCATGACGAAGTCCCAGTCGTCGGCCGACACATCGACGATGCGCTGGCTGGTGGACACGCCGCTGTTGTTGATCAGGATGTCGATCGTGCCCATCTCTGTTTCGGCGTGGGCCACCGCCGACTTGATCGACGCCAGGTCGGTCACGTCCAAGCTCACCACGTGGGCATCGCCCCCGTTGGCCTCGATCTCGGCACGCAAGGTCTTCAACTTCTCCACGCGCCGGCCGGCCAGCACCACTGCGGCGCCGGCCGTGGCCAAGGTTTTGGCGAACTGAGCGCCCAGGCCGCTGGACGCGCCGGTGACGAAGGCCACACGGCCGGACAAATCGATGGCGTAACTCATGGTGTTTTGCAATGGGTGGGCTGCGAATCCGGCCACGTTACCAGTCGGAAAACTACGGGTTCTCCCCGATGCCTCCTGGGGCATTTCCTCTACAAAAAAGCACGATCGTTCGTTTTTTTGTCGGCATCCCTAGAATCCGCGCCCATCCCAGCACCGCCCTCAAAGGCCACGCCATGACGAACGAAGAAATCCTTGCCCAATTCGGTCCGCGCGAATCGATGGAGTACGACGTCGTCGTTGTGGGCGGCGGCCCGGCCGGTTTGGCCACGGCCATCCGCTTGAAGCAGCTGAACGCCGACCTGAGCGTGGTCGTGCTGGAAAAGGGCTCTGAGGCCGGCGCCCACATCCTGTCGGGCGCCGTGATGGACCCGCGCGCCATCACCGAGCTCTTCCCCAACTGGAAGGAACTGGGCGCCCCGCTGAACCAGCCGGTCAGCAGCGACGACATCCTGTTCCTGAGCGAGACCGGAGTCACCCGCACGCCCGATTTCCTGGTGCCCCGCAACCTCCACAACGACGGCTGCTACGTGGTCAGCCTGTCCAACGTGGTCAAGTGGATGGCCCAGCAGGCGGAGAGCCTGGGCGTCGAGGTCTTCGCCGGCTTCGCGGCGGCCGAGGTGCTGTACGACGAGCAAGGCCGCGTCAAGGGCGTGGCCACCGGCAACATGGGCGTCAAGAAGGACGGCGAGCCGGGCGACGACTTCCAACTCGGCATGGAACTGCACGGCAAGTACACCGTGTTCGCCGAAGGCGCCCGCGGCCACCTGGGCAAGCAGCTGCTGGCCAAGTACCGCCTGACCGAAGGCAAGGACGTGCAGACCTTCGCCATCGGCATCAAGGAGCTGTGGGAAGTGCCGGCCGACAAGGCGCAGCCCGGCAAGGTGGTGCACACCGCCGGCTGGCCGATGACCGACGACACCTTCGGCGGCGGCTTCCTCTACCACCTGGACGGCAACCAGGTCACCCTGGGCTTCGTGATCGGCCTGGACTACCAGAACCCGCACATGAGCCCCTTCGAAGAGATGCAGCGCTGGAAGGCCCACCCAGCCATCCGCGCCCACCTCGAAGGCGGCAAGCGCATCGGCTACGGCGCGCGCGCCATCAACAACGGCACGCCGCAGGCCCTGCCCAAGACCGTGTTCCCCGGCGGCGCGCTGGTGGGCTGCGACGCCGGCTACCTGAACGCCGCCCGCATCAAGGGCAGCCACGCCGCCATCAAGAGCGGCATGCTGGTGGCCGAAGCGGCCGCCGCCGCCCTGACCGCCGGTCGCGCGCAAGACGAATTGGTCGAGTACCCCGCCGCCTTCGAAAAGAGCTGGCTGTTTGAGGAACTGCAGCAAACCCGCAACTTCAAGCTCTGGTTCAAGAAGGGCAAGACCGTGGGCCAGCTGATGACCGGCATCGAGCAGTGGCTGCTGCCCAAGCTCGGCGTGCAAAGCCCCCCCTGGACCCTGCACAACCACAAGGCCGACCACCAAGCCTTGAAGCCGGCCTCCGCCTGCCCGCCGATTGCCTACCCCAAGCCCGACGGCAAGATCACCTTCGACCGCCTGTCCTCGGTGTTCATCTCCAACACCAACCACGCCGAAGACCAGCCGGCGCACCTGACGCTCAAAGACGCCGGCATGCCCGTGGCCACCAACCTGGCCACCTACGCCGGCCCCGAAAGCCGCTACTGCCCGGCCGGTGTGTACGAGTACGTCAAGAACGACGACGGCAGCGACCGCCTGCAGATCAACGCGCAAAACTGCGTGCACTGCAAGACCTGCGACATCAAGGACCCGACGCAGAACATCGTCTGGATCACCCCCGAGGGCAGCGGCGGACCGAACTACGTGGGGATGTGACCGCGTCCGGGTGGGCGACAGCGGCTTAGCGGTCGTCCCGATTCTTCAGCAGCAGCCACGCCAACAGCAGCGTGGCGAGCACCAACACGCTCGCGACGATGGCAAAACCGTGGCGGTGCTCACCAAACGGCACGCCGCCCACGTTCATGCCGAACAAGCCGGCCATCATGTTGATGGGCAAGGCCAGCACCGTGACCACCGTCAGCATGAACAAGCTGCGGTTGTTGCTTTCGGCCACTTGGGCCGCGATTTCTTCCTGCAACAGCTTGATGCGCTCTTGCAGAGCGCCGATGTCGCGCAACGCCACCGAAAACTCTTCGGTGCTCTGCCGCAACTCCAACACATCCAACTCGGGGATCCAGCGTGGAGGATGCTGCAACAAGCGGAACAGCGAGCCGGGCTCCGGCGCCAGCAGGCGCTGCAAGCGCACCAGCAAGCGCCGCCATTGACCCAAGCGAACGCGCTTGGCCTCCAAACGACCGGCGAGCAATTGGTCTTCCACGTCATCCACCTGCTCCGAGGCCTTGCGCACGATGTCGATCAAGACGTCGGCCTGGTCCCTCATCAAGTGCGCCAGCAAGTCGATGCTGGACCGAAAGGTCTCACCCGCCTTGACCACACCGCGCAATCGGTCCACCGTGCGCAGCGGCTGACGGCGGCAGGTCACCAGCAAGCGTCGATCGGCCCACAGCCACATGGTCGCCGTGTCGGTGGGCTCGAACCGAAAGTCAAAGCTCACATCGTTGACGATGCCCACCAACGAATCCTCGTCGCGTTCGATTCGGGTGGAGCGCGAGGCACTGCTCAGCGCCTCGATGAAGGCGTCGGGCACAGGCACGATGTCTTTCAACCAAGGCAGCGCCGCGTTGTTGGCCAAGTTCAAGTGCAGCCATAGGAATCCCTCCGAATCCGGGTTCGCCAGCCACGACCTCGCATCGGTCGGCGACAGTGCCTGCGCCACCTCGCCCGGATAGAACTGGTAGGACCACAGCACACCCAAGTCGTGGCGTTCGAAGACCATCACACCACCACCGGCTCCGGCTCCAGCGTCACCCCAAAGCGCGCATACACCGACGCTTGGATGGCCTGGGCCAGGGTCAGCACCTCACCTCCGCGGGCTTCGCCCCGGTTGACCAAGACCAGCGCCTGCTTCTCGTACACCCCGGCCCCACCCACGGTCTTGCCTTTCCAGCCGCAAGCATCGATCAACCACCCAGCCGCGAGCTTGCAGCGTCCGTCCTCTAAGGGGTAATGCACCAGGTGAGGGTCGCGGGCGATCACTTCACGGCACTTCTCGGCGCTGACGATGGGGTTCTTGAAAAAGCTGCCGGCATTGCCGATGACGGCGGGGTCGGGCAGTTTGGCGCGCCGGATGGCCATCACCCACTCGGCCACCTGCAACGGCGTGGGCTGCGCCACGCCCGCCGCCTCTTGCGCCCGCTGCAAATCCAGGTAATCCAGTTGCGGCACCCAGCGCTTGGGACAGCGAAACCGAACCCGCAAGATCACGCTGCGTCCGGCCAAATGCTGCTTGAACACACTGTCCCGGTAAGCGAAGTGACAAGCCGCACGGTCGAGTCGGACCAAGCGACCGCTCATCAGGTCCAGGGTGTCGAGGCTGTCGAACCGGTCTTTCAGCTCCACCCCATAAGCACCGATGTTCTGGACGGGTGCGGCCCCGACCGTACCCGGGATGAGCGCCAGGTTCTCCAGGCCGCCCACCCCCTGCGCGATCGACCACATCACCCATTCGTGCCAGCGTTCGCCGGCGCCGGCCTCAAGGACCCAATCGTCGCCATCGTCCAGCACACGCCGCCCCGGCACCTCCACCTTCAGCACCAAGGGCTTCAGGTCCTGCGTCAGCACCAAATTGGATCCGCCCCCCAAGATGAACTTGGTCGCTCGTCCCCAGTCCGGGTGGTTCACCACCCACCGCAGATCGGCGTCGCTGCGGATGCGCACCAAGCGACGCGCCCGCGCAGGCAGGCCAAAGCTGTTGTAGGGGCGCAGGTCGACATCACACTCGACGTCGGGGGGAGCAAGATCAGGCGGCATCGCCGAGAATTCTCCCCGCCTTTCATTGCAGACCACGACACCATGCCCAGCTTTGACGCCGTCCTCGAACCCAATTTCGTTGAAATTCGCAACGGCGTGGACAACGCCGCCAAGGAAGTCGCCACCCGCTTTGACTTCAAGGGCACCGGCGCCCAGGTCGAACTGAAGGGCAAGGAGAAGGACGCCAGCATCGAGATGACCGCCGACTCCGACTTCCAACTCGAGCAACTGGAAGCCGTGCTCATCGACAAGATGACCAAGCGCAAGGTCGAACTGACCTACTTTGAGCGCGACGGCAAAGTGGAAAAGCTGGGCGGCGACAAGGTGCGCAAAACCTGGAAGGTGCGCGCCGGCATTCCCTCCGACCTGTCGAAGAAGATCGTGGCCAAGATCAAGGACAGCAAGCTCAAGGTGCAGGCTGGCGTCCAGGGGGACGCCGTGCGCGTCACCGGCAAAGACAAAGACCTGCTGCAGGCCACCATCGCTTTGCTGCGCAAAGAGATCGACGACACGCCGCTGTCCTTCAACAACTTCCGCGACTGAGGCCGGTTCATGCCCTGGCGTTTCATCCTTGGTCTGCTCATGATGCTGGGGCCCCTTGCCGCGGCCGCCGTGAGCGTCAGCTTGAACGGCACCCTCGGCCCGCAAACGGCCTTGCTCGTCATCAACGGCCAGGTCAAGCCCGTTCGCGTGGGCAGCACCGTGGATGGGGTCAAGCTGCTGAGCCTGAACGAACAAGGCGCCAGCGTGGAAGCCGAAGGCCAGCGCCTCCAGCTCACGCTCGGCGCCACGCCCGTGGCGCTGGGCGCCGGCAGCGGCGGCAGCGGCGGTTCGCGCGCGGTGCTGTTCGCCAGCGGAGGCGGGCACTTCGTCAGCGACGGCAGCATCAATGGCCGCGCCACCCGCTTCATGGTGGACACCGGCGCCACCTACGTGGCCCTCGGTGAGGCCGAGGCCCGACGCCTGGGCATCGACTTCAGCAAAGGCCGCCGCGCCCCGTTCAACACCGCCAACGGCGTCGTCGAGGGCCACATGGTCACGCTCAACCGGGTTCGCCTCGGCCAAGTCGAGGTTTACCAAGTCGAAGCCGTCGTCATGCCAGCTGCCATGCCGGTGATCTTGCTGGGCAACAGCTTCTTGAACCGATTCCAAATGCGCCGCGACGCCGACACCCTCACCCTCGACCGCCGCCCCTGAGCGCTCTGCCCCCTGTGACCCTGCTTCGATCCCGAACCCTGGCCCTGGCTCTGGGCCTCGCCCTTGGCGTTTCCGCGCCACAGGCCAGCGACAACCGCAAAGCGGGTCAGTTTTACGAAGACGCGCTCAAGCGCGTTCAGGCCCGCGACTTGGACGGCGCCACCATCCAACTCAAGAACGCCCTGCAAGCCGACCCCAAGATGCTGGCCGCCCACCTGCTCTTGGGCAAGGTGGCGCTGGACAACGCCAACCCAGGCGCGGCCGAAGCGGCCTTGAGCGAGGCGCTGCAGTTGGGCGCCAGCCCGACCGAAGTCGTCGTGCCCTTGGCCCAGGCCCTGCTGATGCAGGGCAAGCAACCCAGCATGCTGGTCGACGAGCGTCTGCAGCCCGGCGGGCTGCCACCCGCCGTTCAGGCCGAGCTGCTGTTGGCCCGCGCTGCAGCGCAGTCGGACCTGGGCGAGACCCGTGCCGCATTGGCGTCGATCGAAGGCGCCCGGCGCCTGGCACCCCAGCGGCCAGAGAGCTGGCTGGTGGAGGTGCCTCTGCGCATCCGCACCCAGGCTCTTCCTGAGGCCCTCAAGGCGGCAGATCAGGCGCTGCGACTGGCGCCTCAATCGCCCGAAGCGCTGTACCTGCGCGCCACGGTGTTGCACGCGCAGGGCCAATTGGCTGCGGCCCTCGCCGGCTACGGCCAAGTGCTGACCCAAGACCCCAGCCACCTGGAGGCCCTGGTGGCGCACGCCGGCTTGGCGTTGGACCTGGAGCAGGTGGATGCCGCTCGGGCTACCCTGGCCTCTGTGCAGCGCCAACACCCGCGCGACCCCCGCGGCGCCTATTTGCGCGCCCTCTTGGCCGACCGCGATGGGCAGCGCACTGAGGCCCTGGCCGCGCTGCGCAGCGTGGTCGACCTCGTCGACCCGGTGCCCATCGACCGCATCCGCTTCCGCCCGCAGTTGTTGCTCCTGGCCGCCATATCGCACCACGCGCTCGAGCAACCCGACAAGGCCAAACCCTACCTGGAGCTCATCGCTCGTCAACAGCCCAAGAGTCCGGCGGTCAAGCTGCTGGCGCAAATCCTGTTCGACCAAGGCCAAACCGAGAACGGCATCCAAGTGCTGGAAAGCTTCCTGCGCGTGCAGCCGCAGGACGCCCAGGCCCTGTCCATGCTCGCCATGGGCCACAGCGCCGCTGGGCGCCATGGCAAGGCCATGGCCCTGACCCAACAAGCCCTCAGCGCCAGAGACGATGCCGACCTTCGCGGCGCGCTGGGCCTGGCCTTGTTGCGGTCCGGCCAAGTCGGCAACGCCCGCGAGCAGCTCGAGGCCGCCTATCAGCGAGACCCCCGCAATCCCCGCCACGCACAAGCGTTGGCCATGCTTTACCTGCGGCAGGGCCAGGGCAAGCTCGCCGTGCCGGTGGCGCAGAGCTGGGCCCAAGCGCAACCCACGCAGCCCAGCGCGCAGCACGTGCTGGGTGCCGCCCTGGCTGCTGCGGGAGATGCCAAAGGCGCTCGCGCCGCCTTCGAGCGGGCGTTGCAACTCGAGCCCAACGCCCTGGAGCCCCAGGTCAGCCTGGCCCGCCTTGACGCGCAGGCCGGTCAGTGGGACGCCGCCGAGCGGCGCTTGCTCAGCCTGAGCGAACGCCACGAGAACGCCGTCGACCCGCTGCTGGAGTTGGCCCGTGTTGCGCTGCAGCGCGGCAAGCTCGACGACGCGGCCCGCTGGCTGGAGCGCGCTGCTGGCGTGGCTCCCCAGCGCGACGTCCGTGCCAGCTTCGCCCTGGTCGATGTGCTTCTGCAGAAGGGCGATGCTGCGCGGGCCCTGGCCGCGGCCAACACCTTGGTGGCGCGCGTCCCGGAAGACCCTGCCGCGCTGCAAGCCCAGGCCCTGGCCCATTTGGCGGCGGGCGATCCCAAATCGGCCCGTCAGCCCCTGGCCAACGCATCGCGCCGTCAGCAAGCCGACGCCGCCCTGCTGACCGACATCGCCAACCTCCAACTGCGGGCCGACGACCTGCCTGGCGCCACCTACACCCTCGAGAAGGCGCTGCAAGCCCAACGCGACCACCCCCCCGCCCTGCTGCTGATGGCCTCGCTCGAACTGCGCAGCGGACAAATCGACAAGGCCGAGGCCCGCTGGCGTCAGCTGCTCGCCATCCGCTCGCGCTCTGCGGCCACCCACCACCTGGCGGCCGACATCGCGATGGCCCGCCGGCAGCCGGCCCAGGCCCTCGAAGCCCTGCGCAAAGCGCACGCCGTCCAGCCCAGCACGGCCACGGTGATGCGCTTGTTCATCCACCAAGTGCAACACGGCGCCAGCCCAGCCGCCATCGTGCTGGCAGAGGGGTGGCTCACCAAGCGCCCCCAAGACACGGCCGTTCGGCAAGCGCTGGCCAACCAACAGGCCGCCACTGGGCAATGGGCTGCCGCCCGCTTGAGTTATGACCAATTGCTGAAACAGCAGCCCCGCAACGCCGATGCCTGGAACAACCTGGCCAACGTGCACCTCGCACTCAAGGATGCCAAGGCTGCGTCCCTTGCCGCCGAGCGGGCATTGGCGGCCCGGCCCGGCTTCGCTTTGGCCCTGGACACCCTGGGCTGGGCCCTCCACCTGCAAGGCCAGCACGACAAGGCCTTGAGCCTGCTCCGCGATGCCCGACTGCGGGCCCCGGACAACGGCGAGATCCGTTACCACTTGGCGGCCGTGCTGGCACAAACGGGCCGTCGCGCCGAGGCCAAGACCGAAATCGAAGCGGCCCTGGCCCAGCCCGGCTCGCTGGAAAGCGCCCCAGCCGCTCGCGCCCTGGCCAACACCCTCAAGTGAGGGGCTCCTTCAAAGGTGGGACCTGTCGTCAACCCTTACAGTCCGAACGAGTGGCCGTGCCGACTCGCGGGCGGAAGGTTGTATCGGCCTGATCGACCGATGCCCTGACAGCCCGGCGCGATCTTTGCTTAACTCAGTCAAGTCTCTGAACGTCACGGAACCCTTGATGAAACTCACCCACGTTGCCGCCCTGTTTGCCCTGGCTCTGGCCAGTGCTGGCACCTTGGCAGCCACCAACTGGAGCCTGGGCAGCAGCGCCAGCTCCACTGGGGTCGACTGCAACTACCGCTCCGGCAGCAGTGGTGAGATCGAAATCAACAAATCGACCAACACCAGTGCCGCCACCCTGGCTCACGGCAACACCTGCCGCATTCAAGGGCGCGACGCGGTGACCGGCAACCTGACGGCCGCACCCAACGACAACGCCATGGTGTCGGCATGGTCCACCACCAACCAAGCCGGCGGCACCACGTACTGGGAAGACGCCAAGCTCAAAGGCTGGCTCAACTCCGGCTTTGGCGTGACCAACCGCGATGCAAGCAGCGGCGACGCCAACGAAGGCAATTCCCCTGAGCACGCGGTGGACAACGACCAGCGCACCGATGGCGTGCTCTACACCTTCACGCAGAACATTGCGCTGCAAACGCTGCGCCTGGGTTGGAGCAGCAACGACACAGACTTGGCCGTGTTCCGGTTTGTGGGCGCAGGGCTGCCGCCGCAACTCTCGACCACCACCGCCGGGGGCTTGATCTCCGCCGGCTGGGAGCACGTGGGCAACTACGCCGACGTCGGCACCAGTGCTTCGCTTTGCTTGGCGGGCCGCAACAGCAACGGCACCTGCAAAACCAACCAAGCCGCCTCCAGCTGGTGGCTGATCACCGCGTACAACCCGACCTACGGGGGTAACCTGAAGAACACCGGTACCCTGAACGCTTGCAACGACTACTTCAAGTTGTTGACCGTGTCGGGCGACAACAAGGTGTCGGAACCCGCAGCGCTGGCGCTGGCCGGATTTGGCCTGTTCTTTGCCGTGCGCTGGCGTCGTCGCCCCGCGAGCGTCAACGCTTGATCCGACTCGCCCCCTGACACAGGCCGCCCCCGGGCGGCCTGTCGCATTTCTGGGCTGGCACCGCCCACTCAGTCCCGGAACACCCTCACGTGGGGCGACTCACCCAGGCGCACCACACCGCGGTACATGCCCTCGCTGTTGAACGGCATGGCCCAGCGGCCTTGCGCGTCCAAGGCGATCAGCCCACCCGAGGCGCCCAGCCGCTCCACGTCTTCGTGAATGACCGCCTGCGCAGCGTCTTGCACGCTGGCACCGGCCCAGCGCATCCGGGCCGCCACGCTGTGGGCTGCACAGGCACGGATGAAGGCCTCGCCTTGCCCTGTGCACGACACCGCCACGCGCTCATCGGCCCAGGTGCCGGCGCCCAACAGGGGAGAGTCGCCCACGCGGCCGGGCCACTTGCCCGTCATCCCCCCCGTGCTGGTGGCGGCGGCCAAGCGGCCTTGGGCGTCCAGCGCCACGGCCCCCACGGTGCCCATCTTGGTGGTGTCGTCCAGGGGCGCCGCTGGCGTGTCATGGTGGTCCAGCCAAGCCCACGCCTGCGGCTCACGGCGCCAGGCCGCCCACTGCCGGCGCCGCCACTCGGTGCCGAACACTTCATTGGCCACCTGGGGCACTCCAGCCCGTGCGGCAAAGGCATCGGCCTCGCCCCCGATGAGCAGCACCGGCGCATCCACCGCCTCCAGCAGACACCGGGCCGCTCGGGCTGGATGGAGGGTGTGGCGCAGGCCGGCCAGGGCTCCCGCGCGCCGGGTCGCACCACAGGCCACGGCCGCGTCGAGCTCATGCTCGCCGCGCGCCGTCAGCACGGCTCCGATGCCGGCGTTGAACGGGGGTTCGTTCTCCAGGTCTTCCACCGCCTGACAGGCCAAGTCCAGGGCCGACGCGCCCTGCCGCATGGCCTGGTCGGCTCGGCGCAGCACGCGCTCCAAGGCGGCTTCGTAGGGGCCAAGGCTCCCCTCATCGCCGACAACGGGTCGTCGGATGGTGCCGGCACCACCGTGAATGAGCAGGGTGGGGATGACCATAATCTTGGGGATGCGCATCTTTCGGGGTTTCCATCATCGGGGCAAAGCGCCAGCGTGCGCGCTGACCATTGGCACGTTCGATGGCGTGCACCGGGGCCACCAGGCCATGCTGGCCCTGCTTCGCTCCGAAGCCCAGCACCGCGGTTTGCCGGCCTGCGTGTTGACCTTCGAGCCGCATCCACGCGACCATTTCGCCCAACGACTGCAGCGCCCGGACATGGCGCCGGCGCGCATCGCCAACCTGCGCGACAAGCTGCTGGAGTTGGCCCGCTGCGGCATCGACCAGGCCGTGGTGCTGCCCTTCGGTGACGCCTTGGCGTCGCTGAGCGCACGGGAGTTCGTCGAACAGGTGCTGGTGAGCGGTCTGGGCGCGCGGTATGTGCTGGTGGGCGATGACTTTCGCTTCGGCGCCAAGCGCCAGGGCGACTACGCCACGTTGGATGCGCTGGGCAACGAGCATGGCTTCGACGTCGCGCGGATGATGAGCTACGAGGTGCATGGCCTTCGCGTCAGCTCCAGCGCCGTTCGCCAAGCCCTGGCCGCCGGCGATATGGCGCAAGCCCAATCCCTGCTGGGGCGACCCTACGCCATTTCGGGGCATGTCTTGCACGGCCAAAAACTGGGCCGCACCTTGGGCCTCGGGTTTCGCACGCTGAACCTGCGCGTGGCGGCTCGCAAGCCAGCGGCGCAGGGCATCTTCGTGGTGCGCACGCACGGGCTGGGCCCTGAGCCCCTGGACGGCGTGGCGTCGCTCGGCTGCCGACCCACGGTGGACGACAGCGGTCGCATGCTGCTGGAGGTGCACTGCCTGAACTGGCCGCCTCACCTGGGCCTCGAGGGGGGCTACGCTAAACTCGTCCGCGTGGAACTGCTGCACAAACTTCGCGACGAAGCCCGCTACGACGGGCTGGATGCGCTGACGGCCGCCATCGAGGCCGACGTGGCCGCGGCTCGGGGCTGGTTCGCCTCCCACGCGGCCGAACGACGCCAGACCACTCGCGATCGAATTTGAGGGCCCGCCGCGCTCCGCGGCTGCCGAACGCCCTCCCCGCTTCTCCTTTGACTGCGCCTTGCCGCAGCGCACCGCCATGAGCACCACGCCGGACTACCGTACCACGCTCAACCTGCCGGACACCGCCTTTCCCATGCGCGGCGACCTGCCCAAACGCGAGCCAGGCTGGGTTGCCGACTGGCAGGCCCAAGGCCGCTACGAGGACCTGCGCGCGGCCCGCCAAGGTGCGCCGAAGTTCGTGCTGCACGACGGCCCGCCCTACGCGAACGGCGCCATCCACATCGGTCATGCCGTGAACAAGGTGCTCAAGGACATGGTCGTGAAGAGCCGCCAGTTGGCGGGCTTCGACGCGGCCTACATCCCTGGCTGGGACTGCCACGGCCTGCCGATCGAAAACGCCATCGAGAAGCAGTTCGGCCGCAACCTCAGCCGCGACGAGATGCAGGCCAAGAGCCGCGCCTACGCCACCGAGCAGATCGCCCTGCAGCGCAAGGACTTCGAGCGACTGGGCGTGCTGGGCGACTGGAGCCACCGCTACGCCACGATGGACCCGAAGAACGAGGCCACGCAGATCCGCGTCTTCAAGCGCGTGGTGCAGCGCGGCTTCGTGTATCGAGGTCTCAAACCGGTGTACTGGTGCTTCGACTGCGGCTCATCGCTGGCCGAGTTCGAGATCGAGTACGCCGATAAGCAGAGCGACACCCTGGACGTGGCCTTCCCCTGCGCCGAACCAGCCAAGCTGGCCGCAGCCTTCGGCGTGGGTGCGCTGGACTTCGAGGTCAGCGCCGTCATCTGGACGACGACGGCCTGGACCCTGCCCGCCAACCAGGCGCTGAACCTGGGCCCGCAAATCCCCTATGCCTTGGTGAAGACCGCCCAAGGCGGCTTCGTCGTGGCACAAGCGCGCGTGGACGACTGCCTGAAGCGCTGGGGCCTGGAAGGCGACGTGGTCGCCACTTGCCTGGGCCAGGCCCTGGACGGCGTGCGCTTCGAGCACCCTCTGGCGCGAACCCACGAAGGCTACCGCCGCACGGCACCGGTCTATCTGGCCGACTACGCCACCGACACCGACGGCACGGGCTTGGTGCACAGCGCGCCGGCCTACGGCCTGGACGACTTTTTCTCGTGCATGGCCCATGGCATGCGGCACGACGAGATCCTGAACCCGGTGCAAGGCAACGGCGTGTACGCCGCCGACCTGCCGCTGTTCGGCGGCCTGCACATCTGGAAGGCCGTGCCCGTCATCCTGGACGCGCTCAAGGGCGCAGGCCGCCTGTTGAACACCACGCGCATCACGCACAGCTACCCGCATTGCTGGCGCCACAAGACGCCGGTGATCTACCGCGCCGCCTCGCAGTGGTTCATCCGCATGGACGCGGCCGGCCCAGGCACCGAGGGCGTGTTCGCCAGCGAAGCCCCGGCCGAGAGCCTGCGCGAGCTGGCCCTGAAGGCCATCGACGCCACCGCCTTCTACCCCGAGAACGGCCGCACCCGCCTGCGCGACATGATCGCCAACCGGCCCGACTGGTGCATCAGCCGCCAGCGCGCTTGGGGCGTGCCCCTGCCGCTGTTCCTGCACAAGGAAACCGGCGAACTGCACCCCGACACCCTCGTGCTATTGGACAAGGCCGCCGAGGTGGTCGAAGCCGGTGGCGTGGAGGCCTGGAGCCGGCTGACCAGCACCGACGTGCTGGGCGCCGAGGGCGAGCAGTACGCCAAGTGCACCGACATCCTGGAGGTGTGGTTCGACTCGGGCTCCACCTTCGAGCACGTGCTCAAAGGCAGCCACGCCGGCGCGGCCCACGCCGAGGGCCCAGAGGCCGACCTGTACTTGGAAGGCCACGATCAGCACCGCGGCTGGTTCCATTCCGCCCTCCTGCTGGGCGCTGCGCTGCACGGCCGCGCCCCCTACAAGGGCCTGCTGACCCACGGGTTCACGGTGGACGGCCAGGGCCGCAAGATGAGCAAGTCGGTGGGCAACGTGGTCGCGCCGCAAACGGTCAGCGACAAGATGGGCGCCGAGATCATCCGCCTGTGGGTGGCTGCCACCGACTACAGCGGCGACTTGGGCATCGACGACAAGATCCTGGCCCGCGTGGTGGACGGTTACCGTCGCATCCGCAACACCCTGCGCTTCCTGCTGGCCAACGTGAGCGACTTCGATCCCGCCACGGACGCCGTGCCGGCCGAGCGGTTGTTCGAGGTGGACCGCTACGCCCTGGCCCGAGCCAGCGCCTTGCAGGACGAGATCCGCGGGCACTACGACGTCTACGAATTCCACCCGGTGGTGGCCAAACTGCAGGTCTATTGCTCGGAAGACCTTGGCGCTTTCTACCTGGATGTGCTCAAGGACCGCCTTTACACCACGGCCCCCAAGAGCCTGGCCCGGCGGTCGGCCCAAACCGCGCTGTGGCAAATCACGCACGCCATGCTGCGCTGGATGGCGCCCTTCCTCAGCTTCACCGCCGAGGAGGCCTGGCCGCTGTTCGCCCGAGCCGGTCAACCGGGCGTGGCGGGATCGGGGCGCAGCGTGTTGGAAGAAACCTTCTGGCGCTTCGAGGGCGCCGATGCGAGCCTGCTGCCCAAGTGGACGCGGCTTTTGGCCTTGCGAGCCGATGTCAACAAGGCCCTCGAGGCCTTGCGCACGCAAGGGGGCATCGGCTCCTCGCTGCAGGCTGAACTGAGCCTGACCCTGCCCAGCGACGACCTCGCGCTGGCGCAGTCCCTCGGAGAAGACCTGAAGTTCGTGTTCATCGTCAGCAAGGTCACGCTCCAGGCGGGTGACCGGGTGGGCTTGGAGGTGCTCCCGAGCCCAGCGGCGAAGTGCGAGCGTTGCTGGCACTACCGCGACGACGTGGGCCGCAACCCGGCGCACCCGGGCCTTTGCGGCCGCTGCGACGACAACCTGCATGGCGCCGGTGAAACCCGGTCGATGGCGTGATGGCAACCGCTGCCAAACCTTGGTGGCGCTGGCTGCTGATCGCGGCCGTCATCGCCGTGCTGGATCAATTCACCAAGACGCTGATCCTGGGCGAGTTCAGGCTGCACGAAGGTCGCGTGGTGACCTCGTTCTTCAACCTGGTGCGCGCCCACAACCCGGGGGCCGCCTTCAGCTTTTTGGCCGATGCCGGAGGCTGGCAGCGTTGGTTCTTCACCGGCTTGGCGCTCGCCGCCACGGTGTTCATCACCTGGATGCTGCGCAAGCATGGCGAGCAAAGGCTGTTTGCCTGGGCACTCACCTTGATCCTCGGCGGCGCGGTGGGCAACGTGGTCGATCGTCTCATGCACGGCTACGTGGTGGACTTTTTGCAGTTCCACTGGCGGGGGGCTTACTTCCCCAGCTTCAACCTGGCCGACAGCGCGATCACCCTGGGTGCGATTCTGTTGATCGCGGACGAAATCCGTCGCGTGCGACAAGCCCGCTGACGAAGGACGCGAAAGGCTGCGTGCTAGGCTGACGGTCTGCATGCTGAGCTCCGACGCGCACCCAACCGAAGACGCCGCCGCGCTGGCGGCTTGGCGGCATTCGGCGATGTTGATGGCCTGGTTCGAACCCCGGGACGGCACCATCCTGCGAGCCAATCCCGCCCTCAAAGAGTGGCTGGGCATCGTCGGGCACGCCGACCTGGCCCAGGTGCTGGGACACGCCGACATGGCGCTCGAGGTGTGGGCGCATTTGCGCGCTGGGCGCGATTGGCACACCCGCCTGAAGCTCGACAACGGCCAAGGCGCCCGCTGGTTTCAGGTGTCGGTGCGGCAGCCACCGGACGAAGGCCTGGCCCTGCTGACCGCCCTGCCCGTTCGAGCGCCCGACGAAGAGCTGGCCGAGAGCCAGTCGGCCTTGGTGTCCCACCTGAGCCACGAGTTGCGCACCCCGCTGACGGGCGTGATCAGCTTGACCGAGTTGGTGCTGTCCAGCACCTTGGGGGACCGCCAACGCAAGCTGCTGGACATGGCCTTGCAAAGCGGCCGCAATCTGCTGGAGCTCATCAACCACACCCTCGACCTGGCCAAGGTGGACGCCGGCGCCATGAAGCTGGACGTGCGGGCCTTTGCCCTGCACGACTGCCTGCGCGATGCGCTGCAGCCCCTGCTGGCCGGCGCCCACGCCAAGGGCGTTCAGTTGCAGGCCCGCGTGCAGCCTGGGGTGCCCAACGACATGGTCGGCGACCCGCTTCGCCTGCGCCAAGTGCTGGGCAACCTGGTGGGCAACGCCCTGAAGTTCACGGCGAAAGGCCAAGTGCGGGTGGATGTGAGCCGGATCAGCCAAACGGGCTCGCGCCTGCGGCTGCGCTTCGCCATCACCGACACGGGCCTGGGCATGACGCCCGCCCAAGTGCAACAGCTGTTTGCCCCATTTGCCCAGGCGGACGCCAGCATCGCGCGGCGCTTCGGAGGCACGGGCCTGGGCCTGATGATTTCGCAGCGCCTGGTGGGCCTGATGGGCGGCAGCCGTATCGACGTGGAGAGCAGTCCCGGTGTGGGGTCGTGCTTCAGTTTCGAAGTGGAGTGCCAGCGTGCGGCCAGCCCCCTGGGCCCGCCCCCTCCCCCACGCCCGGCCGACGCAGCCCGAAACGCCGTTCGCTGACGCTCAGCTCTGAGGCCTCTCCAGCAGCGTGCCTCGCAGCCCCTTCAGCTTGGGGTTGACCACGGGCACCGTGAGCATGGTGCTCGTCACAGCCATCAAGAGCAGGGCCGTGAAGGTGGCGCCGGTGATGACGCCTTTGTCCAGCAGGATGTTGGCGAAGATGATTTCGATCAGGGCCTTGGTCTGCAACAGCCAGCCCACCACGCTGGCTTGCCCTGGGGGCCAACCCAGCAGCCGCCCTGCCATCCGGATGCCAAGAAGTTTGCCGCTCAGGGCCGCCAGCAGCAGCCAGCCCGCCACGAGGAAGACGGCGACACCGCCCACGTCCCAGTTGGTGCGCAGCCCGGTGCTGAGGAAGAAGACGGGCATCAGCACCAGCAGCACCATGCGGCGCAGGGCGTCGAGTTGCTCGCGATCGAACCAGTCAGCGTCGATGACAACCCCGGCCAGGAAGGCACCCACCATGTAGTGCAACCCGCACCAGTCGGCCCCCAGCGCGCACAAAACCAACCAGATCAGGGCCAGGTACCAGCGGTCGCTCTCCGGCACGCGCTGCATCAGCCGCCGGAACAGCAGGCCCAGCACCACGAAGGCCAACACGAAAGCCGCTTGTTTGCCCACCCGCTGCCAATCCAGCAGCACGATGGCCAGCACACTCCAGATGGCGATGTCGTCCAGGCTGGCATAGCGCAGGATGCGCTGCCCCAATGGGGTGCCCAAGATGCCCATCTTTTCCATCAGCAACACCAGAATGGGCAAAGCCGTGACGGCGCAGCCCATGCCCAGCCCCAAAACGAACTGCCAGTCTTGGGCCTTGGGGCCGATCCAGCCCTCGAAGGGCAGCAATGCCACAGCCGCCAAGCAGCCGAAGATCAGGGGGGTGAACAGCGCCAAGCCCGCCGTGAGGCCACTCTCGCGCCTCTCGCGCCACGCGGATTTGAGGTCGAGTTCGACGCCTGCCAGCATGACGAACAGGCTCACCGCCCACCAAGCCACCCCGTTGAGCGACTGCACCACCGACGGGGTGAACACGAACTGGTAGTACTCGGGGAAGGCCGCCCCCAGCACGCCGGGGCCCAGCAAGACGCCGGCCACGATTTGCACCACGACCAGAGGCGCGAAGTACTCGGTCCTCCCCAGTCGCCAAACGAGGTAGGGCACGCTCAGGATGATGAGCATGGCCACCAGGTAGATCTCGGTTGTGTTCACGGAATCCCAAAAAGAAAAGGTGCCCTGGCAAGGGCATCTGGCCTGGGGCGCGAGGCGTGGGTCAGCCCGACAGCCCCAACAAGCGGAAGGGGCCACGCCCCGCCGCCGCGCTGATCAAGCCCAGCACGCGGCCGGGTTCGGCGCCCACTTGGTCCCAAGTGAAGCGCCAGGTCCAATTGTCACCACCCAGGGTACCCGGCGTGTTCATGCGGGTGCTGCTGCCCAGGCCGAGCACATCCTGCATGGGGAAGATGGCCAGATTGGCCACCGAGTTGCTGGCGGCGCGGATCATGGCCCAGTGCACGTCGTGGTCGCCGCAAGCCAAGTAGGCGCCGGCAAAAGCCCGCTCGCGGGGCTTGGCGTTGTGCCACCAGCCCTTGGCGGTGTCGTTGTCGTGGGTGCCGGTGTAGACCACGCACTCGCGCACGTAGGTTTGCGGCAGGAACTCGTGGTCGCCCTCGGCGCCGAAGGCGAACTGCAGGATCTTCATGCCCGGGTAGCCACAAGCGTCGCGCAGCTCGATGACGTCGGGCGTGATCAGGCCCAGGTCTTCGGCAATGATGGGCAAGTCGCCCAGTTCGGCGGCAATGGCGTCGAACAGGCCTTTGCCTGGGCCCTTGACCCACTCGCCTTCCATGGCCGTGGGGCAACTGGCCGGGATCTCGTAGTAGCCGGCAAACCCACGGAAGTGGTCGATGCGGAAGACATCGGCTTGGGCCAGCGCACGGCGCACGCGGTCGGTCCACCATTTGTAGCCGCTGCGCTTCATCTTGTCCCAGCGGTACAGCGGGTTGCCCCAGCGCTGGCCTTGCGGGCCGAGGTCGTCGGGCGGCACGCCGGCCACCACGGTGGGCTGGAAGTTCTCGTCCAGGAAATAGAAGTCGGGCGCGGCCCAGCAATCGGCGCTGTGGTGGGCGATGAAGATGGGCAAGTCGCCCACCAAGTGGATGCCCTTGGCGTTGGCCGCTTGCTTGACGGCGGCCAGTTGGACGTCGAACTGCCATTGCACGAAGGTCCAGAAGGCGATGTCCGCAGCATGTTCTTTGCGGGCCTTGGTCAGGGCCGCTTTCTTGCGGCCGCGCAGCTCGGGCGCCCAGTCCCACCAGCAGGCCCCTCCATGCGCCGACTCCAGGGCCATGAACAGGGTGTAGTCGTCCAACCAGTAGGCCTGCTCGGCCGCCCAAGCGGCTTGGGCCTCGCGCTGCGCCGGCGTGGCCTGGGTCTCGAAGCCGGCAAAGGCCGCGCGCAACTGCTGCAGACGCCAAGGCACCACCTTGGCGAAGTCAACGCGCTGGTCGCTGAAGCCCACCGGCGTGGGTGCGGCCAGCCAACCGGCATCGATCAGGGGCTCCAGGGCCACCATCAGGGGCGACCCGGCAAAGGCAGACACCGACTGGTAGGGCGAGTCGCCCGGCCCGATGGGGGTGGTGGGCAACCATTGCCACAGGGTCTGCCCTGAGGCTTCCAGCCACTCGATGAAATGGAAGGCCGAAGGTCCCAAGTCGCCAATGCCGAAGGGGCCGGGCAAGGAGGTGGGGTGCAGCAGCACGCCGCTGGCGCGTTGGTTCAGGTCCATGTCAGATTTCTGGATGGTCGTTCTTGAGGAGGACGAGGCCGTGGGCCGGCACGACGAGCGGCAAGCCGGTGGGCACTTCGCCGGGGTGCAACACGCCGGCGGAGTCGATGAGCAAGTTCCAGGGACCGTGCACCAAGGTGAACGGTGTGTTGTTGGGTTCGGGATTGAACAGCAACAGCAAGCGCGGACGGCTCTTGGCACCCGTGTGCATCCAGCAGGCAAAGGCCTTTTGGGCGTCGGTGTGCCAGTCGTGCCCCTGCATCTCGGTGCCCGCGGGCGTCAGCCAGTGCACGGTGGCTTGCATGGCACCTTCGGCCATGCCAATGAACCAGCGCGGGTGACGCAGCAAGGGCTCTTGCGCGCGCAGCTCGAAGCAGCGGGACACAAAGGCCAGGAGGTCGGTCGGAGCGTGCCGCCAGTCCAGCCAGGTCGTGGCGTTGTCTTGGCAATAGGCGTTGTTGTTGCCGCCTTGGGTGTTGGCCAGTTCGTCGCCCGCGTTGATCATGGGCGTGCCTTGGCTGAAGGCCAGGGTGGCCAGCATGGCGCGACGCACGCGCTCGCGGCGCTGGCGCACCAGCGGGTCGTCGGTCGGACCTTCTACACCGAAGTTGGCGGCCAATTCGCCATCTCGGCCGTCGCGGTTGTCCTCGCCGTTGGCGTGGTTGTGCTTGCGCGCGTAGCTGACGACGTCGTTCAGCGTGAAGCCGTCGTGGCAGGCGACGAAGTTGACGCTGGCGGTCGGACGGCGCAAGCCGTGATGAAACACATCGCTGGAGCCCGTGAGACGGCGGGCGAACTCGCCGCGGCTGGCCCCGGCGCCCAACCAGTAGCTGCGGACGGCGTCGCGGTATTTGTCGTTCCACTCTAGGAAACGGCCCGGGAAGTGGCCCACTTGGTAGCCGTTAGGACCGGCATCCCAGGGTTCGGCGATGAGGTGGACCCCAGCGAGCACCGGGTCCTGCCGCAAAGCCGTGAAGAACGCGGCGTTCGGGCTGTAGCCTCGATCGCCACGGCCCAGCACGGGGGCCAAGTCAAAACGGAACCCGTCGACCCCCATTTCCTGCACCCAAAAGCGCAGCGAGTCGAGCACGAACTGAGCCACGCGAGGGTGATGGCAATTCAGGGTGTTGCCACAGCCGGTGAGGTTTTCGCTGCGGCTGCGATCGTCGGCCAGCAGGTGGTACCAGCAGGCGTTGTCCAGCCCGCGGAAGCTGAGCGTGGGGCCGAATTCGTTGCCCTCGGGTGTGTGGTTGTAGACCACGTCCAGCAGCACCTCCAGCCCCGCCGCATGCAACGCATGCACCATGGCGCGGAACTCGTCGCGCACGGCGCTGGGGTCTTTGGCATGGGCCCAACGCGGGTCGGGCGCGAAGAAGCCCAGGGTGTTGTAGCCCCAGTAGTTGCGCAGGCCTTTGTCGGCCAGATGGGGCTCGTCGATGGCGTAATGGACGGGCAACAACTCCACCGCGGTCACGCCCAGGGTCTTGAGGTGGGCGATGGCCGCTGGGTGGGCCAAGCCGGCATAGGTGCCGCGCAGGGCCTCCGGCACCCCGGGGTGCTGCTGGGTGAAGCCCTTGACGTGCACTTCGTAAATGACCAGCGACTCGGTGGCGTGGTGCGGCGCGTTGCTGCGCGGGTTGGGGCCAGACAAGGGGGTCGGCACGCGCGCCTTGAGGGCGTGCGGCGCGTTGTCACGCGTGTCAAAACTGCGCGGCCCTTCGGGGTCGCCCACGCAATAGCCATGGTGCTCGGCGCGCCAGCCAAAGCGGCCGACGATCTCCTGCGCGCAGGGATCCAGCAGCAGCTTGCGCGCGTTGTAGCGGTGGCCCCGCTCAGGCTCGTAAGGCCCATGGGCGCGCAGGCCGTAGACCAGCCCCGGGCCGACGCCCGGCAAAAACCCGTGCCACACGCCGTCGTCGGGGCCGTGCAATGCGTAGCGACGCAACTCTCGCTGGCCCTCGGTGTCGAACACGCACACTTCGATGGCATGGGCGTGTTCGCTGAAGACAGCGAAGTTGACCCCACCATCGCGCACGCTGGCCCCCATGGGGCTCACGCGGCCCGGTTGCATCTCCATCGGCAGGCCTTGAAAAGCGGCTGTCATGCTCAGGCCGGGACGAAAAACACCGTCGCCAAGGGCGGCAAGGTCACGCTGAGGCTGTGAGAGCGACCGTGCGCGGCTTCCGGCTGCACCGGGATTGCGTGCGGGCCGTTGCCCATGTTGCTGCCGCCGTAATGCTCGCTGTCGCTGTTCAGCACCTCGCGCCAGGCGCCCTGCGTGGTCGGCACGCCCAAACGGTAGCCGTGTCGCGGCACGGGGGTGAGGTTGCACACCACGAGCACGCTGCCGCCCTGGCCGTCGTGCCGCAACCAGGCATAAACGCTGTTGTCTTCGTCGTGGCTGGCTAGCCACTCGAAGCCCTGAGACTCGCAGTCCAAGCGATGCAAAGCTGGCGTTTGGCGGTAGAGGGCGTTGAGGTCACCCACCCAGCGGCGCACACCCGCGTGGCGGCTGTCGTCCAACTGATGCCAAGGCAGGCCCACGCTGTGGTTCCATTCGCCGCGCTGGCCCCATTCCTGACCCATGAACAGCAGCTTCTTGCCCGGGTGGCCCCACATGAAGCCCAAGTAGGCGCGCGTGTTGGCGAACTGCTGCCACTCGTCGCCCGGCATCTTGTCCAGCAGGCTGCCCTTGCCGTGCACGACCTCGTCGTGGCTGATGGGCAGCATGAAGTTTTCGCTGAAGGCGTACACCAGCCCGAAGGTCATCTGGTGGTGGTGGTAGCGGCGGTGGATGGGGTCTTCGTGGATGTAACGCAGGGTGTCGTTCATCCAGCCCATGTTCCACTTGAAGTGAAAACCCAGGCCGCCCAGGTAGGTGGGCTGGCTCACACCGGGGAAGGAGGTGCTCTCCTCGGCCACGGTGATGCTGCCCGGCGCCTCTTGGCCCAGCACGGCGTTGACGTGCTGCAGCAGCGAGATGGCCTCCAGGTTCTCCCGACCGCCGTGGTGGTTGGGCACCCACTCGCCGCTGGGGCGCGAGTAGTCCCGGTAGAGCATGCTGGCCACGGCGTCGACACGCAGGCCGTCCACGCCCCAGCGCTCCACCCAGTACAGCGCGTTGCTGGCCAGGAAACTGCGCACCTCGCTCCGCCCGAAGTTGTAGATGAGGGTGTTCCAGTCGCGGTGGAAGCCCTCTTTCGGGTCTTGGTACTCGTACAGCGCCGTGCCGTCGAAGCGAGCCATGCCGAAGCCGTCGGTCGGGAAGTGAGCGGGCACCCAATCCAGCAGCAGGCCCAGGCCGTGGTCATGGCAGGCCTGGACGAAGACCTCGAACTGCTCGGGTGGGCCGAAGCGGCGGCTGGGTGCGAACAGGCCCAGGGTTTGGTAGCCCCAGCTGCCATCGAAAGGGTGCTCACTGATGGGCAGCAGCTCGATGTGCGTGAAGCCCAGTCCAGCCACGTAGGCCGGCAAGGTGTTGGCCAATTCCTCCCAGGTGGGGAAGCCACCATCGCGTCCTTGGCGCCACGAGGCCGGGTGGCACTCGTACACGCTGATGGGCGCGTCGCGCCGATTGGCTTCGGCGCGGCCGGGTGGCAGCGGTCGCCGCGGCGGCAAAGCCGCCACCACGCTGGCAGTCTCGGGGCGCAGTTCGCTGGCGCGTGCGTAGGGGTCGGCCTTGAGCGGCTGCAGGTGGCCGTCGGCGCCAATGAGCTCGTACTTGTAAAAGTCGCCCACCTGCGCGTGGGGCACGAAAAGCTCCCACACGCCAGCGTCGTGCCGCAGGCGCATGGCATGGCGTCGGCCATCCCAAGCGTTGAAGCTGCCGACCACCGACACCCGACGGGCGTTGGGCGCCCACACCGCAAACCGCACACCGGTCACGGCGCCGTGGGTCACCGGCTGGCTGCCCAGGATCTCGAAGGCGCGGGCTTCGTTGCCGTCACGCAGGCGACGAAGCTCGTCGTCGCTCAACTGCGGCCCGTAGGCATAAGCGTCGGCGTACTCGCCCTCACCACCCGACAGCCATTCGATCTTCAGCCGGTAGTCGACGCGCTCGCGCCCAGGGAGGCGACCTTCAAAGAGACCCTCTCCGAGCGGCGACAAGGTCGCCACCACCCGCCCCCCCACGACGGCCGACACGGCCGCCGCCTGCGGATTCAGCACCCGAAGCCAGAGGGCGCCGGCCGCGTCGGTGTGAAGCCCGAGGACGGCGAATGGATCGCCATGACGGGCTTGCACCAAGGCCTGCGCCACACCAGCTTCGAGCATGTTCACCCCAGAGATTTCAAGGACCAGACGCGTTCGACGTACTCGGCGATGGTGCGGTCGGACGAGAACCAGCCCATGCCGGCCACGTTGCGCAGCGCACGTTCGCTCCAGGCTGCACTTTGCCGGAACAAAGCGTCCACGCGGCTTTGCGCGGCGACGTAATCCGCGAAATCGGCCATGAGCATGTAGCCGTCTCGATGCGTCAGGTTGTCGATGATGGCGCGGTAGCGCTCGGGGTCGCCGCTGCTGAACGTGCCATTGGCGATGGCGTCCATCACGGCCTTGAGCTGGCGGTTTTCCTCGATGTAGAGCTTCGGGTCGTAGCCCAATTGCTTCATCTTCTGCACACCCTCGGCGCGCAGGCCGAAGACGAACATGTTCATCACGCCCATGGCCTCGGCCATTTCGATGTTGGCGCCGTCCCAGGTGCCGATCGTGATGGCGCCGTTCAGGGCGAACTTCATGTTGCCCGTGCCGCTGGCCTCGGTGCCGGCGGTGGAGATCTGTTCGCTCAGGTCGGCCGCCGGGATGATGGTCTCGGCCAAGCTCACGCCGTAGTTGGGCAGGTAGACGAGCTTGAGTTTGTCGCCCACGCGCGGGTCGCTGTTGACCACGCGGGCCACGTCGTGCGCCAGCTGAATGATCAGCTTGGCCATGTGGTACGCCGAGGCCGCCTTGCCGGCAATGACCACGGTGCGCGGCACCCAGTCCAGGCCGTCCGGCGCCTTGTTCGGGCTGGCCAGAATGGCTTGGTAGCGGGCGATGACGTGCAGGATGTTGAGCAGCTGGCGCTTGTACTCGTGGATGCGCTTGATCTGCACGTCAAACAGGCTGGCGGGGTTCACCACCGTGCCCAACTGCGTGCGGATGAGCGCGGCGAGCTTTTCCTTGTTCTCGCGCTTCACGGCCTGGAAGGCGCGCTGCAACTCAGCGTCGCCAGCCAACTTGCCCACCTTGCTCAGGTCGGCCAGGTTCTTGCGCCAGCCGCGGCCGATTTCGGCGTCCAACAATCCGCTCAGACCCGGATTGGCCTGCGCCAGCCAGCGACGCGGCGTCACGCCGTTGGTGACGTTGTGGAAGCGCTCGGGGTAGAGGCGCGCGTAGTCGGCAAAGATGGTTTGCACGCACAGGTCGCTGTGCAGCTTGGCCACGCCGTTGACGCGGTGCGATGCCACGATGCTGAGCGCAGCCATGCGCAAGCGGCGCTCGCCGTGATGGCCACCGTGGTGGTCGCCCTCGTCGATGATCGAAACGCGGCGCAGCAGGGCTTCATCGCCTGGGCACTGGGCCTTGACCTCTTCCAGGAAGTGGTGATTGATCTCGTAAATGATTTCGAGATGGCGGGGCAGCAGAGCCTCGAACATGCGCACCGGCCAGGTTTCCAGGGCCTCGGGCATCAAGGTGTGGTTGGTGTAGCTCACCGCTTGGCGGGTGATCTTCCAGGCGGTCTCCCAACCCAGGCCGTGCTCGTCCACCAACAAGCGCATCAGCTCGGCCGGCGCCAAGGCGGGGTGCGTGTCGTTCAGGTGGATGGCATTGAGCTGGCCCAGATTCATCAAGGTGCCGTACTCGCGCAGGTGGCGGGCGATCAGGTCTTGCAGCGAGGCGCTGACCAAGAAGGCCTCTTGCTTCAGGCGCAGCTCGCGGCCGGCCTCGGTGCTGTCGTCGGGGTACAGCACCCAGTTCAGCGCGTCGGCGGCCACACGGTGGCGGCTGGCCTCGATGTAGTCGCCGCGGCAGAAGGCCTGGAAGTCGATCGGGTTGGCGCTGCTGGCGTGCCACTGGCGCAGGGTGCTCACCCGCTCGCTGTGGTGAGCCGGCACGATGAAGTCGTAGGCCTGGGCCATGATGACCTCGCCGCCCACCCAGCGCCGTCCACCGGCTTGACCGGCGTTGGACGAGTCGCTGACCACACGACCCCCGAACCGCACCGGGTAGCGGCGCTCAGGACGGATGATTTCCCAGGGGGCACCCATGCGCATCCAGTCGTCCGGGCTTTCGATCTGGCGACCGCCGTCGATGCCCTGCGCAAACATGCCGTACTGGTAACGCAGTCCGTAGCCGAAGCTGGGCAGGCCGAGCTCGGCGAAAGAATCCAGGAAACAAGCGGCCAAGCGGCCCAGGCCGCCGTTGCCCAACGCCGCGTCGGGCTCGCGCTCCAACACATCGCTCAGGCCCACGCCGCCAGCGTGCAGGTCCAGGGCCTCTTGCATCACCTTGTCCAAGCCCAAGGCCGCCAACGCGTTGCCCAGGGCGCGGCCCATGAGGAACTCCATCGACAGGTAGTGCACGCGACGCACGGCCGCGGCTTCGCCGCGTTGGTTGTCTTGCTGCTGGGTGCCGACCCAACGTTCATTGAGCAGGTCGCGGCAGGCGTGGGCGGCGGCACGCAAGATGGCATCCTTGCTGGGCGTGCCGGGCGCTTGAGACAGTTCACGGGCCAGCGCAGTCTTGAAAGCCGACTGCAGGCTGGCACGGGTGCGGGTGCGTTCGGTGGCGGACATGCTGGTGCGGCCCTTCGTGGAGGAAACGGTGGGGGTATCGGCGAGACGGCTCATCGTGTGTAGGAAAGTTACCGCGTCGGCGGCAGAGCTTCTCCGGATGGGGCCAGTCGCATCAAAAAGCCAGCAACCGGCCGGTCGCAAGAATGCCGCACCGCGGGAACGGGGGCCATCGGCGCCCCTTGAGGAGCTCCGACAACCCACCCCGCATGGGCGACGCCTGGCACAAAGTATCGCGCAGCCGCGCCTCGATGTGTAGTTTGACTACATAGGGCATCCCCTAGGTTTACCCTAAGTTCTTGTTTTTCAACCCCTTACATCGACCCAACTCCGGGATGCACTCTGTTGTGAAACTACAGAGTGATCGGTATATTGGCGCGCATCCTCAGCCGTCCGTTCGAGGCGGTCACCCCAGATCTCCGGAGTTCAACCCATGGCCCACGTTCAATTCAAGAACGTGCAGAAGGCGTACGGCGACGTGCGCATCCTGCACGGCATCGACCTCGAGATTCGCGATGGCGAGTTCATGGTCTTCGTGGGCCCTTCCGGCTGCGGAAAGTCCACCCTGTTGCGCACCATCGCGGGTCTGGAGGACATCACTGGGGGCGAGTTGCGCATCGGCGGTCGCCTGGTGAACGACGTGCCACCCGCCGAGCGTGGCATCGCCATGGTGTTCCAGAGCTACGCGCTCTACCCGCACATGAACCTATACGACAACATGGCGTTCGGGTTGAAGCTGGCCAAGGTGCCCAAGGACGAGATCGACCGCGCCGTGATGCACGCGGCCAAGATCCTGCACATCGACCACCTGTTGCAGCGCAAGCCCAAGGACCTGTCGGGCGGCCAGCGCCAGCGCGTGGCCATCGGCCGCGCCATCGTGCGCAAGCCCGAGGTCTTCTTGTTCGACGAACCGCTGTCCAACCTGGACGCCGCCCTGCGCGTGCGCATGCGCTACGAGTTCGCCAAGCTGCACGAGGACCTGAAGACCACCATGGTCTACGTGACGCACGACCAGGTGGAGGCCATGACCCTGGCCGACCGCATCGTGGTGCTCAGCGCCGGCAAGATCGAGCAGGTGGGCAGCCCGCTGGAGCTGTACGAGCACCCCGACAACCTCTTCGTCGCTGGCTTCATCGGCAGCCCCAAGATGAACTTCATCGAAGGGGAACTGGTCACGGGCACCGAACGCATGGCCCTGGTCAAGCTGGCCAATGGCGCCAGCATCGAGGCGCATGTGGACGCCAGCCGCGCCCAGCCCGGTGACAAGGTGACGCTGGGCGTGCGGCCCGAACACTTCGTGCTGGGCGGCGAAGACAACCTGCTGGCGGTCACCGTCACCTTCGTCGAAAACCTCGGTGGCGCCACCTTCGCCTACTGCGCCTTCCCCGGCGTGGACGACGCCCTGACCTGCGAGTTCGATGGGCGCGCGCGGGTGCGCGCGGGCGACGACCTGCGCCTGCGCCTGCCCCCCGAGGCCGCGTACTTGTTCGACGCCTCGGGCCGCGCCTTCCGGCGGCTGACCCCGAGCGGCACCTTGGCCCACACGGCCGGCGCCCAGGAGGCGGCATGAGGTGGATTGCCCTGAGCCTGTGCGCCACCTTGATCGCGCCGACGGCGCTGGCCGAGAACCGGCCCAAACTGCTCGTCTGGATCAACGGCGACAAGGGCTACAACGGCCTGCAGCGGGTGGGCGACGCCTTCGAGCGCCAAACCGGCGTGAAGGTGGAAGTGCAGCACCCCGAGGGCGCGCCTGAGAAATTCCAGCAAGCCGCTGGTGCAGGCAAGGGGCCCGACGTTTTTTGCTGGCCCCACGACCGCGTGGGGGAGTGGGCCAAGGCGGGTCTCATCGTGCCCGTCCGGCCCAACAAAGCCATCCGCGACGAGATCGAATCCAGCGCCTGGAACGCCTTCCGCTACCGCGGCAAGGTTTGGGGCTACCCCATTGCCATCGAAGCCAACGGACTGATTTACAACAAGGATTTGGTGCCCACGCCACCGGCCACCTTCGACGATGTGCTGGCGCTGGACGCCGAGCTCTCGCGCCAGGGCAAGAAAGCCATTCTGTGGGACTTCAACAAGAGCTTCTTCAGCTGGCCCATGCTGGCGGGCGCCGGCGGCTACGTCTTCGGCCAAGACGCCAACGGCGACTACGTGCCGCAAGACGTGGGCGTGAACACGCCGGGCGCGGTGAAGGCGGGTGAGACGCTCAAGCGCTTGGTCGACGCCAAAGTCATGCCCAAGGGCGCCCGTTACGCCGAGATGGAAGCTGGCTTTGCGCGCGGCTCGGTGGCCATGATGATCAGCGGGCCCTGGGCCTGGGACAACGCCAGAAAAGCCAAGATCAACTTCGGCGTGGCGCCCATCCCGGCGGTGGTGCGGGGTCAACCGAGCCAGCCCTTTGTGGGGGTGCTGGGCTGCATGATCAGCGCCCCCAGCAAGCTCAAAGACGTGGCCCGCGAGTTCGTCGAAAACCACCTGCTGCGCCCCGAGCAGCTCAAGGTGGTGAACGCCGACGTGCCCCTGGGCGTGCCGGCCAACAAGGCCTTTTACGCCGAGTTGTCGGCCGACCCGAACATCCGCGCCACCATGGAAAACGCCCGATTGGGTCGGCCCGTGCCCAACGTGCCCGAGGTGGGCCGCTTCTGGACGGCCATGGACGCCGCGCTCGAAGCCATCACCAATGGCCTGCAATCGCCCCAGGATGCGCTCGATGGCGCCGCCGCCCGCATGAAGGTGACCCGATGAGCACCGCCGCCCTGTCTCAGCCCTTGATGGCCTCGTCCCGCGCCGAGGTGTCACCCTGGATCAAATGGCCGCTCACGGCCGGCTTGGCGTTGGCCTGCCTGTATTTGGTCTTCGCCATCATCGCCGCCGGTCAGTACCTGTGGGGAGCCGGCATCCTCATCCTGTTCGCCTCGGGCTTCTACGTCTACCTCAGCAACGCCAGCTTTGCCTACCGCTACCTGTTCCCGGGGGTGATCGGCATGCTGCTGTTCGTGGCGTTCCCGCTGATCTACACCTTCCAGCTCGGTTTCACCAACTACTCCTCCAGCAACCTGCTGTCCGAGGACCGCGCGCGGCAATACCTGCTGGACCAACAGGAGTACGACGAGGCCGAGGCGCTGGCGTACCACCTGCACGCCGACGGCAAAGAGTTCCGCGTGGTTCTGCGCCAGGGCGACGATCCGATCTGGGTGTCGGGGCCCTTGGCGCTGCGCACTGGCAAGACCCCGCCGGTGGTGGCGCTGCAAACGCCATCGCAAGCCAGCTTTGCCATCGGCCAGCCCCTGGGGCTGCGCGAAGTCATCGAGCATCGCGAAGTGCTGCAGCAACTCAAGCTGCAGGTGCCAGGCGGCGAGGAACTCCGCTACGTCGGCCTGCGGGAATTCGCACCGATGCATCGTCTGTGGCGCGCCAACGCCGATGGCTCGCTCACCGAAACCGCCACGGGTCGCACGTACATCCCCAACCGAGACACCGGCTTTTTCACCGCCGCCGACGGCAGCACCTTGCAGCCGGGCTTCAAGGTCTTCGTGGGTTGGAAGAACTACAGCCGCATGCTGGGCGACGCCGACTTCCGTGGCCCCTTCATGGCCATCTTCGTGTGGACGGTGGTCTTCGCCGGCCTGACGGTGCTGTTCTCGCTGGCCGTGGGCATGAGCCTGGCGGTGCTGCTGAACTGGGAGGGCCTGCGCTTCCGCACCACCTACCGCACCCTGCTGTTCCTGCCCTACGCGGTGCCCGGCTTCATCAGCATCTTGGTGTTCAAGGGCCTGTTCAACCAGAACTTCGGCGAGATCAACGCCATCCTCGACGCGCTGTTCGGCATCAAGCCCGCGTGGTTCGCCGACCCGTTCTTGGCCAAGGTGATGATCCTGATCGTCAACACCTGGCTGGGCTACCCGTACATCATGATCTTGTGCGCCGGCTTGCTGAAAGCCATCCCGGCCGACCTGTATGAGGCCAGCGCCCTGGCCGGTGCCGGGCCGCTGACGAACTTCTTCAAGATCACGATCCCGCAGATCATCAAGCCGCTCACGCCGCTGCTGATTTCGGCCTTCGCCTTCAACTTCAACAACTTCGTGCTGATCGCGCTGCTCACCGACGGGCGGCCCGACTTCCTCAACACCAAGTTGCCGGCCGGGCAGACGGACATCCTGGTCAGCTACACCTACCGCATCGCCTTCCGCGATTCGGGGCAGGACTTCGGCTTGGCCGCGGCCATCAGCACGCTGATCTTCATCTTGGTCGCGCTGCTGTCGATCGCCAACCTGCGCCTGACCAAGTCCAACGATTCGGGAGCCCGCTGATGGCCATCGTTCAAGGCAAGAACCAAAAGTGGCGCACCTTCTTCGCCCACGCTTTCTTGTGGGCGCTGATCGCGCTGACCATCTTCCCGCTGCTGGCCGTGGTGTCCATCAGCCTTCGCCCTGGCAACTTCGCCACGGGCAGCCTGATTCCCACCGAGATCAGCCTGGAGCACTGGAAGCTGGCGCTGGGCTTCAGCTACCAGGGGCCTGACGGCTCGCTGGTGGAGCCGCCCTTCCCCGTGCTGCTGTGGCTGTGGAACTCGATCAAGGTGGCCACCATCTCGGCCTTCCTGATCGTGGCCATTTCCACCACCGCGGCCTACGCCTTCGCGCGCCTGCGCTTCCCCTTCAAGGCCGGTCTGCTCAACAGCATGCTGCTGCTGCAGATGTTCCCGGTGGTTTTGGCGCTCGTGGCCATCTTTGCCATCTTCGAGACCATCGGCTCCTACATCCCCTGGCTGGGCGTGGAGACGCACGCCGGCTTGATCGTGGCCTACCTGGGCGGCGTGGCCACCCACATCTGGACCATCAAGGGCTACTTCGAAACCATCCCGGTGGAGATCGAAGAAAACGCCAAGGTCGACGGTGCCACGCACTGGCAAGCCTTCCGCCACGTGCTGCTGCCCATGGCCGTCCCGATCTTGGTGGTGGTCTTCGTGCTGGCCTTCATCGGCACCATCATTGACTACCCAGTCGCTTCGGTGCTGTTGCGCGAGGAAAGCAACCTGACCCTCGCCGTCGGCACCAAGTACTACCTGAACGACCAGCGCTTCCTGTGGGGCGACTTCGCCGCCGCGGCCGTGCTCTCGGGCCTGCCCATCACCCTGGTGTTCTTGGCCGCGCAGCGGTGGATCGTCTCGGGCCTGACGGCCGGGGGCGTGAAGGGCTGACGCCCTTCCTTTCGCACCCCAACGAAGGATCGCGATGAAAACCATCCGGGCTCTTGCTGGCGCTCTGACCGCCTTTGCAATCGGTTCCATACAAGCGGCACCGCTCACCGCGGCCGAGTCGGCCGATCGCGCCCGCTTCGCCGCGCGCGAGCAGGATTGGCGCAATGGCGCGGTGGTTTACCAAATCATCGTGGACCGCTTCGCGCCCAGCCGCGACTTGGAGGCCAAGCGCACGCTCTACCCCGCGCCCAAGACCCTTCGCCCTTGGTCCGAGCCGCCCAAGCCCGGCCCCTACCTGGAAGACCAAAGGCTCAGCGCGCACGAGTTGGACTTCTGGGGCGGCGACCTCCCCAGCGCCACGGCCCGGCTGGAGCACGTGCAGCGCCTCGGCGCCCAGGTGCTGTACCTGAACCCCATCCACCTCGCCTACACCAACCACAAGTACGACGCCTTCGACTTCCAGGCCATCAGCCCCGAGTACGGCACGCGCGCCGACTTCAAAGCCTTGGCCGCCGAAGCCCACCGGCGCGGCATGAAGGTGGTGCTGGACGGCGTCTTCAACCACATGGGCCGCAACGCGCCCAAGTTCCAGGACGCGCTGGCCAACCCACAAAGCCGCTGGCGCGACTGGTTCGCCATCGGACCGCAGTACCGCGGCGGCGCGCGCGCGTGGACGGGCTTCCAGAACCTGCCCGAGCTGAACCTCGAGAACCCTGCTGTGCGAAAGCACCTGTGGCTGGACCGCGACTCGGTGGTGCGCGGCTACCTGCGCGACGGGGCCGACGGCTGGCGCCTGGACACCGCCTTCGAGCTCGGCCACGCCTACCTGCGCGAACTGACCGACGCCGCCCACCGCGAAAAGCCGGGCTCGCTGGTGGTGGGCGAGATCGTGAATCACCCGGCCGCCTGGCTGAAGTCCATCGACGCCGTCATGAACTTCACCCTGCGCGACCTGCTGCTGGGCCTGGTCCGTGGCGAGATGGAACCCGCCATGGCCTCGCGCCTGATGGCCCGGCTGGTGGACGACGCGGGCATCGAGCCCCTGCTCAAGTCCTGGGTCGTCATCGACAACCACGACATCCCGCGCATCGCCACGCAACTGCCCGACCTGCCGCAGCGCCGCTTGGCGCAGGCCCTGCAGTTCACCCTGCCCGGTGCGCCCAACCTGTACTACGGCGTGGAAGTGGGCATGACCGGTGGCGCCGACCCCGAGAACCGCGGCCCCATGCGCTGGGACCTGGTGCGCGAGGACCACCCAGACATGGTGTGGACGAAGCAGCTCGTGGCGCTGCGCCAGCAGCACCGCGCGCTGCGCATCGGCGACTACCGCGCCATCGACGCGCAACGCCTGTTCGCCTTCGAGCGCCACACCGACCGCGCGCTGGAAACGCGCATCGTCGTGGCCAACCCCAGCGACCAGCCCGTGCGCGAACGCTTGATGGTGCGCAACGCCCACCTGATGGACGACACGCCCATGGTGGACGTGCTGGGTCTCGTGCCTGGGCCGGTGGTCGCCGGCTTTGGCCCCGGCTTCGTCACCGTGGACGTGCCCCCGCGTGGCGTGCTGGTGCTGGCGCCTCGCCCCAAAGACCTGGGCGGCTACAGCCGCTACAAACGCGTGCCCTGAGAGGTTCCCATGAAGCTCGCCCCGCTGTTCGCTTTGCCCCTGCTGATGGGAGCCGCCATGGTTCACGCTGCCGACCCTGCCAACCGCTTCGACGCCGAACTGAAGGGCCGCTTCGAGGCCCGCGAAAAGGACTGGCGCAACGGTGCCATCGTCTACCAAGTGCTGCCCGACCGCTTCGCGCCCGCGGCCAACCTGGAGGCCAAGCGCCACCTCTACCCCGCGCCCAAGGTGCTGCGCAGCTGGGATGAAACGCCCAAGCGCGGCACGTACGTGGAAAGCGCCAAGCTGTGGAGCCACGAGATCGAGTTCTGGGGCGGCGACCTGCAGAGCCTGCGCGCCAAGCTGGATCACGTGCAAGGCCTGGGCGCCGACGTGCTCTA